>NZ_JAUASW010000003.1:0-329074 GCF_030345705.1 Pelomonas sp. SE-A7
ACTGACTCCTCAGTCGCTTCGCTTAATCAATTTCGTGATCAGCGAAGAAGCGAGATTATGACTGAATTCTTTTGAATCCGTCAAGCGCTTTGCAAAATATTTTTGTCATCGCGCTTGCTCACTCCCCATCTCCCCCAACCACTGCGCCCCGCCCCTTTCGAAGCAGCGCCGTGATCAGCGAAGTCCGCCACTATAGCATGGAAATTTCAGCCGGGCGAACATCTCTGCAGCGGGTATCGCAACGGCTAGTGCCGGACCGGCTCGCTGCGGCTGCTGGCGAACGCCAGCGACGCAGCCTGCTGCGGGTCTTCGCTCTGAAGAACGACAGGCAACAACTGTGCAAGGCGCCCACTGTCTGCGCGCAGCACGCGCTGCTTGATGGAGGGGATCTGCGCTGGATGCATTGAGAAGCTGCGCAGGCCCATGGCCAGCAGCAGGTCGGTAAACATTGGGTCGCCGGCCATCTCGCCGCAGACGCTGACCGACTTGCCCGCTGCGCGAGCCTGGGAAATCGAGGTGGAGATCAGTTGCAACACTGCCGGATGCCACGGGTCGTACAGATGCGCTACCGCTTCGTCGGCCCGGTCGATTGCCAGCGTGTACTGGATCAAGTCGTTGGTGCCAATGGAGACGAAGTCCACATGTTTGAGCAGCAGGGGCAGCATCACGGCCGCCGCGGGGATCTCGATCATCACGCCCAGCTCCACCTTGGTGTAGGCGTGGCCCGCGTCATTCAGCTGCTGCTGGACGCGCTTCAACGCCTCCAGGATCTGCTTGACTTCGTTCAGGTGCGCCACCATGGGAATCAGCAATCGAATCTTGCCGAAAGCGCTTGCCCTATAGATAGCCCGCAGCTGCTGGCGGAACATGCTGGGCTCGGCCAGACTCCAGCGGATGGCGCGCAGACCCATGGCCGGATTGAGCACATGCTCGTGGCGCAGCTCGTTGGTCGTCATGCGGTCCAGCGGCTTGTCGGCGCCGATATCCACGGTGCGGATGGTGACCGGCATGCCCCGCATGGCCTCGACAGCAGCCTTGTAGGCCTCGAACTGCTCATCCTCGGTAGGCAACTCACCGCCCCGGTTCATGAACAGGAATTCGCTGCGAAACAGTCCGACGCCGGTCGCCCCGGCCTCCACCGCCGCCACAGCGTCGGCCGGCAGCTCGATATTGGCGTGCAGCTCGATCCGCTCACCATCCATGGTCACGGCTGGCGTGTGGCGCAAACGGGCCAGCCTGGCTCGCTCAAGTTCGCTCTGGCGCTGGCGGAAGCGGTACTCCTCCAGCACGATGGGTGAAGGATCGACGATGACCAGGCCCGAGTCACCATCGATGATGACCCAGTCGTCCTGCCGGATCAGCCGGCTGGCCTCACGCGTACCGACGACCGCAGGGATGTCCAGGCTGCGCGCCACGATGGCCGTGTGCGAGGTCTTGCCGCCGATGTCGGTAATGAAGCCATGGAACACGCTGCGCTTGAACTGCAGCATGTCGGCCGGTGCAATGTCTGCCGCCACCAGCAGCAGCGGGTCTTCGCCGGCGAAATCTCGCTGGGTCACGCTGACCGCGCCGCGAGGTGTCTCGCCCGACTCGGCCGCCAGCGCATCCAGGATGCGTTCGACCACCTGCTCCAGGTCCGCCTTGCGCTCGCGCAGGTAGTCGTCCTCCATCTCGTCGAACTGGCGAGCCAGCACTTCGAGTTGGGCCGACAGCGCCCATTCGGCGTTGTAGTGACGCTCGACGATCCACTGCCGGGTTGCGCCTGTCAGGGCCTCGTCGTGCAGCAGCATCAGGTGCACGTCCAGCAGCGCGGCCAACTCGTGCGGAGCATCCTCGGGCAGGTCCTGCTTCAGCGTCGACAGCTCGCGGGCCACTTCGTCGCGGGCTCGCAGACAGCGGGCAATCTCGGCCTCGATATCGGCTGCGTCGATGAAGTAATGCGCCACGTCGAGCCGGCTGGACGCGACGAGCACGGCCCGTCCGATGGCCACGCCGCGAGAAACCGGAATGCCGAAGACCTGAAAACTCATGGGCCGAATGTAGCAGCGCCCTGCGTCATCTGGCGGTCACGCAGCGGTCACGACGAGGTCACGCCCGACGCCGAGCATCTCGCTATCTCAGCCAACGAGAGACGCCATGCGAGACCTGCCCCTGCCCACCCTACCCTTTGCCGAGCTGAACAGCGCGGACCGGAGGTCTCTTCCAGCAGCGTTGCCGCAAACTGTTGCGACGCCTAGGCTCCATGTGGCCTGGGCCCGCACGCAAGACGATCTGATCGAGGCGCAATCACTGCGATACCAAGTCTTCGTCGGCGAGATGGGTGCGCGCCTGACGCCCCCCGCCGGCACGCCGACGGGTCTGGACGTCGACCGCTTCGATGAATTCTGCGAACACCTGTTGGTGCGCACGGTCGAGGTCGACGGCCGCCCCGGTGAGGTGATAGGCACCTACCGCGTGCTCACACCGGACGCCGCTCGCCGGGCAGGCGGTCTCTACAGCGAAACCGAATTCGACCTGAGCCCGCTGGCCTCGCTGCGCTCACGCATGGTGGAACTCGGCCGCTCCTGTGTGCATGCCGACCATCGCTCCGGCGGCGCCATCATGAGCCTGTGGGCCGCGCTCGGTGAGTTCATGCAGCGCAACCAGCTCGACACCATGATCGGCTGCGCCAGCGTCTCCATGCGCGACGGCGGCCATTACGCCGCCAGCCTCTGGAAGCGCCTGGAGCAAAGCCATCTGGCCGCGCCTGAATGGCAGGTGCAACCCAAGCTCGCGCTGCCGGTGGCCGAACTGGACCAGAACCTGGATGCCGATCCGCCGCCGCTGATCAAGGGCTATCTGCGCTGCGGCGCCCGCGTGCTGGGCGCGCCGGCCTGGGATCCGGACTTCAACACCGCCGACCTGCCGCTGCTGATGCGCATCCCGGACCTGCCGGCGCGCTATCGCCGCCACTTCCTGGGCGAGTGACCCGGCGCCTTACTGGCCTTCGCCGAACTTGTCGTTCACCAGGGCGGTGATCGCGTCCTGCGCGGCCTGCTCGTCCGGGCCCTCGGTCTCCAGCTCGACCTGGCTGCCCAGACCGGCGGCCAGCATCATCACGCCCATGATGCTCTTGGCATTGACCCGCCGGCTGTTGCGGCTCATGAAGACTTCACACTGAAAACTGCTGGCCAGCTTGGTCAGCTTGGCGGAGGCGCGGGCATGCAGGCCCAGCTTGTTGCTGATGGTGAGGGTCGACTTGAGCATCTGGGAACGATCCGGCGGTTCAGGGGATGAAGTCAGGATTTGTCGGGCGAGGTCACCGGCGCAATGCCGCGTCCACCGCCTTCGATGGCGCGCTGGGCCAGGGCATCCAGCGGTTCGGAGGAATAGCAGAGCGTGCGCCACAGCATGGGCACGTTGACGCCGCTGACCATGCGCACCTGCTCGCCGAGCAGGCGCTGGGCGGCATTGCTGGGCGTCGCGCCGAAGACGTCGGTCAGCACCAGCACCTCGTCGGCGCCTGCCGAAGCCAGCAAGGCCCGCGCTTGGCTCTCCACTTCGTCGGCCGACATCTCCGGCGCCACGTCCAGCACGCTGAGCTGCGCGGTGCAGCTGGGGAAGGTGTGCTGGGCCACGGCCTTCAGGGCCGAAGCCAGGGGCGCGTGGGCGATCAGGAGCAGGTGAGCCATGGGCGGGATTATCCAGGCAGTGCCGTCTCGCCCAGGCGCAGCGAGCCCAGGAAGCCCTCCCAGGCGGCGGCATCCGCACGCGGGCCCAGCATCATCAGCTGGTAGACGCGCAGTCCGCGGGCGAACACCGCCAGGCGGGCCTGCGGACCCTTGCCATCCGGTGCCCCCAGAGCCTGGGTGAGGGCATGCGGGCTGGGCATCATGCCGGCCAATTGCAGTGCTTGCGGTTCGCCTGCCGGCAGCTTGAGCCCATCGACCACAGCCGCGCGCATCTGCTGCAGCGAAGGGCCGAGCTGGCTCGGGTCCGGCACGTCGGCCCAGGACAGGCTGAAACCCAGGCCGGCCGTTTCGCAACGCGCCAGACCCATGCGGGCGGTTGCCGGCGCATCGGGCGCCACCAGCGGCCGGGTCTCCTGCTCCGGCTTGCAGGGGAACATCAGAACCAGATCCGTCGTGCCCTCGGGCCGCACCTCGCGCCAGTTGAGGCTGGGCGTGCAAGCCGCGAGCGCGGCAAGCAGCAGCGGAAAAGGCAAGAAGGGCTTGATCGGCATGGAAGGATTATCCAGGGCCGCTACCGCACAATGCCTCGCCATGACCGCTACCCCCTCCCTCCCGCCCCAGGCCTTGGCCGGGGTCCGCGTCCTGGACCTCTCGCGCGTGCTCGCCGGCCCCTGGTGCACCCAGACCCTGGCCGACCTCGGCGCCGACGTGATCAAGGTCGAGCGGCCCGGCTCCGGCGACGACACCCGCAGCTGGGGCCCGCCCTATCTGAAGGACGAGGCAGGCGCCGACACCAGCGAGGCCGCCTACTACCTGGGCGCCAACCGCAACAAGCGCTCCATCGCCATCGACATCGCCAGCCCCGAGGGTCAGGCCTTGATACGCAAGCTGGCGGCCCAGGTCGACGTGCTGGTCGAGAACTTCAAGGTCGGCGACCTGGCCCGCTACGGCCTCGATGCCGAGACCCTGCAGCGCGAGAACCCGGGCCTGGTCGTCTGTTCCATCACCGGCTTCGGCCAGACCGGCCCCTACAAGGACCGGGCCGGCTACGACTATGCGATCCAGGGCATGGGCGGCCTGATGAGCGTGACCGGCGAGCGGGACGACCGCCCCGGCGGCGGCCCGCAGAAGGTGGGCGTGGCCGTGGCCGACCTGTTCACCGGCCTCTATTCCACCATCGCCATCCTGGCCGCCCTGCGCCACCGCGACCTCACCGGCCAGGGCCAGGTCATAGACATGGCCCTGCTCGACACCCAACTGGCCATGCTGGCCAACCTGGGCAGCAACTACCTCTGCACCGGCCAGCCGCCGGGCCGCATGGGCAATGCCCACCAGAACATCGTGCCCTACCAGGTGTTCGAGGCGGCCGATGGCTACCTGATCCTGGCGGTCGGCAACGACGGCCAGTTCGCCAAGTTCTGCGAGATCGCCGGCCGCGACTGGGCGCAGGACCCGCGCTTCGCCCGCAATGCCGACCGGGTCCGGCACCGCGCCCTGCTGGTTCCCGAGATCGAGACCGTGGTCAAGACCCGACCCCGCGCCGACTGGCTGGCCGCGCTGGAAGCCGCCAAGGTGCCCTGCGGCGCGATCAACGACATCGCCGAGGCCCTGGCCGATCCGCAGGCCCAGGCCCGCGGCATGACCGTGGCCATGGAACATCCGCTCAGCGACGGCCTGCGCCTTGTCGCCAGCCCGCTCAAGCTCTCGGCCACGCCGGTGCAGTACCGGCATGCGCCGCCGCTGCTAGGCCAGCACACGGACGAGCTGCTGGCCGAATTCGGCCTCAGCGAGGCCGAGATCGAAACCCTCAAACAGAAGAAGGCGGTGGCATGAGCGACTTCGTCCTGGTTCACGGCGCCTGGCATGGCGCCTGGTGCTGGCAGCGCCTGCTCGAACCGCTGTGGGCCGGCGGCCACCGCGTGTTCACCGTCAGCCTCACGGGCGTCGGCGAGCGGGCCCATCAGCTGAGCCCGGACATACGCCTGGCCACCCACATCCAGGACGTGCAGGCCGTGATCGAGGCCGAGGAGCTGCAGGACGTCATCCTGGTCGGCCACAGCTATGCCGGCATGGTGATCACCGGCGTGGCAGACCGGCTGGCCGACAAGCTGGCAGCCCTGATCTATCTAGATGCCGTGATACCGCTCAGCGGCGAGGCCTGGTCCAGCCGCCATGCACCTGAAACCCAGGCGCAGCGGCGGACGGCCATCGCCCAACACGGCTTCATCCCGGCGGCGCCGCCCAGCGTCCTGGGATTGACCGGTGCCGATGCAGCCTGGGTCGAGCGACGCCAGACCCCTCATCCCGGCGGCGTCTATGACGACCCGCTGCACTTCGATGCCGAACGCTGGGCCGGCATCTCGCGCTACTTCATTGACTGCACAGCCCCGGCCCTGCCGACCATCGCTATCGCCCGCGAACGGGCCCGCGAACAGCCGGGCTGGCAGGTCTACGAGATCGCCACCGGGCATGACGCCATGGTCAGCGCCCCGGACGAACTGTTGGCCATCCTGATGACCATCGCCTTCAAAACGTGAACAAATGCGCAGCCCGGCGGCCATGCCGGTGCGCACTGTGAAGTTCCCCCGGGGACGGGGGATGGACGCTGGGCAGGGCGAACGAGACCATGCGCCCGACTTGGTCTTGTTACAAATGATTGCCCCCCAGGCCTACAAGCCTCCGATGAACCACCCGCCGCCCACCGCCACGCCCGCGCCGCCGGCAGCCGCCAATGACGTGCTGCAAGGGCCGAGCCATGCCCAGTGGGTGGACATAGTCCAGCAGCTGGGCGCCGAGGTGGCCGGCCCGCTGAGCAATGCGCTGGAACGCATCCACAACCTGATCAGCACCGGCCAGATCGACCGCCAGAGCCTGCGCGCCCTGCGCGAAAGCGTGGCCCAGGCGCGCGAGTCGGGCATGGTCGGCCAGCAACTGGCCCGCCTGGCCTCGGGCCGTCTGCGGCTCAGCCGCGAGCGCCTGCACCTCACCCAGATGCTGCGCGGCGTGCTGGCCCACCGCAGCCGCGAGACGCAAGCCCGCGGCATCCAGGTGCGCCAGGTGCTCAAGCCGGTCGAGATCCTGGCCGATGGCGCCCTGCTGTTCTCGCTGCTCAATGCGCTGATGGACTGGGCCCTGGCCTGCACCCATTCATCCATCGACCTGCGCCTGGAGCTCAGCTCCTGGCCGGCCAAGGCCAGGCTGAGCTGCCGCTTCGCCCACCGCTCGCTGGAGATGATTGCCGACAGCCGGGGCGGCGCCGACGCGTCGAACCGGCTGGATTCGCTGGCCTGGCGCCTGGTCGAGCAGACCGCGCTGACCATGGGCGTGCTGCCCTTGCGCGAGGACGAAGCCGGCATCACCGTGCTGACGCTGGAATTCCCGCACACGGCCGGCGATGAACCCGGACTGCCCGAAGCCGAGGCGCCGCCCGCACCCGCAGCGCCGCGCGACTTCCATCCCTCGTCCAATTCCAAGCCCTTGGCAGGCAGCCACCTGCTGGTGGTCACGCCGCGGCGCGAACTGCGCACCCAGCTGCAGGACGCGGTGCGCCACATGGGCCTGATCATCGACGTGGTCGGCACGGTCGAGGAGGCCATGCAGTTCTGCCAGGACGGCCTGCCGCACGGCATCGTGTTCGAGTCCGCCGCCCGTGGCGAGACGCTGGACGAGCTGCGCGCCGGCATCGCCCAGGAAGTGCCGCAGTTCAGCTTCATCGAGGTGCTGGACGAAGAGCACATCACCCAGCTCTCCACCGCCACCACCGACGGCGTCGCCCGCATCGCCCGCAAGCATCTGGCCGATGCCCTGCCCTCGGTGCTGCTGTTCGAGTTCTCGAAAGCGCTCTGAAAGTCGGGCCCCTAGAATCGCGGCCCATGAAGCTGCCGCGCCTGCTCGCCCCCCTGCTGATCGTCGTCGCCTTGGTGATTGCCGGCGCGCTGGCCTATCGCAGCCTGGTGCAAAAGCAGCGCGCCCCCCAGGTGGACTATGTGCTGGTGGATGGCAGCAGGCTCAACTCGGCCCAGTGGGGCGGCAAGGTCATGCTGGTGAACTTCTGGGCCACCAGCTGCACGACCTGCGTGCATGAGATGCCGCAGATCATCGCCACCCACCAGAAGTTCAAGGGCCGCGGCTTCGACACCGTGGCCGTGGCCATGAGCTACGACCCGCCGGCCTATGTGGCCAGCTTTGCCGAGAGCCGCCAGCTGCCCTTCAGCGTGGCCATAGACAGCACCGGCGTCGTGGCCCAGTCCTTCGGCAAGGTGCAGCTGACGCCGACCACCTTCCTGGTCAACAAGCGCGGCGAGATCGTCAAGAAGTACGTGGGCGAACCCGACTTCAACGCGCTGCACGCCCTGGTCGAACAGCTGCTGGCCGAATCCTGAGCTGATCCCGCCGGTCGCACTGCGCACCGGCTTTGCGCTTCTTTTCATCAAGGCAATCGCCGATCGAAAGGCCCGCAGGTAGAGTCGTGCGCGCCGCGCCTCGCTGCGCCTCCCTGAACAAGAAGCCCCATGCCTCAAGCCCAGCCCCGCTCCGTTCGCCCCCTTCCCCACGCCCTGTCCGGCCGTGCCCTCTATTGGGGCCTGGCCGTGCTGGCCCTGGCAGCCGGTGGTGCCGGCTGGTGGTGGAAGTCGTCGCAGGCCGGCGCTGCCGGCGGTCCGGGGGTGGCGGCCAGTGCGGCCTCGGGTGCAGCCAGCGGACAGCAGGGCCCGGGTGGCCCCGGCGGACGGCGCTTCGGCGGCGGCAACCGCGAGCAGCCGGTCTCGGTGGCGCCGGTGCGCCGCCAGGACGTGCGCGTGATGGTCTCGGCCGTCGGCACGCTGACGGCTTCGAACACGACCACGGTGCGCACCCAGGTCGGCGGCCAGCTCCAGGCCCTGCTCTACAAGGAAGGCCAGCAGGTCAAGGCCGGCCAGCAACTGGCCCAGATCGACCCGCGCAGCTTCCAGGCCACGCTGGGCCAGGTCGAAGGCACGCTGGCCCGCGACAAGGCCTCGCTGGACAACGCCCGCATCGACCTCGCCCGGTATCGCGATCTGCTGTCCAAGGACGCCATCGCCAAGCAGCAGGTCGATACCCAGGAAGCCCTGGTGCGACAGCTCGAGGGCACGCTCAAGGCCGACCAGGCCGCGGTGGACAACGCCAAGCTGCAGCTCTCGTACACCAAGGTCATCGCGCCCATCCCCGGCCGTGCCGGCTTGAAGCTGGCCGACGTAGGCAACATCGTTTCGCCGGGCGACAGCGCCGGCATCGTCTCCATCACCCAGACCCAGCCGATTGCCCTGGTGTTCGCCGTGCCCTCGGCCAATCTGCCGCAGATCAGCAGCCGGCTGCGTGCCAACGAGCCCATGCAGGTCGACGCACTGGACCGCAACGGCGGCAAGTTCCTGGCCACCGGCAAGGTCGCCACGGCCGACAACGCCATCGACCTGACGACCGACACCATCAAGCTCAAGGCCTTGTTCGCCAACAAGGACGAGATGCTCTATCCCAACCAGGCGGTCAGCGTGCGCCTGCAGCTGGACACGGTGAAGGACGCACTGGTCGTGCCGCCAGCCGCCGTGCTGCGCGGCACCCAGGGCTTCTATGTCTACGTGGTCGCGGCCGACAGCACGGTGGGCGTGCGCGTGGTCAAGCCGGGCGTCGTCGATGGCGATGCCATGGTGGTCGAAGGCAATCTGGAACCGGGCGAGAAGGTGGTGATCGACGGCGTGGACCGTCTGCGTGACGGCGCCAAGGTCGTGGTGATCGCGGCCGACCCGCGCCAGCGCGTCGGTGCCACCGGCGGGGGCGGACGTCGTGGCGGACGAGGTGGCCCCGGCGGCGCCAGCGCGCCGGCCTCGGGTGCGGCGCCTGCCGCAGCCCCGGCTCCCGAGCGCGCCGCCAGCCGTGGTGGCAAGCCGCAAGGCGCCGCTTCGGCCCCGGCCCCGGCCCCGGCCGCGGCCCAGGCCGGCGCCGAGGAACGCCCGCGCTGGCTCGACCGCCTGCCGCCCGAGATGCAGGAGAAGTTCATGAAGATGAGCCCCGAGGAGCGCAAGGCATTCATCGAGAAGCGCCGCGCCGAACGGGCGGCCCGTGAAGGCGGCGGCAACTGAACAGCGGGACGGCGATGAACCCCTCACGTCCTTTCATCGAGCGGCCGGTCGCGACCTCGCTCTTGATGCTGGCCATCCTGCTGGCCGGCCTGCTGGCCTACCGGCTGCTGCCGCTGTCGGCCCTGCCCGAGGTCGACTACCCGACCATCCAGGTCACGACGCTCTACCCTGGCGCCAGCCCCGACGTCATCTCGACCACGGTCACCGCGCCGCTGGAGCGCCAGTTCGGCCAGATGCCCGGGCTGAACCAGATGACCAGCACCAGCTCCGGCGGTGCCTCGGTGATCACCTTGCGCTTCTCGCTCGGCCTGCAGCTCGACGTGGCCGAGCAGGAAGTGCAGGCCGCCATCAACGCCGGCAGCAACCTGCTGCCCAACGACCTGCCCATGCCCCCGGTCTACAGCAAGGTCAATCCGGCCGATGCGCCGGTGCTGACCCTGGCCGTGACCTCGCCTTCGCTGCCGGTGATCAAGGTCCATGACCTGGTCGAGAACCGGCTGGCGCCCAAGCTCAGCCAGGTCGATGGCGTGGGCCTGGTCAGCATCGCCGGCGGCCGCCGGCCTGCCGTGCGCATCCAGGCCAACCCCGGCACGCTGGCCGGGCTGGGCCTGTCGCTGGACGATGTGCGCAGCGCCATCGCCGCTTCCAACGTCAACCAGGCCAAGGGCAGCTTCGACGGCTCGCAGCGCGCCTCCACCATCGACGCCAACGACCAGCTGAAGTCGGCCGCCGAATACCAGAACCTGATCATTGCCTGGCGCAACGGCAATCCCTTGCGGCTGCGCGACGTGGCCAAGATAGTCGACGACGCCGAGAACCTGCGCCTGGCCGCCTGGGCCGACACCACGCCGGGCGTGATCCTGAACGTGCAGCGCCAGCCCGGCGCCAACGTGATCCAGACCGTGGACCGGGTGCGCGCCCTGCTGCCCAAGCTGCAGGCCACGCTGCCGGCCTCGATCGACGTGCAAGTGATCGCCGACCGCACGACCACGATACGCGCCTCGGTCGAGGACACGCAGATCGAGCTGCTGCTGGCCATCGCCCTGGTGGTAGCCGTGATCTTCGTCTTCCTGCGCAGCGGCAGCGCCACGCTGATCCCCAGCGTGGCCGTGCCGCTGTCCCTGGTCGGCACCTTCGGCGTGATGTACCTGGCCGGCTTCTCGATCAATAACCTGACCCTGATGGCCCTGACCATCTCGACCGGCTTCGTCGTGGACGATGCCATCGTGATGATCGAAAACATCGCGCGCAATCTCGAAGAGATGGAGCGCGATGTTTCGGCACAGGCTGACTTGGCCCCTGGCCAAGTCAAGGGCGCGGATGCGCCCGGCCGACGCCAGAACATCGTCATGCAAGCCGCGCTCAAGGGCAGCCAGCAGATCGGCTTCACCATCATCTCGCTGACCGTCTCGTTGATCGCCGTGCTGATCCCGCTGCTGTTCATGGGCGACGTGGTGGGCCGGCTGTTCCACGAGTTCGCCATCACCATGGCCGTGTCCATCCTGATCTCGGCCTTCGTCTCCTTGACGCTGACGCCGATGATGAGCGCGCGCCTGCTGCGCCCCGAGCGCGAGCACAAGCACAGCCGCTTCGGCGCCTGGTTCGGCCAGGCCTTCGAGGACCTGATCGCCGCCTACGGTCGCGCCCTGAACTGGGTGCTGGACCGGCCGGTGGCCACGCTCCTGACCTTCGTTGCCACCGTGGCCCTGACCGGCATCCTCTACATGGCCGTGCCCAAGGGCTTCTTCCCGGTGCAAGACACCGGCCTGGTCCAGGTGATCACCGAGGCCACGCAGGACAGCTCGTTCGAGGCCATGAGCCTGCGCCAGCAGAAGCTGGCCGAGGTGATCCTGCAGGACCCGGACGTGGACCATCTGGCCTCCTTCATTGGCGTGGACGGCCAGAACGCGACCTTGAACACCGGCCGCATGCAGCTGACGCTCAAGCCCCACGCGGAGCGCAAGGCCTCGGCCACCGAGATCATCCAGCGGCTCTCGCAGGCCACCTCGCGCATTCCCGGCATCACGGCCTACATGCAGCCGGTGCAGGACCTGACCATCGAGGACCGGGTCTCCAAGACCCAGTACCAGTTCCTGCTCAGCTCGCCCGACATGGGCGACCTGAACCGCGCCACCACGCAGATGGTGGAGCGGCTGAAGCAGCTGCCGCAGCTGGCCGACGTGGCGACCGACCTGCAGGACCAGGGCCTGCAGGCCTTCGTCGAGATCGACCGCGAGTCGGCCGGCCGCCTGGGCGTCAGCGTGGCCGCCATAGACACGGCGCTGTACAACGCCTTCGGCCAGCGCCTGATCTCGACCATCTACACCCAGAGCAGCCAGTACCGCGTGGTGCTGGAGGCAGCGCCGGAATTCCGCCGCGGCCCGCGCGCTCTGGAAGGCCTTTACGTGGCCGGCTCGACCAGCTCGCCCACCGGCGGCACGGTCTCGGCCCAGGTGCCGATCAGCTCGGTGGCCCGCGTGGTCGAGCGGCCGGCGGCCCTGGCCATCAACCATGTGGCCCAGTTCCCCTCGGCCACCGTGTCCTTCAACCTGGCGCCGGGAGCAGCCCTTGGCGACGCGGTCGATGCGATCAAGGCCGAGCAGGCCAAGCTGGAATTGCCGCTGAGCGTGGAGACAAGCTTCCAGGGCGCGGCCGAGGCCTTCCGCTCCTCGCTGTCCAGCACCTTGATGCTGATCCTGGCGGCCGTGGTCACCATGTACATCGTGCTGGGCGTGCTCTACGAGAGCTACATCCACCCGGTCACGATTCTCTCGACCCTGCCCTCGGCCGGCGTCGGTGCCCTGCTGGCCCTGCTGGCGGCCCGGCTGGACCTGGGCATCGTGGGCATCATCGGCATCGTGCTCTTGATCGGCATCGTCAAGAAGAACGCCATCATGATGATCGACTTCGCGCTGGAGGCCGAACGCGATGGCGGCATGGCGCCTCGCGAGGCGATCCACAAGGCCTGTTTGCTGCGCTTCCGTCCCATCCTGATGACCACGCTGGCCGCCCTGCTGGGCGCCCTGCCGCTGATGCTGGGCAATGGCGTGGGCCATGAGATGCGCCATCCGCTGGGCGTGACCATGGTCGGCGGCCTGATCGTCAGCCAGCTGCTGACCCTGTTCACCACGCCGGTGATCTACCTGGGCTTTGCGTCGCTGGCGCAGCGCTTCCAGGCCTGGCGTACGGCCGAGGCGGCATGAACATCAGTGCGCCTTTCATCGCAAGGCCGGTCGCGACCAGCCTGATCACGATCGGCGTGGCCCTGGCCGGCGTGCTGGCCTTCCAGCTGCTGCCGATAGCGCCGCTGCCCCAGGTCGATTTCCCGACCATCTCGGTCAGCGCCTCGCTGCCCGGTGCCAGCCCCGACACCATGGCGGCCACCGTGGCCACGCCGCTGGAGCGCGCGCTGGGCACCATCGCCGGCGTCAACGAGATCACTTCGCGCTCCTCGCTGGGCAACAGCAATATCACGCTGCAGTTCGACCTCAGCCGCGACATAGACGGCGCGGCCCGCGACGTGCAGGCCAAGATCAATGCGGCCCGCACCCTGCTGCCCACTGGCATGCCGAGCAACCCGACCTACCGCAAGGTGAATCCGTCGGCGGCGCCCATCATGATCATCTCCATGACCTCGCAGACGCTGACGCGGGGGCAGATGTACGACGCCGCGTCCACCGTGCTGGCGCAGCGGCTTTCGCAGATCAAGGGCGTGGGCCAGGTCAACGTGGGCGGCGGCGCGCTGCCGGCGGTGCGCGTGGAGCTGAACCCCGACAAGCTGGCCGGCAACGGCATCGCGCTGGACAGCGTGCGCCAGGCCATCACCGCCGCCAATGCCAATCGGCCCAAGGGCGCAGTGGAGGAAGACGGTCGCTACTGGCAGATAGGCGCCAACGACCAGGCACGCACCGCGGCCGACTATGCGCCGCTGGTGCTGAGCTACCGCAACGGCGGAGCGGTGCGGCTGCGTGACGTGGCCGAGGTCACGGACTCGGTGCAGGACATCCGCAACTACGGCGCCGCCAACGGCAAGCCGGCCATCCTGCTGTTCGTACAGAAGGAGCCCAACGCCAACATCATCGAGACGGTGGAGCGCATCCGCGAGGTGCTGCCGCAACTGCAGGCCTCGATACCGCAGGCCATAGACGTGAAGGTCGTGTCAGACCGCACGCCGACCATACGTGCCTCGCTGCGCGAGGTCGAACGGGCGATGGCGATCTCGGTCGGCCTGGTGGTGCTGGTGGTGCTGCTGTTCCTGCGCAACTGGCGCGCCACGCTCTTGCCGGCCGTGGCCGTGCCGGTGTCGCTGTGCGGCACCTTCGGCGTGATGTATTTGTGCGGCTACAGCCTCGACAACCTCTCGGCCATGGCCCTGACCGTGGCCACCGGCTTCGTGGTGGACGACGCCATCGTGGTGCTGGAGAACATCAGCCGCTACATCGAGCAGGGCATGGCGCCGCGCGAGGCGGCGCTGCGGGGTGCGCGCGAAATCGGCTTCACCGTGGTCTCGATCAGCCTGTCGCTGATCGCGGTCTTCATTCCCATCCTGATGATGGGCGGCGTGGTCGGCCGACTGTTCCGCGAGTTCGCGGTCGTGCTGTCCTCGTCCATCCTGGTGTCCATGCTGGTCTCGCTGACCACCACGCCGATGATGGCGGCCCAGCTGCTCAAGCCCCACACCGTGAAGCGCCAGCTGGGCCGGCTCGCACGCATTGCCAAGCGAATCAACAAGGCCTTGCTGCGCGGCTACCACCGTTCGCTGCTCTGGACCCTGCGCCACCAGCCCGTGGCCCTGCTTTCGCTGATAGGCGTGATCGCGCTGAACGTCTACCTGTACGGCGTCATCCCCAAGACCTTCTTCCCGCAGCAGGACACCGGCGTCATCACCGGCGGCGTGCAGGCCGACCAGGGCAGCTCGTTCCAGATCATGCGCCAGCGCCTGGACCGCTTCATGGCCATCATCATGGAAGACCCGGCGGTCGAGAACGTCAACGGCTTCACCGGCGGCGGCCAGCGCAACTCGGCCAACTTCTACCTGGCGCTGAAGCCGCTGGCCGAGCGCGGCGTCTCGGCCGATGCCGTGGTCAACCGGCTGCGCGGCAAGCTCTCGCGCGAGCCGGGCGCCAACCTGTTCCTCAGCCCGGTGCAGGACATCCGCATAGGCGGCCGCCAGGCCAATGCCCAGTACCAATTCACGCTGATGGCCGACGAGCTGGAGACGCTGCGCACCTGGGAACCGCGGGTGCGCAATGCGCTGTCCAAGCTGCCCGAGCTGGTGGACGTCAACACCGACCAGCAGGACAAGGGCCTGCAGACCTCGATCATCATCGACCGCGATGCGGCCGCGCGCCTGGGCGTCACGGTCAGCATGCTGGACCTGACGCTGAACAATGCCTTCGGCCAGCGCCAGGTCGGCGTGATCTACAACCCGCTGAACCAGTACCGCGTGGTGATGGAGCTGGCGCCCGAATACCTGCAGGGCCCGGAGACCCTGGCCCGGCTCTATGTGAGCAGCCGCAACGGCACGCAGGTGCCGCTGTCCAGCTTCGCCCGGGTGGAAACGACCAACACGCCGCTGTCGGTCAACCACCAGGGCGGCGGCCCGGCCTCCACCATCAGCTTCAACCTGCCCGAGGGCGCCTCGCTGTCGGACGCCACGCTGGCGGTCAACAACGCCATGGCCGAGCTGGGCGTGCCGGTCTCGGTGCGCGGCAGCTTCCAGGGCACGGCCAATGCCTTCCAGCAGTCGCTGTCCTCGCAGCCCATGCTGATCCTGGCGGCCATCGTCACCATCTACCTGGTACTGGGCATGCTGTACGAGAGCCTGGTGCATCCGGTCACCATCCTCTCCACCCTGCCCTCGGCCGGCGTGGGCGCCCTGCTGGCCCTGATGCTGTTCAACACCGAGTTCTCCATCATTGCCTTCATCGCGGTGATCCTGCTGATCGGCATCGTCAAGAAGAACGCGATCATGATGATCGACTTCGCGATCACGAGGCAGCGCGACAGCAGCATCGGCGCGGCCCCGGCCATCTTCCGCGCCGCGCGCTTGCGGGTGCGCCCCATCCTGATGACGACCTTCGCCGCCATCTTCGGCGCCGTGCCGCTGGCCCTGGGCACGGGCGACGGCGCCGAGCTGCGCCAGCCGCTGGGCATAGCCATCGTCGGCGGCCTGCTCCTGAGCCAGCTGCTGACGCTCTACACCACGCCGGTGGTCTATGTGCTGATGGACAAGCTGCGCTGGCGCGGCCGCCGCAAGACCAAGAACCTGGTTGCCGCCCCCCAGGCGGAACCCCAACCCAACGTCTGAACCATGCGCTCCACCCTGATCCGACACCTGACCCCACTGGCGACGGCGCTGCTGCTGGCCGGCTGCGCTGTCACCCGCGTCGAACCGCCTCAAGCGGTCCAGGCCCCGGCCCAGTTCAAGGAAGGCGGCCAATGGCAGCGCGCCGCCGCCACCCAGGCCGCGCCCGATGCCTGGTGGACCCTGTTCCAGGATCCGCAGCTCGACGAGCTGCAAAAGCGTCTGCTGATTGGCAACGAGAACCTCAAGGCCTCGGCCGCCCAGGTGGCCAGCGCCCGAGCCTCGCTGGAAGCCAGCCGCACGGTGATCTTCCCGACGCTGTCCGCCGGACTTTCCGGCACGCGCAGCGACAGCGCCGGCAGCAACACCAGCCCTTCCAACAGCGCCTCGCTGTCGTTGAACGCCAGCTGGGAGGTCGACCTCTGGGGCCGGCTCAGCCAGGCCACCAGCGGCGCCCAGTCGGGCTACCAGGCCAGCACGAACGACCTGGCGGCAGCGCGGCTGTCGGCCCAGAGCCTGCTGACCCAGAGCTATTTCTCGCTGCGCACGGCCGAGGCGCAGCAGGCCCTGCTGGAGCGCAGCGTGGCGGCCTACCAGCGCTCGCTGGAGCTGACCCAGACCCGCTATGCCGGCGGCGTGGCCTCGCGCAGCGACGTGCTGCAGGCCGAGACCCAGCTGCGCAATGCGCAGTCGCAGGCGCTGGAATCCGCCACGCAGCGTGCCCAGCTGGAGCACGCCATCGCCGTGCTGCTGGGCCAGCCACCAGCGGCGCTGAACCTGGCGCGCAGCGCCCAGTTGCCGACCGTACCGGCGGTGCCCGAGCTGCTGCCCTCAACGCTCTTGCAGCGCCGGCCCGACATTGCCGCAGCCCAGTCGCGCGTGGCCGCGGCCTATGCCCAGATCGGCGTGGCCGATGCGGCCTTCTTCCCCTCGCTGACGCTGTCGGCCGGTGCCGGCTACCGCAGCTCCACGCTGTCCAATCTGGTCAGCGCGCCCAATCTGTTCTGGTCGCTGGGCCCTTCGCTCGCGGCTTCACTCTTTGACGGTGGCCAGCGCAAGC
Organism: Pelomonas sp. SE-A7; assembly: GCF_030345705.1. Lineage (NCBI taxonomy): Bacteria > Pseudomonadati > Pseudomonadota > Betaproteobacteria > Burkholderiales > Sphaerotilaceae > Roseateles > Pelomonas sp. SE-A7. Next base: position 17,134 of record NZ_JAUASW010000003.1, read on the forward strand.
TTGCAGCCACGCAGGCCCGCAACACGGCCGAGATCCAGTCGGCCAACTATCGCCAGCTGGTGCTGACCGCCCTGCAGGAGGTCGAGGACAACCTGGTGCTGGCCGACCATCTGCAGCAGCAGACCGCCCTGCAGCAGCAGGCGCTGCTGGCGGCCCAGCGCAACCTGGAGATCGTCACCGAGCAATACCGTGCCGGCACGGTCAGCTTCCTCAACGTGGTGACCGCCCAGACCGCCGCGCTGAACAGCGAGCAGACCCTGCTCAGCTCGCGCAACCGCCAGCTGGCCGCGGTCAACCTGCTGCTGAAGAACATCGCCGGCCGCTGGGAGCCGGCGCGGCTCTGAAGACGTTATGGCCGGTCCACGAGTTCTCATGGTCGGCCGGGCCCGCATGAACCACACTGTCCGGATGCGATTCAAGACCCTCTCCGTGCTCGCGACGGCCGCCTTGCTGGCCGCCTGCGCCCACCAGCCGGTGCCGCCGGTCGCCCCGCGTGTGCAGCCGACCACGGCCCAGCTCGAGGCCGCACGCCGTGTCGCCCTGCCGGTCGAGCAGCTGACCGACCTGCTGAACAAACCGCTGTACCAGATGCAGCCGGCCGAGCTGGGCCGTTACCTGGCCTGGCAACAGCTGGAGCAGCCCGACTTCCGCCACCGCGTCGCGGCCCTCGCCCGCAAGAACATAGGCCAGCCCTACGAGCTCTACCTGCTCGGCGAGTTCCCCTACGAGAGCTACGACGCCCAGCCTCTGTTCAACCTCGCCAAGAGCGACTGCGTGGTGTTCGCCGAGCATGTCTACGCGATGGCGCTGAGCGCCTCGTGGGAGGAGTTCTTCTGGATGCTGCAGCGCATCCGCTACCGCGACGGCGTGATCGGGGTCGCCACGCGCAACCACTACACCGAGGCCGACTGGAACCCGGCCAACAGCTGGCTGGTCAAGGACATCACCGGCGAGCTCGGCGCCCAGACCCAGGCCTACCGCCAGCGCATAGACCGCAAGGCCTTCCTGCAGAAGCAGTTCAAGATCACGCGCGAGATCCCGGTCCAGCAGTTCGACGATGTCTTCGTGCCCAAGCAAAACGTGGCGGCCGTCGAGTCGCAGCTGCAGGAGGGCGACTTCGTCAACGTGATCTCGGGCCGCGACGGCGGCTACTGGGCCTCGCACGTGGGCCTGATCGTCATAGGCGCCGATGGCCAGCGCCACCTCCTGCACTCGGCCGAGCCGCAGGTGCGCGAAGAGACGCTGCAGGGCTTCGTGGCCCGCATGGCCGAGCGCGATGCACGCAATGCCGGCCAGAACAAGGTGCAGTTCGCCGGCTTCAAGTTCCTGCGCCTGAACGACAACCCGCAGGTGCCGGCCATGGCACCGCAGCCGCGTCCGGCGCGGCCGGCGGTGCTGGGCGGCTGAGCCCTTCTCAATCCTTGGGCGCCATCGCCGCCGGGTCCATCCAGCAGGCGGCCCACATATGGCCGTCCGGGTCGGCGAAGTCGCGGGTGAACATGAAGCCGTGGTCCTCCGGCGGGTTCACGTCGGCCTTGCCGCCATGCGCAGCAGCGGCTTCGTTGATGGCGTCGACCGCCGCGCGGCTTTCAATCGACAGCGTCAGCATGTGACCGGCCGAACCCGGAGCCGGGAACGGCCGCTGGGTGAAGCTGCGCCACTTGGCATGGCTGACCAGCATCACGTAGATCGCCTCGCTCCACACCATGCAGGCACCGCTGTCGTCGCTGAAAGCCGGGTTCCTGGTGAGGCCTATGCCCTCGTAGAACTTGAGGGCCGCCTGCAGGTCGGCAACGGGCAGGCTGATGAAGAGCATCTTGTTGGTCATGGGGCTGTCCTCTGGCGGGTCGGGTGACGGGAGTCTCCGCGACCGCAGAGACTTCATCAACACGACGAGCGAGTAAGCCCGGAATCGACAAGCGCCTCGATCGAGGCGCCTGGATTTCTTGTCAGCCGGCAGCCAGCACGTCGTGGGCCTGCTGGTCGGCGTGATAGCTGGACCGCACCATGGCGCCGACGGCGGCATGCGAGAAGCCCATCTTGTAGGCCTCCTGCTCGAACATCTTGAAGGTGTCCGGGTGCACATAGCGGCGCACCGGCAGGTGGTGGCCCGAAGGCGCCAGGTACTGGCCAATGGTCAGCATGTCGATGTTGTGCTCGCGCATGTCGCGCATGACCTGGAGGATTTCCTCGTCGGTCTCGCCCAGGCCCACCATGATGCCGCTCTTGGTCGGCACGCCGGGCACTTCTTCCTTGAAGCGCTTGAGCAGGTTGAGGCTGAACTGGTAGTCCGAACCCGGGCGTGCTTCCTTGTAGAGGCGCGGCGCGGTCTCGAGGTTGTGGTTCATCACGTCGGGCGGCGCGGCCTTGAGGATGTCTAGGGCGCGGTCCATGCGGCCGCGGAAATCGGGCACCAGCACCTCGATCTGCGTCGTCGGGCTCAGCTCGCGCACCTGGCGTATGCATTCGGCAAAGTGGCCGGCACCGCCGTCGCGCAGGTCATCGCGGTCCACGCTGGTGATGACCACGTACTTGAGCTTCAGCGCCGCAATGGTCTTGGCCAGGTTGAGCGGCTCATCGACGTCCAGCGGATCGGGGCGGCCATGGCCCACGTCGCAGAAGGGGCAGCGACGGGTGCACTTGTCACCCATGATCATGAAGGTGGCCGTGCCCTTGCCGAAGCATTCGCCGATGTTGGGGCAGGAGGCTTCCTCGCAGACCGTGTGCAGCTTGTGCTCGCGCAGGATCTGCTTGATCTCGTAGAAGCGGGTGCTTGGCGAACCGGCCTTGACGCGTATCCAGTCGGGCTTCTTCAGCACCTCGGCCGGCACGATCTTGATCGGGATGCGGGCGGTCTTGGCCTGGCTTTTCTGCTTGGCCGTCGCGTCGTAGTCGGCTGCGCTCTTGGCTTCGTGGGTGATGTTTTCTGTGGCCATGGTCAGGGTGTCAGTTGCGCGCTGAGGCGCTCGCCGAAGATCTCGGCCACCGTGGCCCAGTCCGTCCGTCGGCCCAATTTTACGAGGTCCACCGTTTCCAGCCCTGCGTAGCCGCAAGGGTTGATGCCCAGGTAGGGCTCCAGATCCATGGCCACGTTCAAGGCCACGCCGTGGTAGGTGCAGTGCCGGCTGACCTTGATGCCCAGGGCCGCGACCTTGCCCAGGCCCTTGAACGGTTCGCCCGGATCGGTCGGCCCGGTCAGGGCCGCATGGGCGCCCGGGTCATCGAGCCGGACATAGATGCCGGGCGCACCGGCCACGCGATGGCCGGTGACGCCGAACCGGTCCAGCGTCTGGATCACCGCGGTTTCCATCCGGAACACGTATTCCTTGACGTAGATGCCCAGGCGCTTCAGGTCCACCAGCGGATAGGCCACGACCTGGCCGGGCCCGTGGTAGGTGACCTGGCCGCCGCGGTTGGTCTGCACCACCGGGATGCCGGCCAGGTTCAGCAGATGCTCGGGCTTGCCGGCCAGGCCCTGGGTGTAGGTGGGCGGATGCTCGCAGAGCCAAAGCTCGTCCGGTGTGTCCGGTCCACGCTGCTCGGTGAACTGGCGCATCGCCGCCTCGGTGGGCGCGTAGTCCACCCGGCCCAGAACCTTGACCAGCATGCTCAGAGCACGACCTTGACCATCGGATGCGTGGTCAGCGTGCGGTAGAGCTCGTCCAACTGCTCGCGGCTGGTGGCCGTGACCGTGATGGTCAGGCCCAGGTAGTTGCCGCCCTTGCTGGGGCGCTGCTCGATCGTGGTGGCGTCGAAGGCCGGATCGAACTGCCGCGCCACGATGACGATGGCCTCGACGAAGCCCTCGACATGGGCGCCCATCACCTTGATCGGGAACTGCGAGGGATATTCGATCAGCGACTGCTCGGGGGGAATGTAGGAATTGTTCATCATGCTCAGATACTTTGGGTCGCCTTGGCGTTTTGGTAGGCCTCGTACAGCCGACCATAGACCGGACCCGGCTTGCCGCGCATCGCGCCATGGCCGACCGGCTCATGGTCGAGCGTGGTCACGGCCAGCACTTCCTTGGTGGCCGAGCTGAGCAGGATCTCGTCGGCGGCGAACACCTCGGACTCGGCGATGGGCCGCAGGTTGTAGCCTATGCCGGCCTCTTCGCAGAGCTCCTTCAGCAGCTCGACGCGAATGCCCTCCAGCACCTGCTCGCTGCGCGGCACGCCCAGCAGGGCGCCTTCCTTGACGATCCAGACATTGGAGGCCGAGGCTTCGGTCAGATGGCCGTCGCGGAACATGATGGTCTCGACCGCGCCCTGGTCGGCCGAGATCTGGCGGGCCAGTACATTGCCCAGCAGCGAGGTGCTCTTGATGTCGCCGCGCTCCCAGCGGAAGTCGCGCGCCGAGACCACGGCCACGCCCTGATGGCGCAGCTCGGCCGGCACCGGCCGCGAGGGACCGCTGTACGAGAACACGGTGGGCCTGAGGTCAAGGGGCATCACATGGTCGCGCGGCGCCACGCCACGGGTCACCTGCAGATACCACCACTGCTCGGCCACGCCGACGCGGGCCACCAGCTCGCGTCCCACGGCCAGCCAGTCGGCGCGACTCAGCGGGTTCTCGATCCGCAGCTTGGCCAGGCTGCGGTCGAAGCGCTCCATGTGCTCGTCGAAGCGGAACAAACGGCCGCCGTAGGCCGGGATCATCTCGTAGGCGCCGTCGCCGAAGATGAAGCCGCGGTCCATGGGCGAGATGCGCGCCTGGGCGAGCAGCATGAACTCGCCGTTCAGATAGCAGGGCAGGTCGGGCAGCGCACTCATGGGCAAGACTCCTCGTGAGGCCGGTGGTGCCAGCTTACGGCCAGAAGCTCACTTGATCCAGAGGCGTATCGCATCCCAGGCCCGGCCGAAGATGCCGGCCAGCGGCACTTGCTCCTGCACCACCAGCGGAACCTCGGCCACGGCCACGCCGGAAGCGGTGGTCACCTTGAGCACGCCGACCTTCTGGCCCTTGGCCAGCGGGGCGATCAGCGGATCGGTGCGTTCGACCTGCGTCTTCAGATTGGCGCCTTCGCCACGCGGCACGGCCACATAGACCGCCTGGGCGGCGCCCAGTTTGGCCTCGGCCGAGGTGCCCTTCCAGACCTGCGCCTTGGCGATGGCCGCGTCCTTGTCGAACAGGCGCACCGCGTCGAAGGCCGAGTAGCCCCAGTTCAGCAGCTTCTGGCTCTCGGTGGCGCGGGCTTCCTTGGAGGCCGTGCCCATGACCACGCTGAGCAGGCGGCGCTTGCCGTTCGGGAATTCGCGCTGGGCGCTGGCGATCAGGCAGTAGCCGGCGTCCTTGGTGTAGCCGGTCTTCATGCCGTCCACGCTGGGGTCGCGGCCCAGCAGCAGGTTGCGGTTGCCCTGCTTGATCTTGTTGTAGGTGTACTCGCGGACCGAGTAGTAGGGGTAGTAGTCGGGGAAGTCGCGGATCAGGTTGGCCGCGATGGTGGCCATGTCGCGGGCGCTGCTCTTGTGGCCCGGTTCGGTCATGCCGGTCACGTTGCGGAAGCTGGTGTTCTTCAGGCCCCAGGCCTGGGCCTGCTTGTTCATCATGGCGACGAACTGCTCCACCGTGCCGCCCACGCCTTCGGCCAGGGCCACCGAGGCGTCGTTGCCGCTCTGCACGATCATGCCGCGCAGCAGCTCGTCGACCTTGGGCGTCATCGTGGTGTCGATGAACATCAGCGAAGCGTCTTCCTTGCGCTCGTCCCAGGCGCGCTTGGACACGTTCAGCGTCTGGTCCAGCGTCAGACGCTTTTCCTTCAGCGCGTTGAACACCAGGTAGGCGGTCATCAGCTTGGTCAGCGAGGCCGGGTCGTTGGGCTGGTCGGCCTCACGCTCGGCCAGCACCTTGTTGGCCGTCATGTCCAGCAGCAGATAGCCCTTGGCCGCGATCTCGGGCGGCTGCGGGGCCTGGGCGTGGGCGGCGAAGGCGCTGGCGGCAGCCAGCAGGAAGGCAAGGAATCGCTTCATCGGGAGGAACTTCAGGACAGGGAAACAAGCGTGCCGGGCGCATGCCAGCCACGCAGGATGATGTGCTTGAGCAGCGGCAGCTGCCCGTGGAAGAAATGACCCACGCCGGGCACCACGGTCACCGGCAGGGCCTGCGGCCGGGCCCAGTCCAGCACGCTGGAAAGCGGCACCACGTCGTCGGTCTCGCCGTGTATCACCAGGCTGTCGGCCGGCACCGTGGTCATGTCGAAACGGCTGGCGGCCGGACCCACCAGGCACAGGCGCTCGGCCTTCTGCTCCAGCCGCTGGGCGGCATGCGAGGCCACGTAGCCGCCGAAGGAGAAGCCGCCCAGGGCCAGCGGCAAGGCTGCGTCGCGTTCAGAGGCGATCACGGCCAGCGCGTCGTCCACCTCGCCGCGGCCCTCGTCCCACTGGCCTTCGGACTTGCCTATGCCGCGGAAGTTGAAGCGCACGGCGCGGTAGCCCATCTGCACGAAGGCCCGGGCCAGGGTCTGCACGACCTTGTTGTCCAGCGTGCCGCCCTGGGTCGGGTTGGGATGGCAGAGCACGGCCACGCCGCGCAGCTCGGCCGCGGGCTGGTCGATGGCGATCTCGATGGCGCCGGCCGGGCCGGCGATCAGGCGCTTCTCGGTCTGGGAGTTCATTTAGCGTCCGCCCGGCCGCCCGTAGGACGCTGAGCGCCCCCTCGGGGGGCAGAGAACGAAGTGAGCGTGGGGGCCAACATTTCAGCGGCCGATGTTGTCCGGCAGCAGCAGGCGCTCGACCACCTTGCCGTGCTTCAGGTGCTGCTCGACGATCTCGTCGATGTCGGTCTTGTCCACGAAGCTGTACCAGACCGCCTCGGGATAGACCACCGCCACCGGGCCGCCGGCACAGCGGTCCAGGCAGCCGGCCTTGTTGACGCGCACGCCGCCCTTGCCGGCCAGGCCCAGGGCCTTGACCTTGGACTTGCAGTGGTCGAAGGCCTCCTGCGCCCCATGCTGGGCGCAGGCGTTTTCGCCGTTGTCCCGCTGGTTCAGGCAGAAAAAAACGTGGTGCTGGTAGTAGGACGGCTCGCTCATGGGCCGCGATTGTAGGCAGCCGGTGTTTTCACCGAGTCGGGTCGCGCTGGGCCACCCGCCACAGCAGCCAGGCCAGGGCGGCGAAGGGCCAGGTCCAGCCTATCCACTGGGCCAGGCCGTAGAGGTTGATGAAGCGGCCCTGCTCCCAGAACTGCAGGCTCTGCGCCAGATAGGGATCGGCCGGCGCTTCGCTGACCAGGGCGATCAGGGCGGTCAGCACCACCAGGCCCCAGGCGGCCGCAGCCCGGCGCGAGAGCAGGCAGGCCAGCCAGGCCAGCGCCGCGCCCAGCCCCAGGCCCGGCCAGGTCGCCGGCGTGAGCCAGGCCCAGGCGTGCTGGGGACCGAAGTTCAGCACGGTGGACCAGGTCGTGCCCACCACGCCCAGCAGCAAAGCCCCCAGCACCAGGAAGACTCGCCGCCAGCCCGGCCGGGCGGCCGACAGCGCCAGCAGCGCCGGCCCCAGCAGGCCGAGGGCGATGGCGATGGCTTCCAGCCCCGGCGGCAAGGGTCGCACGACGGGTTCCGCGCCACTGACGATTTCCCAGGGCGTGCCCGCCAGCAGGCTTTCGCTCAGCTCGCGCAGCCGCGGCAGCAACTGCCCCAGGCCCAGCGGCAGCGGCGCCGGGAACAGCAGGCCGACCGGCCACAGCGCCAGCAGAGCCAAGGCGCCCTCGCTGGGCTGGAGAAACCAGCGCTCGCGCCAGCCATGCCAGCGCTGCAAGCCGCCGAAGTGGTGCAGCAGTCCGCCGAGCAGGCCGCCCAGCAAGGCGCCCAGGCTGTTCAGGAGCCAGTCCGCCAGCGAGGGAGCGCGGCTGGGCAGGAAGTACTGCAGGCTCTCCATCAGATAGGACAGGGCCGACAGCCCGGCAATGGCGAGCAGCAGTCCCGCGCGCCGGCTTCCGCCACTGCGGACCACGGCGGCAAACGTCAGCAAGCCCATAGGCAAATAACCGAGCACATTGACCCAAACGTCGAAGGGTCCCCAGTAGCGAGGCCAGGGCAGGCCTATCAGCCAGCTGGGCGTGACACCGGTGGGCCAGGTCCACGGCCCGAAGGGATAGAGGCTGGCATGAACCACCAGCAGGCCGTAGATTAGCGCCAGCCAGGTGGCGGAACTGCGGCGACGGCCGGGCTCCTGCATGTCAGAAGGGCTTGGTCACCGCCAGCACCACGATGGCCATGAACAGCAGCACCGTGACCTCGTTGAAGACCCGGTACCAGCGATGGCTGCGCCGGTTGGCCAGGCGCTCGAAGTCCTGCAGCAGGCGGCGGCAGACATGCTGGTAGCCGATCACCCCTGCCACCAGCACCAGCTTCAGATGCAGCCAGTAGCTGCCGGCGAAGCGGCTGCTGCCGTAGCCCAGCCACAGCCACAGCCCGAGGCCCAGGGCCACCCACATCAGCACATGCATGAAGCGGTAGAGCTTGCGCGCCATCAAGAGCAGCCGCTCGCGCTCGGCATGGCTGTCGGCCGGCACCATGGCCAGGTTGACGAAGATGCGGGGCAGGTAGAACAGGCCGGCGAACCAGGAGGCCACGAAGACCAGGTGGAAGGCCTTGATCAGCAGATACACCATCGGGCCATTATCCCGGGCGTCATCCGGGCTCCGGACGAAAAAAAGCCCCGGCCAAGAGCCGGGGCGGGAAAGCCTTTTCGCTGTCATCACGTCAAGGCTCCTGCTCAGGGAGGAAAAGCAGGGGACGACCACCTTGCGGCTATCATCCGGGGCCAATGTTAGCAGAGGCACTTGGGGCATTTCTACGGGTCAACGCCTAGAAAAGTTGACCGATGTCATAACCCACAGCCTGTGCCCCCGCGAACCGGGGAGTCATCACTGGAGCCCCCATCTTGGCCCGTCATCAGCCCGCCCCTTTTCCCGCCAACCGACCGCGCCGACTGCGCCGTGACGCCTTCACGCGCGACCTTGTGCGTGAGCACCGCCTGAGCGCCAAGGACCTGATCTTGCCGGTCTTCGTGCACGAGGGCGAGAACTTCTCGCAGCCGATTCCGTCCATGCCGGGCGTGTCGCGCCAATCCCTGGACCACCTGCTGCGCACGGCCGAGGAGGCGGTGGCTCTGGGCATCCCGGTGATCGCCCTGTTCCCGGCCATCGAGCCCAGCCTGAAGACGGTGGACGGCGCCGAAGCCTTCAATCCGCAGGGCTTGATCCCGCGCGCGGTGCGGGCCCTCAAGTCCCACTTCCCGCAGCTGGGCGTGCTGACCGACGTGGCCCTGGACCCCTACACCAGCCATGGCCAGGATGGCCTGCCGGACGAGACCGGCTACCTGATCAACGACGCGACCGTGGAGCTGCTGGTGCGCCAGGCCCTGACCCAGGCCGAGGCCGGCGCCGACATGGTCGGCCCCAGCGACATGATGGACGGCCGCATTGGCGCCATCCGCTCGGCCTTCGATGCCGCCGGCCTGATCCACACGCGCATCATGGCCTACAGCGTCAAGTACGCCAGCGCCTTCTACGGCCCCTTCCGCGACGCCGTCGGCTCCAAGGGCGCGCTGGGCAAGGCCGACAAGAACACCTACTACGTGGACCCGGGCAACAGCAACGAGGCGCTGCGCGAGGTGGCCATGGACCTGGCCGAGGGCGCCGACATGGTGATGGTCAAGCCCGGCATGCCCTACCTGGACGTGGTGCGCCGCGTGAAGGACGAGTTCGGCGTGCCCACCTTCGCCTACCAGGTCAGCGGCGAATACGCCATGCTCAAGGCCGCCGCCGCCAACGGCTGGCTGGCCCACGACGCCGTGATGATGGAGTCGCTGCTGGCCTTCAAGCGCGCCGGCGCCGACGGCATCCTCAGCTACTTCGCGCTGGAAGCGGCGCGGCTGCTGAAAGCCCAGGCCTGAGCGTGCGTCGGTAATGCGCTTGTTTCATCTGCATGGCGACCAGTTCGAGGAACTGGCCGCGCTGCCCGCCAAGCTGCCCGAGCAGGGCTTTCTGTGGCTGGGCCTGGGCCGGGGCGAGTTCGAGGTCCGGCTGGCCGAGGTGCAGGCGGCGCTGCAGGCCTGGACCGGCGGCCAGCTGGTCGACCTGCATGTGTCCGACCTGCTGAACCACCAGCTGCCCTCGCATTTCGACTACACCAGCTGGTATGACCTGATGGTGTTCCGCCGCCTGGCCGCCGCGCCGGGCAGCGCCAAGCTGTTCTTCGATGAGGAGCACGGCACGCTGGCCTCGGCCGAGAAGGCGCTGGAGGCCATAGACACCAGCCCGGTCGGCTTTGCGCTGTTCGACCGCGTGCTGCTGACCGTGCATCCCACCGACTGCCTGGTGCGCGACTACTTCGCCGACAAGCTAGGCAAGATGACGCCCACCGAGGGCCGCGACCTGCGCGGCAGCGGCCGCATGCCCACCAGCTCGGCCGACCTGATGCTGCGCATGGTCAATCACATGGTGGACAGCTACCTGGACCTGCGCCGGCTGCTCAGCAAGCAGCTGACTCTGCTGCAGAAGATGCTGCTGGACCAGCACAGCCATTTCGACGACTGGGCCATGGTGCTGGCCTCGCGCGAGGCGCTGCACAGGCTGGAGGACACCTGCGAGGACCAGCGCAGCGCGGTGCAGGAATGGATAGACGCGCTGGAGGAATGGCCCGATACCGGCGACGCCCAGAGCCAGCGCGAGCGCGAGCTGCTGCGCGTGCGCTCGCGCGACGTGCTGGAGCATGTGGAGCGGGTGCTGAGCCATGTGCGTCGGCTGGAGTCGTCGGCCGAGAGCGCGGTGCAGATGCACTTCTCCGCGCTGGGCCACCGCACCAACAGCATCATGCGCACGCTGACCGTGCTGACCGCCATCTTCCTGCCGCTGAACCTGATCACCGGCATCTTCGGCATGAACTTCGACGCCCTGCCGCTGATACACAGCGGCACCGGCGTCTGGATCGCCTTCGCGCTGATGGCCACCGTGGGCCTGGCCCTGGGCCTGGTGTTCTGGCGCAAACGCTATCTCAGCAGCGGCGGCCGCTGAGGCCGCGCGGCTGATCAGCGGCCGGCGTAGGGGTCGGCGAAGCCCAGGCCGGTCATGATCTCGGTCTCGCGGGCCTCCATGCACTCGGCCTCGTCGTCCTCTTCATGGTCGTAGCCCTGCGCGTGCAGGGTGCCATGGACCAGCATGTGGGCGTAGTGGGCCAGCAGATCCAGGCCCATCTCCTTGGCCTCCTGCTCGACCACCTCGGCGCAGATCACCAGGTCGGCGCCGACCACCGGCTCGTGGCTGTAGTCGAAGGTCAGCACATTGGTCGCGTAGTCCTTTTCGCGGAACTCGCTGTTCAGGGCCCGACCTTCCTCGGCATCGACGATGCGCACCGCGATCTCGCCCGGCAGCTCCAGCGCCGCGCGGATGAAGCGCATGACCTTGTGGCGCGGCAGCTGATCGCGGTGGCGCGGATCGGCGAACTGCAAGGACAGGCTCAATTCAGGACGGCTCATTTCGCAGCTCCTGCAGCGGCCTTGGCCTCGCGCTTGGCGCGGGCCTCGTAGGCCTCGACGATGCGGGCCACCAGCGGATGCCGCACCACGTCGCCCGAGGTGAATTGCGTCATCGCGATGCCCTTGACCTTGGCCAGCACCCGCTCGGCATCGACCAGGCCGCTCTGGATGCCCTTGGGCAGGTCGATCTGGCTGGTGTCGCCGGTGACCACGCAGCGGCTGCCGAAGCCGATCCGGGTCAGGAACATCTTCATCTGCTCCGGCGTGGTGTTCTGGGCCTCGTCCAGGATGACGAAGGCATGGTTCAAGGTGCGGCCGCGCATGAAGGCCAGCGGGGCGATCTCGAGCTGGCCTTTCTCGAAGGCCTTGGTCACGCGGTCGAAGCCCATCAGGTCGTACAGCGCGTCGTAGAGCGGCCGCAGATAGGGATCGACCTTCTGCGTCAGGTCGCCGGGCAGGAAGCCCAGGCGCTCGCCGGCCTCGACCGCCGGGCGGGTCAGGATGATGCGCTGCACGCTGGAGCGCTCCAGCGCATCCACCGCGCACGCCACGGCCAGGAAAGTCTTGCCGGTGCCGGCCGGGCCAATGCCCATGGTGATGTCGTGCGACAGGATCTGGGCCAGGTACTGGTGCTGGTTGGGCGTGCGGCCGGCCAGGTCGGCACGGCGGGTGCGCAGCACCAGGGCTTCGCCGCCGGCACCGGTGGCCGCCGGCTTGGCCGAGACCGGCTTGAGCCCCAGCTCGCCGGCCGCCTCGACCAGGGCCAGCTGCAAGGTCTCGGCCGCTATCGGCTTGCGGGCGCGGTCGTACAGGCTCTGCAGCAGCTTGAGCGCGCGCTCGGCATTGGCCTTGGCGCCTTCGATGCGGAAAGCCTCGTTGCGCCGCGAGATGCGTACCGCCAGCGCCGCCTCGACCTCGCGCAGATGGCCGTCCAGGCTGCCGCAAAGCTGGGCCAGTCGCGGGTTGTCGGCGGGGCTGAATTCGTGGCGAAGAATCATTGATTGTGAATTGCTTGGGGAACAGGCCGGTTTGCGGCGAACCGCGATTGTCGCCCGGAGCGCGGTCTCAGCTGCACAATCGCTGCCCATGCGAAATGCCGCCCTCCCCTGGTCCAGCGCCCTGGCGCCCGAGGCCGCCCAGTTCTGGCTGCAGAGCCTGCCAGCCCTGATGAACGGCATGCTGCTGGGCATGGCGGCCTGGATGCTGATGCTGGCCTGGATGCAGCCGCGCGAGCGCAAGCTGGCCTACCTGGCCGCGCTGATGGGCAGCTGGGTGCTGCTCAATACCGGTCTGTGGCCTGCGCCACTGGCCCTGCCGCCCCAATGGGATGAGTTGCTCCGCATCTCGCTGCTGCCGGTGCTGGCACTCTGCACGGTGCAGCTGCTGCTGCGCCAGGTGCAGATCCGCGATGTGCGCGTGGACTGGATCCTGCGCGGCCAATGTCTGCTGGTGCCCGTGAGCGCCCTGCTCGCAGGAGCGGCCCTGCATGGCCATGTCTGCCGCTTCTGGGCCATGCTGCTGGGGCTGGAGGTGTTGGCCGCCATGGTCTGGTTCCTGCGCCTGAGCCGGCGGGCGGAGAAAGTCGACCTTGAGATCGCCCCGCTGGCCAAGCCCTTGCATCGCCAGCTGGTGATCGTGGGCGGACTGCTGCTGCTGTCCGAGCTGGTGTTCCAGCACCTGCGCAGCAGCGAGCAGCTCCTGATCAGCCCGCTGCTGCTGCCGCCGCTGCTGATGCTGCTGGCCCTGCATGCCGGCGTGCAGATGGTGCGCAGTGGCGTGGCCGCCGAGCGCCTGCACCTGGAGCTGGAGGCCGAGCTGCAGGAAAAGATCACCAGCATCGAGCGCGATTTCAACCAGGTCGCCGAGCAGAAGCTGGAGCAGGTGACCGAGCGCGAGCGCAAGCGCATCGCCGCCGACCTGCATGACGACCTGGGCGCCAAGCTCCTGACCATAGTCCACACCAGCGAATCGGACCGTATCTCCACGCTGGCCCGTGAGGCGCTGGAAGAGATGCGCCTCTCGGTGCGCGGCCTGACCGGCAAGCCGGTGCAGCTGCTGGATGCGCTGGGCGACTGGCGCGCCGAGGTGGTCTCGCGACTGGGCCAGGCCAACATCATGGCCGAGTGGAAGTCGCCGGCCGAGGACATCGTCCACACGCTTCCGGCGCGGGCCTATGTGCAGACCACGCGCATCCTGCGCGAGTCGGTCAGCAACATCATCAAGCACAGCGGTGCCACCCATTGCACCGTCACCTGCAATGTGCAGGACGGGGATTTCCAGTTCATCATCCAGGACAACGGCCAGGGCATCGCCAACGAGACCGAAGGCCGGCTGGACCGCGGCCACGGCATGGCCAGCATGAAGTCGCGGGCCAAGCAGATGCATGGCCAGTGCCTGGTCGAATCAGGCCCGGGCTGGGGAACCGTGATACGGCTCACGATCCCGCTGTGAACGACCTGCCCATCGCTTGTAAGCTCAGCCGTATCCGACGATAAAGGCCGCCATGAACCACATCCTGCTGCTCGAAGACATCCCCGAGATCCGTGCCTGGCTGAAGGCGCTGATCAAGCAGGTCTTCGCCAATGCCCAGATCACCGAATGCTCGCGGGTGCAGGACGCCCTGCAGCAGGTGAGCCTGCAGAAGTTCACCCTGGCCCTGCTGGACCTGGGTCTGCCCGACGGCTCCGGCGTCGACGTGGTGAGCGCGCTGCGCGAGAAGCAGCCCGAGGTGCAGTCGGTGATCGTGACCATCCACGACGACGACGAACACCTGTTCCCCGCCCTGCAGGCCGGCGCCTTCGGCTACCTGCTGAAGGAACAGTCGCGCGAGCTGCTGGTCGAGCAGCTGCAGCGCATCAGCCAGGGCGAGCCGCCGCTGTCGCCGTCCATCGCCCGCAAGGTGATCTCCTATTTCGCCTCGCAGAGCCGCCCTTCCTCGGCCGCGCTGCTGCACGAGGTCTCGCTGACCGACCGAGAAACCGAGGTGCTGCTGCGCGTGGCCAAGGGCTTCACCCTGCCCGAGATCGGCGTGCAGCTGGGCCTGTCGCGCCACACCATCGCCGACTACGTGAAGCAGATCTACCGCAAGCTGAATGTGTCTTCGCGAGCCGAGGCAGCGCTGGAAGCGCAACGCCTGGGTTTGTTTGGTCGGAACTGAGCTGAGCCGGGCCGGATAATCGGCCCCCATGATCGGAAGACTGACCGGGCTCATCGCGGAAAAAACGCCCCCGCTCGTGCTCATCGACGTACAAGGCGTCGGCTACGAGGTGGACGTGCCCATGAGCACCTTCTACAACCTCGGCGCGCTGGGCGAGAAGGTCAGCCTGCTGACCCATTTCGTGGTGCGCGAGGATGCGCAGATCCTGTTCGGCTTCCTCACGGCCGAGGAGCGCAACACCTTTCGCCAGCTGATCAAGATCAGCGGCGTCGGCCCCAAGATGGCGCTGTCCCTGCTGTCGGGCCTGTCGGTGCCCGAGCTGGCCCAGGCCGTGTCCAAGCAGGACAGCGGCCGCCTGGTCAAGGTGCCCGGCATCGGCAAGAAGACCGCCGAGCGGCTGCTGCTGGAACTCAAGGGCAAGCTGGGTCCCGACCTGGCCTTGCCGGTCAGCGTGGCCAATGACAACCAGGCCGACATCCTGCAGGCGCTGATCGCCCTGGGTTACAGCGAGAAGGAAGCGGCCGCCGCGCTGAAGGCTTTGCCGCCCGACGTGAGCGTGACTGAGGGCATCAAGCTGGCGATGAAGAAGCTGACATGAGTATTCAGACCGACGACTTCACGCCCGCCCCGCAGCAGCGCGTCATCAGCGCCGTGGCCACCTCGCCCAATGAGGAGGCCATAGAGCGCGCGCTGCGGCCCAAGCTGCTGGACGAATACGTGGGCCAGGCCAAGGCGCGCGAGCAGCTGGAGATCTTCATTGGCGCGGCGCGCAAGCGCAGCGAGGCGCTGGACCATGTGCTGCTGTTCGGCCCGCCCGGCCTCGGCAAGACCACGCTGTCCCACATCATCGCGGCCGAGCTGGGCGTCAATCTGCGCCAGACCTCGGGCCCGGTGCTGGAGAAGCCCAAGGACCTGGCGGCCATCCTGACCAATCTCGAGAAGAACGATGTGCTGTTCATCGACGAGATCCACCGACTCTCGCCGGTGGTCGAGGAAATCCTCTACCCGGCGCTGGAGGACTACCAGATCGACATCATGATCGGCGAAGGCCCGGCGGCCCGCTCGATCAAGCTGGACCTGCAGCCCTTCACACTGGTTGGCGCCACCACGCGGGCCGGCATGCTGACCAATCCGCTGCGCGACCGCTTCGGCATCGTGGCGCGGCTGGAGTTCTACACGGCCCAGGAGCTGCAGCGTATCGTGACGCGCTCGTCGGGCTTGCTGAACGCGCCCATCGACCCCGAAGGCGCGCTGGAAGTGGCCCGCCGTTCACGCGGCACACCCCGCATCGCCAACCGCCTGCTGCGCCGCGTGCGCGACTATGCCGACGTCAAGGGCGACGGCCGCATCACCAAGTCCATCGCCGACAAGGCCCTGGCCATGCTGGACGTGGACCCGCAGGGCTTCGACCTGATGGACCGCAAGCTGCTGGAGGCCGTGGTGCACCGCTTCGACGGTGGCCCGGTCGGCCTGGACAACGTGGCCGCGGCCATAGGCGAGGAGCCGGGCACCATCGAGGACGTGATCGAGCCCTACCTGATACAGCAGGGCTTTCTGCAGCGCACGCCGCGCGGACGCATCGCCACGCTGGCGGCCTTCCGCCATCTGGGCGTGGCGCCGCCCAAGAGCGCCGGTCAGCTGTTCGACGAATAGTTCGAGACGGCCACCAGCAAGGCCAGGATCAGCGCGCCGCAAGCCAGCAGCGCTGCGGTGCCGAGCTGGTGGGCCTGCCAGAGATAGGCCGTCGTGGCATTGAGCGCCACCAGGAAGACCAGGGCCGCAATCCATTGCCGGCGCTTGGTGGCCGGCGGGTCGTACTTGCGGACCGCATAGGGGTCGAAGTCCTTGGTCGACGCCGTCACGCCGGGCATCCAGTGCGCCGGCTCCCACCAGACCCGCAGCTTGTTGACCAGGCCGGGCACCTCCAGCATCTTGCGCCACAGCGCGCGGTAGACGATGGTGTTGGCGGTCCAGGGGTTCCAGCTGTGCAGCACGTCGCGCACGCCGTAGACGCAGGGCTGCTCGTCCAGCTCGTCCTGGAAGCTGCCGAACATCCGGTCCCAGATGATCAGGATGCCGCCGTAGTTGCGGTCCAGGTAGGGCTCGTTGACCGCGTGGTGGACCCGGTGGTTGCTGGGCGAGCAGAACCAGCGGTCGAACCAGCCCAGGCGGCCGATCTGCTGCGTGTGGACCCAGTACTGGTAGAGCAGGTCGATCAGCGCCACCACGCCGAACACCAGCGGCGGAAAACCGGCCAGTGCCATGGGCAGGTAGAAGATCCAGCCGAAGATCCAGCCGCTGCTGGTCTGGCGCAGCGCGGTGGAGAGGTTGTAATCCTCGCTCTGGTGGTGCACCGAATGCGCGGCCCAGAACAGCGCCGTCGTGTGGCCGAAGCGGTGGTACCAGTAGTAGAAGAAGTCGTAGGCCAGCAGGCCGGCGATCCAGACCCAGGGCGAGGCCGGGTCCAGGTTCGTCAGCGCCGCATGCTCGTAGACCCAGACATAGATGCCCAGCGTGAAGACCTTGGTCAGCACGCCCACGACCTGGCTGAGGATGCCCAGGCCGATGCTGGAGAGCGCATCGTTGAGCCGGTAGGTGTTGCGGCCGCGGCGGACGCCGACCCAGTATTCCAGCGCAATCAGCGCGAAGAACACCGGGGTGACCAGGACGATGATTTGCGCGCTCTGCATCGGGGGGCTCACTCCTTGCTGATCAGGCTTCGGCCGCGTTGTCCAGGCCGTCCAAGTGCATGTCGTCGTTCCAGCCAACCAGGCTGGGGCCCTCGGGCGACCACAGCAGTCGATTGACCGCCGCGTTGCCGAGCTTCCAGGTGCGGGTGGCCTGCAAGGGCTGGCGCGAGGCGGCCCGGTAGAGGCAGTCCATCACGCCGCCATGGGCGACCACGGCGATGGTCTGGCCTGGATGGGCCAGGGCAATGCGCTCGACGGCCGCGATGCTGCGGGCATAGAAGTCCTGCAGGCTCTCGCCCCCCGGCGCGGCAAAGTCCGGCTCGCGGCGGCGCCAGCGGGCGCTGTCCTCGGGATGATTCGTTTCGATCTCGGCCCAGGTCAGGCCCTCGAAGGCACCGAAGGCCCGCTCGCGCAGGCTCGCATCTAGGTTCAGGTCCAGTTGCCGGGAGCTCGCGATGGCCGAGGCGGTCTGCTGCGCTCTTTGCAGATCGCTGGAATAGACGGCGGCGATGTCCTCGTCGCCCAGCGCCTCGGCCAGCAAGCGCGCCTGGGCCAGGCCGCGCTCGTTCAGCGGGATGTCGATATGGCCCTGGATGCGGGTCTCGGCATTCCAGGCGGTCTCGCCATGGCGGATGGCCAGCACGGTGGTCACGGCGTCGAGACTCACTGGACGCTCCAGATGATGTCGGTCTTCTCGCGCAGGCTGTGGCGTATCAGCTCGACCAGGGGCCAGACCCGCTGGCGCAGCTGGACGCCTTCGCGCTTGGGCGGCGGTTCGCCGTTCGCTTCGGCTTCGGCCTGCAGCTTGGCAAAGCGGGCTTCGTCGTCGGCCACGGCCTGCTGCAGCGAATCGCTGATGGCGCCCAGTTGATCCAGGGCCAGCAGGCCTTGGGGGGCGGGCTCGCGGCCCAGGATGCGGATCACTTGTTCGCCATTCGGCCCCAGCATGATCACATCGGCCCCGGCCTTGCTCTTGAAACGGTAAATCACGGCTACGCTTCCTGCTCTTGCGGCCCCCATTGTGGGCCAGGAGCGGAACCATGAAATTGCTGCGATTCGGCCCGGCAGGCCGCGAGAAGGTCGGCTGCATCGATGCCGCTGGTCAATTGCGCGACTTGAGCAGCGCCGTGCCCCACCTGAACCTGCCCGGCCTGGGCCAGGCCGGCCTCAAGCGCATCGCCAGGCTGAAGCCCGAGGACTTCCCGCGGGTCAAGGGCAGTCCGCGCCTGGGCGTGCCCTTCACCGGCATCAGCAAGCTGATAGGCATAGGCCTCAACTACCGGGACCACGCCATCGAAGCCGGCATGCCCATCCCGGCCGAGCCCATCGTCTTCATGAAGGCCACGACCTGCATCAGCGGCCCGCAGGACGCTGTCGTGCGGCCGGCCGGGTCGACCAAGCTGGACTGGGAAGTGGAGCTGGGCGTGGTAATCGGCAAGACGGCGCGCGCGGTCAGCCTTGTGAAGGCGCTGGACCATGTGGCCGGCTACTGCGTGGTCAACGACGTGTCGGAGCGGGCCTTCCAGCTGGAGCGCGGCGGCACCTGGGACAAGGGCAAGGGCTGCGACACCTTCGGCCCCATCGGCCCCTGGCTGGTGACCCGCGACGAAGTGCCGGACCCGCAGTCGCTGGCGCTCTGGCTGGACGTCAACGGCGAGAAGCGCCAGCGCGGCAATACGGCGACCATGATCTTCGGCGTGGCCGAGATCGTCAGCTATCTGAGCCGCTTCATGACCCTGCTGCCAGGCGATGTGATCTGCACCGGCACGCCGCCGGGCGTGGGCATGGGCATCAAACCCGAGCCGCAGTTCCTGAAGGACGGCGACGTGATGACGCTGGGCATCGCCGGCCTCGGCGAGCAGCGCCAGGCCGTGAAAGCTCAGTAGCGGGAGTTGTTGCTGCTGCGGCTGCGCCAGACGCGGTCTTCGAAGCTGTGCGCCTCCAGCGCCGGGGCGTAGAGGAAGCCCTGCATCTCGTGGCAGCCGGCGCGGCGCAGGAAGTCCATCTGCTCCTGCGTCTCCACGCCCTCGGCGATCACCTGCAGGCGCAGGGCCCGGCCCATCTGCACGATGGCATTGACGATGCCGGCATCGCTGGCGTCGTCCGGCAGGCCCTTGATGAAGCTGCGGTCGATCTTGAGCCGCTGGATCGGAAAGCGCTTCAGGTAGCCCAGGCTGGAATAGCCGGTGCCGAAGTCGTCGATGGACATGCCAATGCCCAGGGCCGCCAGTTGCTCCAGGCGCCGCAACGCGTCCTCGGCATCGCGCAGCAGGATGGATTCGGTCAGCTCCAGCTCCAGCAGCTCGGGCGGCAGGCTGGCGCTCTTGAGCGCCTCGGCCACGGTCTCGACGAACTGCGGCTGCTGGAACTGCAGGGCCGAGACGTTGACCGCGATAGGCATGCGCCATCCCTGGCGCAGCCAGGATGCCGCCTGTTGCACGGCCTGCTGCAGCACCCAGTCGCCGATGGCGACGACGAAGCCGCTCTCCTCGGCCACCGGAATGAATTCGCCCGGCGACACCTCGCCGCGCAGCGGATCGCTCCAGCGTATCAGCGCCTCGGCGCCGATGATGCGGCCGGTGGCCAGCTCGACCTGCGGCTGGTAGTGGACGCGGAATTCGCGCTCGGCCAGGGCCTTGCGCATCGCATGGTCCAGGCGCATGCGCGACAGCAGGTCCACGTCCTTGCGCGGCTGGTGGAAATGGTAGGCAGCGCGGCCGCTCTCCTTGACCCAGTGCATGGCACGCTCGGCGCTGGCCAGCAGCTCTTCCGAGCTGTTGCCGTCGCCCGGGAACAGGGCGATGCCGGTGCTGGCGGTGACCGTGAAGTTCAGGGTGTCGAAGCTGAAGGGCCGCGACATGGCTTCCTGGACCCGGCGCGCCGCGTTCTCGGCACCGCGCATGTCGGCCTGGTGGACCAGCAGCGCGTACTCGTCGCCAGACAAACGGCAGACGGCATCGACTTCACGCAGGCAGTCCTTGAGCCGCTGCGCCACTTCCTTGATCACCCGGTCGCCATAGGAATGGCCCAGGGTGTCGTTGATCTGCTTGAAGCGATCAAGGTCGACGTTGAGCAGGGCGAAGGAGCTGCCATCTCGGCGGGCGACGGCCAGGGCATGGTCCAGCCGCTCGCCCAGGGCCCGGCGGTTCGGCAGGTCGGTCAGCATGTCGGTATGCGACAGCTCTTCGATGCGCTGGCGGGCGGCTATCTTCTCGCTCAGGTCGCGGTAGGAATAGACCCGGCCGACCGGACGCTCGCGATGGAATTGCGGCAGCGAGACCCGCTCCAGCACCCGGCCGTCCAGCAGCTGGATGATGTCGCTGCTCTGCAGCAGCGGCGCTTCCTGGATCGCGACCAGGCGTTGCTGGTAGACCGCGCTGTCAGCCACGCTGCGGCGCATCCAGGCCTGGACGGCTTCGTCGTTGCGCTCCTTGAGCAGGTCCTCGGGCATGCCCCACAGCGAGGCAAAGCGCTGGTTGAACGAGCGCATGCGGCCGGCCAGGTCGGTGACCAGGATGCCGTCGGCGGTGGATTCCAGCGTGGCGCGCAGCTCGGCCAGCAGGGTCTCGCGGTCTTCTTCCTGCTGGCGCTGGCGCGTCTGGTCGCGCATGGAGACCAGCCAGAACTCGTCGCCCTCGGGCGGACGCACATGGGTGATGCGGCGCGTGACCCACAGCATGTGGCCCTTGCCATGGCGCACCAGAGTGTCGGAGCTGAGGCCGGTGCGGCTGCCGGAGGCCACGTCCTGCCAGAACATGGCGTCTTCCGGCGTGCTGGCCAGCGACTCGACCGAACTGCCGACCAGCTTGTCGGCGGGCATGCCCAGCAGTTCGGTCGAGGCGCCGTTGACGGCGACTATGCAGCGGCTGCGCGCATCAACCAGCCACACGGCTTCTTGCAGCGCTTCCAGCAGCGCCGCATTGCGCAGGGCCAGGGGGGACTGGTCCGCCGCGCGAAGCCGCAGCACGGTCACGCGGCAATCTCCCCTAGCGGCGCCGGCCCGCTGGACTCGAAGAAGTAGGCCACGCGGGCACGCGGGCTCAGGTAGTCCAGCGCCGCGCGCGGCAGCTGCGTGGGCTTGAGGCTGCGACGGATGCCGAGGTCGGGATGGTCCTCGAGGTTGACCACCAGGGCCTCTTCCTTGATGACCTTGGGGTCGTGGATCATCACGCGCGGCTTCAGCGGCCGGCTCGAATTGACGGCCACGACCAGGGCGTAGCGGTCATCGGTCAGTTGCACCGTCGAGCCCGGCGGATAGACGCCCATCATGCGGATGAAGGCGTTCAGCATGGTCGCGTCGAAGCGGTTGCGGCCCTGGGCGAACATCAGCGACAGCGCTTCGTGCGGCGTCATCGCCTTGGAAGGCAGCAGCGGATTGCAGAGCCCGTCGAAGCGGTTGACCAGGGCCACGATGCGGGCCGCGGCGCTCATCTTGTCGACGTTGATTCGCTGCGGAAAGCCGGTGCCGTCGGCGTGCTCATGGTGCTGGGCGATCACCAGCATGGGGCCGGGCGGCAGGCCCATGGCCTGGGCCAGGGCCACGCCCTTGATTACGTGTTGCTGGTAGGTCTGCAGCTCGGCGACGCTGAAGCTGTCGTCGCGGTTGCGCAAACGGGCCGGCAGTTCGATCTTGCCGATGTCATGCATCAGCGCGCCCACGCCCAGGTCCAGCATTTCGTCGCGCCCCAGGCCGAAGGCACGGCCCAGCAGCAGCGAGATGATGGAGACGTTCAGCGCATGGGCGGTGTTGCGGTCGCCCGCCCCTTCGTTCAGCAGCCGGATGTTGAGGTCGCCCTCGACCAGCATCTTGTCCAGCAGGGCATTGGTCAGCGCCAGCGACTGGTCCTTGGCATCGCGCGGATCGCGGGGAACCATGTCCATCACCTGGCGGAACGCGGTGGCAGCCTCGTTGTACTGCTTCTCGCAAAGCACCAGGGCCTCGCGCTGTGCAGCCAGGGCGCGCCGGTGCGCTTCCAGTGCCAGTTGTTCGGGAGTTGGCTCCATGCTGCCGGCATCCGCGGCCTGGGGCGGCGGCATGGGCACGGCATCGGTCTGCAGGTCGCTCTTGCCCGGGCTCCAGCGCACCTGCTTGAGGCCCAGACGGCGCAGGACCTGGAGCTGCTCCTCCGTACTCAGCTTGAAACTGCTGAGCGGAAACGGATGCGACATCCAGCCTAGATCCAGGTGGATGAACATGCCCACCTTGAGCTGGCTCACGTCGATCAAGGGATCTGAAGCTCTGTCCTTCATCTTGTGCAACGCCCCTGCAGCGGGAGCGCCCTCGTCAGTCTCTTTCGCCCGGCCAAGCCTACCTTGATACAGGCTGACAGCTTGACACAGTGTTGGGGACATGCCGACAAAGCGCCGTGCAAATTCTCACGCGAGGCGCTTGACCGGGTCCCTCCCCAGTTTTTACGATGTTCCATTTGAGAACCGTGGTTCGTAATTAGAACTTGCGAAAGCATCGCAATGATCGACAAGCTGCAGACTTCGGCTGCCGCCGCACTGTCCGATGTGCCGGATGGCGCCACCGTCATGGTCGGCGGCTTCGGCCTGGCCGGACAGCCGCTGGCCCTGATCGACGCCCTGCTGGCGCAAGGCGCGCGTGAGCTGACCCTGGTCAGCAACAACGCCGGCAATGGCGACACCGGCCTGGCTGCGCTGCTGGCGGCGGGGCGGGTCCGCAAGATCATTTGCTCCTTTCCGCGCCAAGCCGATTCCCATCATTTCGACCGGCTCTATCGAGCCGGCCGCATCGAGCTGGAACTGGTGCCCCAGGGCAGCCTGGCCGAGCGCATCCGCGCGGCCGGCGCCGGCATCGGTGCCTTCTTCACACCCACCGGCGCCGGCACCGATCTGGCTCGCGGCAAGGAGCAGCGCGAGATCGGAGGCCGGCTGCAAGTGCTGGAGTACCCGATCCACGCCGACTACGCCCTGGTCCAGGCCCAGCGCGGCGATCGCTGGGGCAACCTCTGCTACCGCAAGACCGCGCGCAACTTCGGCCCGGTGATGGCGGCGGCGGCCCGGGTGACCGTGGCCGCCGTGCGCGAGTTCGTCGAGCTGGGCGGGATCGATCCCGAGGCCGTGGTCACGCCGGGGATCTACGTCAAGCGTCTGGTCCACCTGCCGGAGGCTGCCCAATGAGCTGGACTCGCGAACAGATGGCGGCCCGGCTGGCCCACGACATTCCGGAAGGCGCCGTGGTCAACCTCGGCATTGGCCTGCCCACCCTGGTGGCCGCGCAACTTCCGACTGGGTGGGAAATCATCCTGCACAGCGAGAACGGCCTGCTGGGCATGGGCCCACCGCCCGCCCCCGGGCAGGAGGATGGCGAGCTGATCAATGCCGGCAAGCAGCCGGTGACGCTCAGGCCGGGCGGCTGCTTCTTTCACCAGGCCGACAGCTTCGCCATGATGCGCGGCGGCCATCTGGACCTGTGCGTGCTGGGCGCTTTCCAGGTGTCGGTGCAGGGCGACCTGGCCAACTGGCATACCGGTGCGCCGGATGCCATTCCTGCGGTCGGCGGCGCCATGGATCTGGCCCTGGGTGCCAAGCAGGTCTACGTGATGATGGAACTGCTGGACCGGGACGGCCGGCCCAAGCTCGTGCCCCAATGCAGCTATCCGCTGACGGCCGCAAGCTGCGTGGCCCGCGTCTACAGCGACCTGGCGGTGCTCGCGATCACGCCGGATGGCCTCCATCTGCTCGACTGCTGCGAAGGCATGGACCGCGCGCAGCTAGAACAACTGCTTCAATTGCCGCTGGCCCAGGGCTGAGCGGCACCCAAATATCAACCATCAAGGAGTTCCTCACCATGCAAGACGTCTATATCTGCGATGCCCAGCGCACGCCCTTCGGCCGCTACGGCGGTTCGCTGTCCTCGGTCCGGGCCGACGACCTGGGCGCCATCCCGCTGCGCGCCCTGATGGCCCGCAACCCGGGCGTCGATTGGGAGCAGCTCGACGACGTGCTGTTCGGCTGCGCCAACCAGGCCGGCGAAGACAACCGCAACGTCGCCCGCATGTCCTCCCTGCTGGCCGGACTGCCGATCACCGCACCCGGCATGACCATCAACCGGCTCTGCGGCTCCGGCCTCGATGCCGTGGGCTCGGCGGCCCGGGCGATCCGCGCCGGCGAGGCCCAGCTGATGGTGGCCGGCGGCGTCGAGAGCATGAGCCGGGCTCCGTTCGTGATGCCCAAGGCCGACTCGGCCTTCTCGCGCAGCACTGCGGTCCACGACACCACCATTGGCTGGCGCTTCATCAACAAGCTGATGAAGGAACAGTACGGCGTGGACTCCATGCCCGAGACGGCCGAGAACGTGGCCACCGACTACGGCATCAGCCGCGATGCGCAAGACCGCATGGCCCTGGCCAGCCAGCAAAAGGCCGTGGCCGCGCAGGAGGCCGGCTTCTTCGGCGTCGAGATCACGCCGGTCAGCATCGCCCAGAAGAAGGGCGACGCGCTGATCGTGGACCGCGATGAACACCCCCGCGCCACCAGCCTGGAGGCACTGGCCAAGCTCAGGCCCATCGTCCGGCCTGACGGCACGATCACCGCCGGCAACGCCTCGGGCGTCAATGACGGCGCCTGCGCCCTGCTGCTGGCCAGCGAAACCGCCGCTGCCCGCCACGGGCTCAAGCCGCGCGCCCGGGTACTTGGCATGGCCACGGCCGGCGTGGCACCGCGCGTCATGGGCATGGGTCCGGCCCCGGCCACCCGCAAGCTGCTGGCCCAGACCGGGATCCGGCTGGACCAGATCGACCTGATCGAACTGAACGAGGCCTTTGCCGCTCAAGGCCTGGCGGTGCTGCGCGACCTGGGGCTGGCCGATGACGATGCCCGGGTCAATCCGAACGGCGGCGCCATCGCCCTGGGCCACCCGCTGGGCGCCAGCGGCGCCCGCCTGGTCACGACCGCGGTGAACCAACTGCAGCGTAGCGGCGGCCGCTATGCGCTTTGCACCATGTGCATAGGCGTGGGCCAGGGCATTGCCCTGCTGATCGAACGCGTCTGAACCCCGCCTTGGGCACCGACACGTCCCCGCGAACGGGGACGTGTTCCATAAGAAAACTTGAGTGCGGTACGCGGAATTGGCATGTGAATTGTCAGCCCGGCGTCAGTTGAAACGCAGGTTCAGGTGGGATACTGGATCCAGATTGGCCTGCGCAGCGCACAAAAGCTGGTGACAAACCAGGGCGCTGAGGTCGCAGGGGCCGCCAGGGGACTGGCGAAAGCATCTCTATCCGACCGCTTTCGCTCTTATTCGCCCCAGATCACCAACATGGTGCGGTTCCGTGCGATCAGCGATTCAGGGATGGCGCGGACCAAAGACAATCCAGTTGTCCATCCCTATAGTCGCCGGCTGACCTGCTTGCGCCCTGCAGTCTTGGGCGTTAATCGCACACCTTGTATCCAATGTCCGCAGCCCGCGCCTTTGACGACCTGAGCTCCACGCCCGCCCCTGCTCCCGAGGCCCAGCCGACCAGCACCATGCCGCTGAAACGCGATCTGGTGGCCGGCCTGGAAAAGGGATTGGCCGTGATCGAGGCCTTCGACCAGGAGCGCCCGCGCCTGACGATCAGCGAGGTCGCCGCCCGCACCGGCCTGACCCGCGCTGCCGCCCGCCGCTACCTGCTGACGCTGACCTACCTGGGCTTCGTCTCGCAGGACCGCAAGATGTTCGCCCTGACCCCGCGCGTGCTGCGCCTGGGCCAGAGCTATATGCATTCGGCCCGCCTGCCGCGCATCGTCGAGCCCGAGTTGCACAAGCTGGCCTATGCGCTGAAGGAAGCCAGTTCGGCCGGTGTGCTGGACGGCAACGACGTGATCTGCATCTCGGCCGCCAGCGCCGGCCGCGTGGTCTCGCCCACGCTGCAGCCGGGCGCTCGCGTGCCCGCCTACTGCTCGGGCATAGGCCGGGTGCTGCTGGCTGCCATGCCGCAGAACGAGGTCGACGCCTGGATCGCCAAGCAGGAATTCAAGCCGCTGACCCCGCACACCATCGTCCATCCCGAGCGCCTGCGCATCGAGATCGCGCGCGCCCGTTCGCTGGGCTATGCCGTTATCGACCAGGAGCTGGAACTGGGCCTGCGCACGCTGGCCGTGCCGCTGAAGAACTACCGCGGCGATGTGGTGGCTGCGCTGACCATGTGCGTCCATGCCTCGCGCATGAGCATGGAGCAATTGGTGGAACTGTGCCTGCCGCCCCTCTTGCAGGCCCAGGCGCATTTGCGCATGCTGCTGTAAACCCGCTGCACTGACAGACAGGCGGGTGTCCCACACAGGAGACCCGTCATGCAGCAAAGCACCCAGGTCGCCATCATCGGCGCCGGGCCCTCGGGCCTGTTGCTGGGGCACCTGCTGGCGCGTGCCGGCATCCACAACGTCATCCTCGAACGGCACAGCGCCGAGCATGTGCTGGGCCGGGTCCGCGCCGGCATCCTCGAGCGCACCACGGTCGACCTGCTGGACCAGGCCGGACTGGCCGAACGCCTGCACCGCGAGAGCCTGGTCCACGACGGCATCTACATCGCCTTCGACGGCCAGCGCCAGCACATAGACCTCAAGGGCCTGAGCGGCCATGCCGTCGTGGTCTACGGCCAGACCGAGATCACGCGCGACCTGATGAGCGCCCGCGCCGCGGCCGGGCTCGTCACCCACTACGAGGCGAGCGGCGTCGCCCTGCACGACTTCCAGAACGGCCAGAAGCCCTGGCTCAGCTACCTGCGCCAGGGCAAGCCGCAGGAGCTGCACTGCGACTTCATCGCGGGCTGCGACGGCTTTCATGGCGTGGCCCGCCACAGCGTGCCGCCGGATGCGATCCGGACCTTCGAGCGCACCTACCCCTTCGGCTGGCTGGGCGTGCTGGCCGACACGCCGCCGGTCGCGCCGGAGCTGGTTTATGCCCAGCATCCGCGCGGCTTTGCGCTGTGCAGCATGCGTAGCAAGACGCGCAGCCGCTGCTACCTCCAGTGCAGCCTGACCGACTCGGTCGAGCAGTGGAGCGACGAGCTGTTCTGGGCCGAGTTGCGCAGCCGGCTGGATCCGGTCTCGGCCGCCGCGCTGCAGCCGGCGCCGTCGATTGAGAAAAGCATCGCGCCGTTGCGCAGCTTCGTGGCCGAGCCCATGCGCTTCGGCAAGCTCTTCCTGGCCGGCGACGCGGCCCACATCGTGCCACCCACCGGCGCCAAGGGCCTCAACCTCGCGGTGTCCGACGTGCGCTACCTGGCCGAGGGCCTGATCGAGCATTTCCGCGAGCGCAGCCGGGTCGGCCTCGACCATTACTCGGCCCGCGCCCTGCGCCGCGTCTGGCGGGCCGAGCGCTTCTCCTGGGCCATGACACGGCTGCTGCACAGCTTCCCCGACCAGGGCAGCTTCGACCACAAGCTGCAGCAAGCCGAACTGGACTATCTGTTCAGCTCCCGGGCCGCCCAGACCGCCCTGGCCGAGAACTACGTGGGCCTGGCCCTGGATGCATAGACGCCTCGCCCTGCTGAGCGCTCTGGCTTTGGCGGCCTGTGCCAGCCCATCTGCCGAACACACGGTCGCCGCGAACTGGGAACCTTTGCAAGCCAAGCCCGGCGAAGAGGCCTTGAGCCTAGCCCCCGCCGCCTCGCACTTGCGGGCCTATGTGTTCCGCGCCGGCCCCGCTGCAAGACTGGGCCACAACCATGTGCTGACCGCGCGACCGCAGGAGGCCCAGATCCTGATGGAGCCCGGCCGTGCCGCTTCGGCCCGCTTCCAGCTCGGCCTGAAGCTGGACCAGTTGCAGCTCGACGATCCGGCCCTGCGCGCCGAGCTCGGAGGCGGCTTTGCCCGAGCCCTCGACGCCGAGGCCATCGCCGGCACGCGCGCCAACATGCTGGGCGAGCGCGGCCTGCAGGCCGAGCGATTCCCCTGGCTGAGGATGCGCTCGCTGCGCCTGGTCGGCGAGGCGCCCCGGATGGCGGCGCTGGTCGAGATCGAACTGCACGGCCAGCGCCGCGAGCAATGGCTGGCGCTGACGATCTCCGAAGCCGACCAGGGGCTGAAGGTCAGCGGCCGCTTCGTGCTGCACCAGACCGATTTCGGCCTGGTGCCCTTCAACTTGCTCGGCGGCCTGCTGGCCGTGGCGGACGAGATCGTGGTCGAGTTCGAGCTGGTGCTGATCAGGCCTTGAAGCGCTGTTCGCGCAGCAGCGGGCTGATGCGGTAGCGCTCGCCACGGTAGGCCTCGAACAAGCCGTCGAGCGTGGCGCAGACCCGCTCGGCGCCCAGCAAGGCCAGCCAGTCGAACGGACCGGCCGGATAGTTGACGCCCAGCTTCATCGCCGTGTCGGCCGCGGCCTCGTCGCAAACGCCCTGCCAGACCGCATCGCTGCCCTCGTTCACCAGCATGGCCACGGTGCGTGCCACGGCCAGGCCGGGCACGTCACGCAGCACCTGGGGCTGCCAGCCCAGATGCAGCAGCAGCTGACGCGCCAGCTCGCGGTGGCCCTCATCGACACGCGGGGCAAACGCAATCGCCAGGGCATCGCAGCGATCAGGAGCCACCGGCCAGTCGATCACGGCCAGCATCGGATGGGCCCGCTCCTTGGCCATCTGCGCTGCAGTGACACCGCTGGACAGATGCAGCTGCAGATCGCCGAGCTGCAGGCCGCACCAGTCGGCCGCCTCGCCGCGGGCAAAGGCCAGGCCCTTGTGCTCCAGCCAGCGGCCCAGCGAATCGACCAGGCCGCCACGCCCGCAAAGCACCAGGCCCTGCGGCGCATCGCCGTTGGGCGCGACCACCGGATCGGCCGCGCTCGGCGTGCCTACGTAAAACCCCTTGCCAACCTTGCGACCCAGGCGGCCACCATCGACCAGGGCTCGTTGCACCAGCGAAGGCTGGTAGCGCTGGTCGCCGAAGTTGGCCTCGAACACCGACTGCGTGACCAGGAAATTCGTGTCGTGGCCTATCAGGTCCATCAGCTCGCAAGGCCCCATGCGGAAGCCCGCACCACGCAGGCAGCGGTCCAGCTGGGCCGGCGTGCCGGCCTGCTCCAGCAGCAGGGCCAGGGTCTCGGCGTAATAGGGACGGGCAATGCGGTTGACGATGAAGCCCGGCGTGGACTTGGCATGCACCGGCGTCTTGCCCCAGCGCCGGGACAAGTCAAAGATGGCCTCGGCAATGCCGGCATCCGTCTCAGCGCCCGACACCACCTCCACCAGCTTCATCAGCGGCACCGGATTGAAGAAATGCATGCCCACCAGGCGCTGCGGATTCGTCAGGCCATTGGCCAGGGCCGTGATGCTGATGGACGAGGTGTTGGAGGCAATCACCGCACCCGGCGCCAGCAGGGCATCGAGCTCGCGCAGCAGGGCCTGCTTGGGCTCCAGCTTCTCGATGATGACCTCGATCACCAGGGCCGCGCCGGCCAGCTCGGCCGTGGCCGCGGCAGGCTGGATGCGGGCCATCACCGCATCCCGCTCCGCGGCCTCCATGCGCCCCTTGGCCACCAGGCCGTCCAGGCCCTTGGCGGTCTGGGTGATGGCCGCAGCGGCCGCGCCTTCGCGCACATCCAGCAGCAGCACCGGATGGCCGGCCTGCGCCGCCACCTGGGCGATGCCGGCGCCCATCACGCCGGCGCCAATGACGCCGACCAGCGCGCCTTCTTGAATCCTGAAATCGCTCACGCCTTGTCTCCCGGAATCCAGGCTGCCGCCCGCTTCTCGCTGAAGGCCGCAAAGCCTTCGCGCGCCTCGTCACCCATGCGGACGCGGGCAATGGTCTCGGCCGTCAGCTCGCGCACCTCGGCCGTCACCGGGCCGACTTCCAATTGCGCGAACAGCCTCTTGATCTCGCCCTGGGCCTGCGGTCCGTTCTGCAGCAACTCATGGACCCAGCGCTCCACG
Organism: Pelomonas sp. SE-A7; assembly: GCF_030345705.1. Lineage (NCBI taxonomy): Bacteria > Pseudomonadati > Pseudomonadota > Betaproteobacteria > Burkholderiales > Sphaerotilaceae > Roseateles > Pelomonas sp. SE-A7. Next base: position 47,330 of record NZ_JAUASW010000003.1, read on the forward strand.
GCCGCATCCAGTTCATCCAGCGGCGCCACTTCATGTATCAGGCCCATCTGCAAGGCCGTGTCGGCACCGATGCGGCTGGCAGTCAGCGCGAGCCGGCGCGCCTGGCGCGGCCCGACCGCATTGATCACATAGGGACCGATCACTGCCGGCAGGATGCCGAAGCGAGCCTCGCTGACCGCAAACCTGGCGTCGTCGGCCGCGACCGCGATATCGCAGGCCGCTGCGAGGCCCACGCCGCCACCCAGGGCCAGGCCCTGGACCCGTGCCAGCACCGGCTTCGGGCATTCGGCGATGGCAGCCAGCATGCCGGCAAAGCGGCGCGCATCGGCCAGGTTGTCTTCGTGAGAGGCAGCGGCTGCGCGCTTCATCCAGTCGATGTCGGCACCGGCACTGAAGGCCTTGCCGGCGCCGCACAGCACGATCACGCGCACCTTGGGGTCGGCCACCAGATGGCCCAGGGCCTGGGCCAGCTCGCCGATCATGGTCTCGTTGAAGGCATTGAAGCGCTCGGGTCGGTTCATCGTCAGCCGGGCCACGCCCCGCGCATCGACGGCAATGTGCAAAGTCTCCACGGAAGAACTCCTTGTGCTTGGCCGGCAGTATCGCAGCGGACCCCATGGCAAACTGCCGGCAGCCAGCCCCAGCCCTCGGCCATGCGCCCCCAATCGCCTCCATTTCTTCATCCCTTGGACGACGCGATCCGGATCGAGTCGCAATGGCTCAATCCGGATCTCGCCGAACGGCCGCTGATCGTCTTCCTGCACGAAGGCCTGGGCTCGCTCTCGCAGTGGAAGGATTTTCCGCAGCAGCTCTGTGATGCCGCGAACTGCCGCGGCCTGGTTTTCTCGCGCCCCGGCTACGGCAACAGCACGCCACGCACCGAGCCCTGGCCGCAGGACTATCTGCAAGAGCAGGCTCGGCATCTGCTGCCCGCCTACTTCGATTCGCTGGGCTTGCAGGACCAGCCCCTGCTGCTGTTCGGCCACAGCGACGGCGCCAGCCTGGCCCTGCTGTTCGCCGCCTACTTTCCGCGGCGGGTGCGCGCCCTGGTGGCGATGGCGCCACATCTCTTCGTCGAGCCCGTCACCATCACCGGTCTGCGTGCCGCCAAGGCTGCCTACGAGCAGGAACGCAGCTCCTTGCGCGCGGCCCTGGCCCGCCACCATGCCGACACCGACTCGGCCTTCTACGGCTGGAACGACGCCTGGCTGCGGCCGGGCTTCGAAGGCCAGTGGAATATCGAAGCCGATCTGCGCGGCCAACTGGCCTGCCCGGTGCTGGCCGTCCAAGGCGTGGGCGACGAATACGCGACGCTGGAGCAAATCCATGCGATCCAGCGCCTGCATTCCCCAACCCGGCTGCTGACCCTGGAACAATGCAGGCATTCGCCGCAGCGCGATCAACCTGAGGAGGTGATCGCGCGCACGGCCGCCTTCTTTGCTGAACAGCGCTGATGGTGCGGAACTGATCACAGAAGAACACATGAATCCCCCGATCGAACTCCAAGTGCGCGAGGTCCTGGCCTCGCAGCCGGTGCAGGACGGCGCACTGCTGCCGCTCCTGCACGCCATCCAGGAACGCCTGGGCCATGTGCCGCCCGAGGCCGTGCCGGTGCTGGCCGAATACCTGAACCTGTCTCGCGCCGAGGTCCATGGCGTGGTCAGCTACTACCACTTTTTCCGCACGACGCCGCCGGGTCGGCATGTGGTGCAGGTCTGCCGGGCCGAGGCCTGCCAGGCCCGCGGCGCTGAAAGCCTGATGGCGCATGCCGAGAAGGCCTTGGGTTGCGCCGTGCATGCAACGCGTGCCGATGGCGCGGTGACGCTGGAGCCGGTCTATTGCCTGGGCCTGTGCGCCTCATCTCCGGCCATCCAGATCGACGACAAGCTGCACGCGCGGATGACGCCGGCGCGCTTCGATCAGCTCACCAAAGGCTTGCTATGAGCGCTGCCGTCCGTGTCTTCGTGCCGCGGGACTCCGCGGCGCTGGCCGTCGGTGCCGACGAGGTGGCGGCCGCGCTGCAAGCCGAAGCGGCCCGCCGCGGCCTGAGCATCGAAATCGTCCGCAACGGTTCGCGTGGCCTGTTCTGGCTGGAGACCCTAGTCGAAGTGGCAACACCCGCCGGCCGCGTGGCCTATGGCCCTGTCATGCCGGAGGATGTGCCTTCCTTGCTCGACGCCGGCCTGCTGTCAGGCGGCGCCCATCCGCTGCATCAAGGTCTCACCGAAGCGATTCCCTTCCTCGCCCGCCAGGAGCGCCTGAGCTTCCGCCGCATGGGCGTGACGGACCCGCTTTCACTCGCCGACTACGAAGCGCTTGAAGGCTGGGCCGGCTTGCGCGCCGCGCTGGCTCTCGATGGCGCCACCATCGTGCAGCAGGTGCTGGACTCCGGCCTGCGCGGCCGTGGCGGTGCGGCCTTCCCGACCGGCATCAAGTGGAAGACGGTGCTGGCGGCTGAAGCCTCGCAGAAGTACATCGCCTGCAATGCCGACGAAGGCGACTCCGGCAGCTATGCGGACCGCATGGTGATGGAGGGCGACCCCTACATGCTGATCGAGGGCATGGTCATCGCCGGGCTCGCGGTGGGCGCCACACGCGGCTATGTCTACATCCGCTCCGAGTATCCGCAGGCCATCGCCGTGATGAACGAGGCAATTGCGCGCGCCACGGCGGCCGGTTTCCTGGGCGAGAACGTCTGCGGCAGCGGCCGCGCGTTCACGCTTGAAGTGCGCAAGGGCGCCGGCTCCTATGTCTGCGGCGAAGAGACGGCGATGCTGGAGAGCCTGGAAGGCAAGCGCGGCGTGGTTCGCGCCAAGCCGCCGCTGCCGGCCATCGAAGGCCTGTTCGGCAAGCCCACGGTCATCAACAACGTCTTGAGCTTCGCCGCCGTGCCGCTGGTGCTCTCGCGCGGTCCGGCGTTCTATCGCGACTACGGCGTCGGCCGTTCGCGCGGCACCCTGCCCTTCCAGCTGGCCGGCAATATCAAGCAGGGCGGGCTGGTCGAGAAGGCCTTCGGCCTGAGCCTGCGCGAGCTGCTGATCGACTTCGGTGGCGGCACGGCCAGCGGTCGACCGATCAAGGCCGTGCAGGTGGGCGGCCCGCTGGGCAGCTATCTGCCCGAGTCGCAATGGGACCTGCCGCTGGACTACGAGGCCTATGCGGCTGCAGGCGCCGTGCTGGGCCACGGCGGCATCGTCGTGCATGACGACACGGCCGACATGGCCAAGCTGGCCCGCTATGCGATGGAGTTCTGCGCCATCGAGTCCTGCGGCAAGTGCACGCCCTGCCGCATAGGCTCGACCCGCGGCGTCGAGGTCATCGACCGGATCCGCGGCAACCAGAACCGCGAACAGCAGGTGACGCTATTGCGCGATCTCTGCGACACCATGACCCACGGCTCGCTGTGCGCCATGGGTGGCATGACGCCCTTCCCGGTGCTGTCGGCGCTGAACCACTATCCGCAGGACTTCGGGCTGGCCGAGTCAGAAGCCGCCAAGCCTTGAAGTCGGCCAGGAAAGAGACCATGCTGGATTCTGTGAAACAAACCGACATCGACTACGGCACGCCGCGCCGCGATTCCGCCGAGACCGTCAAGCTCGAGATCGACGGCTTCGAGGTCGCCGTGCCCAAAGGCACTTCGCTGATGCGCGCCGCGATCAACGCCGGCATCCAGGTGCCCAAGCTCTGCGCCACCGACAGCCTGGAGCCCTTCGGCTCCTGCCGCCTGTGCCTCGTGGAGGTGGAAGGCCGCAAGGGCTACCCCGCCTCCTGCACGACACCGGCCGAAGCCGGCATGAAGGTGCGCACGCAGACGCCGAAGCTGCAGGAACTGCGCAAGGGAGTGATGGAGCTCTACATCTCCGACCATCCGCTGGACTGCCTGACCTGTTCGGCCAATGGAGATTGCGAATTGCAGACGCAGGCCGGCGTGGTCGGCCTGCGCAATGTGCGCTATGGTGTTGGAGAGCAGGCTGGAGCCCACCACTGCGACCTGCCCAAGGACGAATCCAACCCCTATTTCACGTTTGACTCCAGCAAGTGCATCGTCTGCAACCGCCGCGTGCGCGCCTGTGAAGAGACCCAAGGCACCTTCGCCCTGACCATCTCGGGCCGCGGCTTCGAGGCGCGCGTCTCACCGGGCCAGGATCAGCCCTTCATGGATTCGGAATGCGTCAGCTGCGGCGCCTGCGTGCAGGCCTGCCCCACGGCCACCCTGCAGGAAAAGACGGTCGTCCAGCTCGGCCAGCCCGAACACAGCGTCATCACCACCTGCGCCTATTGCGGTGTGGGCTGCGGTTTCAAGGCCGAGATGAAGGGCACGCAGGTCGTGCGCATGGTGCCCTGGAAGGACGGCAAGGCCAACGAGGGTCACAGCTGCATCAAGGGCCGCTTCGCCTGGGGCTATGCCACGCATGCGGACCGCATCACCAAGCCGATGATCCGCGCGTCCATCGACGACCCGTGGCAGGAAGTGAGCTGGGAGGCGGCGCTCACCCATGCGGCCAGCGAGTTCCGCCGGCTGCAGGCCAAGTACGGCAAGGATTCCATCGGCGGCATCACCTCCTCGCGCTGCACCAACGAAGAGACCTACCTGGTGCAGAAGCTGATCCGCGCGGCCTTCGGCAACAACAACGTCGACACCTGCGCCCGCGTCTGCCACTCGCCCACCGGCTATGGCCTGGGCCAGACGCTGGGCACCTCGGCCGGCACGCAGACCTTCGAGTCGGTGGACCAGGCCGACGTGATCGTGGTGATAGGTGCCAACCCGACCGACGGCCATCCGGTCTTCGCCTCGCGGATGAAGAAGCGGCTGCGCCAGGGCGCCAAGCTCATCGTCGTCGACCCGCGCCGCATCGACATCGTGCGCTCGCCCCATATCCAGGCCGAGCACCACCTGCAACTGCGGCCCGGCACCAATGTGGCGGTGATCACGGCGATGGCGCATGTGGTCGTCACCGAAGGCCTGGTGGCGGAGAGCTTCGTGGCCGAGCGCTGCGATGCCAAGTCCTTCGCCGACTGGCGTGATTTCGTCGCCAAGGCGGAGAACTCGCCCGAGGCTCTGGAAGCAGCCTCCGGCGTGCCGGCGGCCGAGCTGCGCGCGGCGGCACGCCTGTACGCCACCGGCGGCAACGCGGCCATCTATTACGGCCTGGGCGTCACCGAGCACAGCCAGGGCTCGACCATGGTGATGGGCATCGCCAACCTCGCCATGGCCACCGGCAACATCGGCCGCGAAGGCGTGGGGGTGAACCCGCTGCGCGGGCAGAACAATGTGCAGGGCAGCTGTGACATGGGCAGCTTCCCGCATGAGCTGCCGGGCTATCGCCATGTGTCCGACCCCCTGGTGCGGGCCAGCTTCGAGGCGGCCTGGGGCGTGGAGATCAATCCCGAGCCGGGCCTGCGCATTCCGAACATGTTCGACGCGGCCATTGCCGGCAGCTTCAAGGGCCTCTATTGCCAGGGCGAGGACATCGTGCAGTCCGACCCCAACACCCAGCATGTCTCGGCCGCGATGCGAGCGATGGAATGCGTGGTGGTGCAGGACATCTTCCTGAACGAGACGGCCAAGTACGCCCATGTCTTCCTGCCCGGTTCCAGCTTCCTGGAGAAGGACGGCACCTTCACCAATGCCGAGCGCCGCATCTCGCGCGTTCGCAAGGTGATGCCGCCGCTGGCCGGCCTGGCGGACTGGGAGGTGACGGTGCAGTTGGCCAACGCGCTGGGCTATCCGATGGCCTACCAGAGCCCGCAGAAGATCATGGCCGAGATCGCCGCCCTGACACCCAGCTTCAGCGGCGTCAGCTACGACAAGATCGAGCGCTTTGGCAGCGTGCAATGGCCTTGCAACGCGAGCACGGCCGAGGCCGGCACGGCCATCATGCATGTGGACCGCTTCGTGCGCGGCAAGGGCCGCTTCTTCATCACCCAGTACCTGCCCACCGAAGAGAAGGTCACGCGCAAGTTCCCGCTCTTGCTCACCACCGGCCGCATCCTCAGCCAGTACAACGTCGGCGCGCAGACCCGCCGCACCGAGAACAACCAGTGGCACAGCGAAGACCGGCTGGAGATCCATCCGCATGACGCCGAGGAGCGCGGTATCAAGATGGATGACTGGGTCAGCATCCAGAGCCGCGCCGGCGAGACCGTGCTGCGCGCCACCCTCACCGAGCGCATGCAGCCGGGCGTGGTCTACACGACCTTCCACTTCCCCGAATCGGGCGCCAACGTGATCACCACCGAGAACTCCGACTGGGCGACCAACTGCCCCGAGTACAAGGTCACGGCGGTGCAAGTGATGCCGGTGATGCAGATGTCCAGCTGGCAGCAGGAGTACAGCCGCTTCAGCAAGACCCAGCAGGAGTTGCTGGACGCGCGGGCCCTGGCCGAAGTGCAGGGCAAGTGAGCGGCCCCATGCCTGGCGATTCCCGCGATGGCGCCCGCTCGCTGCCAGTGCGCGGCATGCGGGCTGGCCACGCCTTCGAGCAGCAGGACTGGGTGGCCGAGGAAGTGCCGGTGGCGCTGGAGTTCAACGGCATCTCTCAGGCGGTGATGCTGGCCACGCCGCTGGACCTGGAAGACTTTGCGCTGGGCTTCTCGCTCAGCGAGGGCCTGCTGCAAGGCGCGGATCAGCTGTACTCGGTCGAGGAAGAAGTCTCCGAGCTGGGCATCACGCTGCATTGCGAAATCGCCGGCGAGGCCTTTGCCCGACTGAAGGAACGCCGCCGCACCATGGCCGGCCGCACCGGCTGCGGTTTGTGCGGCACCGAGAGCCTGGCGCAGGTGGCGCGCGATCTGCCGCCGCTGAAGGCGGGCGGTGCCTTCGGCCGCCAGGCCATTGCCCGCGCCCTCGGCCAGTTCCGAGACCACCAGGCGCTGCAACAAGCCACCGGCGCGGTCCACGCCGCGGGTTGGTGTTCTGCGGACGGCGAAGTGAGATGTCTGCGCGAAGACGTGGGCCGCCACAATGCGCTGGACAAGCTGATCGGCGCCCTCGCCCGCCAAGGCGTCGATGCCTCGCAAGGCTTCATTGCCATCACCAGCCGCGCCAGCTTCGAGTTGGTTCAGAAAGCCGCGTCGGCGGGTGTATCCCTGCTGGCGGCCGTGTCTGCACCGACCTCGTTCGCCGTGACCACCGCCGATCGTGCCGGCATGACCCTGGTCGGCTTCGCCCGCGAGCAGGACCTGGTCGTCTATTGCCATCCCGAGCGCCTGGCCCTGCCGGCGCCTGCCGAGAACCCGTCCCATGCAAATTGACAAGCTGGTCACCATGGCCAACCAGATCGGCAGCTTCTTCGCCGCCATGCCCGACCATCAGGAGGCGCTGGACGGCATCGCCAATCACCTCAAGAAGTTCTGGGACCCGCGCATGCGCCGCGAGCTGTTGGCGCACATGGATGCGACGGCGGAATCCGGCCTGGCGCCGCTGGTGCTGGAAGCCATTGGCCAGCACCGGGAACAACTTCGCTGAGTCAGGCGCCCGGCCACTGCCGTTGTGATCTCTCGATCAGAGGATCAGGCCCGAGCGTCGGCCGGCCGGCGCGCTCCATGAACCTGGCGGATCACCCGCACCAGGTCCAGCGGCTGGAAGCGCGAGCCCGCCTCGGACTCGGTGTCGACCCGGTGCACCAGCACCAGGCCATGCTGCGGATACACGCCCAGCATGTGGACATCGACGCCGGTATGGAAGAACGAAGGCGGATGGACGCTGCCGGCCTCGGGCACCAGCACGTCCCACAGGAGGCCGTAGGCATGGCCCCATTCGGGCTCCAGCAGCGAGATCGGCTGGGTGCTGCGGGTCACCCAGTCGGCCGGCACCAGTTCGCGGCCCTGCCAGCGGCCGCGCTGCAGCCACAGCTGGCCGTACAGCGCCAGGTCATGAGCCGAGAGGCGGAAGTGGTAGGCCGGGTAGCGCGACTTCTCGGCCTCCAGCTGGTAGTAGCCATCGAGCTCGGCATCGCGCTGCCGGCCGATGCGGCCCTGGTAGTCCCGCATGCCCAGCGGCCGCGCCAGTTCGTCGAGGAAGGACTCGTAGAGGCTGCGCCCGCTCGCCTTTTCAAGCAGGGCGCCGACCAGGTTGAAGTCCCAGTTGTTGTAGTAGTAGCGGCTGCCCGGCGCGGCCGAACCGCGGGCGGGCCGGGCCGCCTCCATGGCCGGGGACTCGGCAGCCGCCGGATGGTAGACACCGGAGCGCGAGGCCAGCAGGTCCAGCAGCCGCGCCTGCTTCTCCGCAGGGCTCAGCGGCTGCAGATCATCGATGCCGAGTTGTTCCAGCGTCGCCTGCAGGTCGATCTGGCCACGCGCCACGGCACGGCCGACCAGGCTGCTGAGCAGGCATTTGCGGATGGAATGCACCAGGCGACGCCGGCGGATGTCGCCCCATTCGAAGAACACCCGGCCCTGGTGCAGCAGCAGCAAGGACTCGGAGCCCGACCGCTCGAGAAACCCGGCCAGCGCTTGCAGCTTGGCGGCGTCGTAGCCCGCGGCCTCTGGCGTGATGCGCTCGAAGGCATCGCTGCTCGAAGCGGCCCGGCTTGAGGGCAGAGCCAGCAGCGGCACCAGACAGAGCTCGCGCCGCCGCAGCATGGCTCAGGCCCCGAGCTTGGCCAGCAGCTCCGCTTCGCGCTCGGGCTTCAAACCGGCGCGCAGCGGGCCGGTGCGGCGCTTCTCGTCCAGCGTCGCCCACCAGGCCAGGAAGTCGCTGGCCGACTGCCCGACCGGGCGGAACGTGAGCCCTGCCTTGACCGCCTTGGCATTGCTGCGCCGGTGGAAGCCGGCGGTATCGCCGCCGCCCGGCACCCAGACCGGCAGGTCCATCCAGGCCCCGACCTTGTTCTCCTCCAGGAACTTCTCCGAGGCCTCGATGAACTGGGCCTTGTTGCCCAGCGCCTCGTTGATGCCCTTGAGCATGGCGCCCATGCTCATCTCTTCGGCCGGGCCGAAGGCGTTGAAGTCGCCCAAGGTCCGCTGCTCGGCCATGCGGATCGCCCATTCGGCGAGGTCGCGGCCGTCGATGAACTTGACCGGATCCTGCAGCGGCGGCACCAGGGTCTTGCCACCGCGCTGCAGGCGCAGCGGCCAGTAGCTGAAGCGGTCGGTCTCGTCGCCGGGGCCGACGATCAGGCCGGGGCGGATGACCGTGGTCATGCCGGCGAACTGCTTGTGCGCCTCGTCCTCGCTGAGGGCCTTCAGCGGTCCGTACAGTCGCATGTCCTTGCGCAGATTGGCCATGGTTTCGGCCATGGCGTCGGGTCCGGTGTAGACGGCGCGCTTGCCGCCCTCGTCTTCCCCGGCCTTGCCGTTGCTCTCGTAGACCGAGACCGTGGAGATGAAGATGTAGTGCTTGACGTTGCCCTTGAGCACCGCCGCGGCGTCGCGCACCCAGAACGGCACGCTGGTCGGGTTGTCTATGCAGACATCCCACTGCCGCCCCTTCAGCGAGGCGTAGTCGTTGATGTCGCGGTCGCCGGTCAGCTCTTCCACCGCCGCCGGCCATTCCTTGGGACGGCGGCCGCGGTTGAACAGCGTGACCTTGTGCCCGCGCGACAGCGCATAGCGCACCTGGTGCGGACCGGTGAAGCCGGTGCCGCCGAGTATCAGGATGTTGAGCGGCTTCGGCGCGGCCTGCACGAGGCCGGGCAGGCCCACCGTCGAAGCGGCTGCGGCTGCGACGGTGCCGGCCAGTATCTGGCGGCGCTTGAGTTCATGTGCCTGCATGGGCAACTCCTTGAAAGCTGGGAACAACAAGCGCGGCAGCCTAGCCGGCCAGGGCCGGCCGGTCGTTGGTCACATGGGGTCAGCCCTTGCTGGCCTCGCCCTGCTTCAGGATCCAGCGGTAGACCACGAAGGTCACGGCCGCGAAGCCCACGCCGCCCAGCCAGACGCCGTAGTGCTCGGCGAACTCGCCGCTGACCAGACCCAGCGGGAAGTCCTTGCCGGAGAACACCACCAGGGCCGCGATGATCACGCCCAAGAGGCCTTCGCCGACGATCATGCCGGAGGCCAGCAGCACGCCCAGCTGCTTGCTGAACTCGGGCTTGGCCTGGCGCTCGGCGCGGCGCTCGTAGAGGTGGCCCACGATGGCGCCGATGCTGATCATCAGCGTGGTCGCGGTGGGCAGGTAGATGCCCAGGCCCACGGCCAGCGGCGGCATGCTGGCGCCCTTGACGTTCTTGCGCAGGAAGGCGTCGATCACGATCATCACCACGCCGATCAGGGCGCCAATGCCGATCAGGTTCCAGTTCAGGTCGCCCTGGATCACTCCGCGGGCCAGCGCAGAAATGAGCGCGGCCTGCGGAGCGGCCAGGGCCTTGGCCGGGTCGGCACCGGGCGCACCGGTGAAGCCGTAGGCCTGGTTCAGCAGGTCCAGCACCGGCGGGATCACCACCGCGCCGGCCACCACGCCGATCACCAGGGCCACCTGCTGGCGCCACGGCGTGGCGTCCACCAGCTGGCCGGTCTTCAGGTCCTGCATGTTGTCGTTGGCGATCACGGCCACGGCGATCACCACGGCGGTGACGAACAGCGAGAAGGCCACCAGCGCCGGATGCAGCGCGGCCGGCACCAGCGGCTTGACCGCGGTGACCAGCAGCAGGGCGATGCCGATGACGACCAGGATACCGACGCCGGACAGCGGGCTGTTCGACGATCCCACCAGGCCCGCCATGTAGCCGCAGACCGCCGACACGAAGAAGCTCATCAGCGCCACGTAGGCGACACCGCCAATGACCAGCAGACCGATGTGCTCACCCAGGCCCGCGCCTTGGGCGAACTGGGCCAGGATGAAGCCGATCGGCAGCATGCAAAGGGCCGTGATGCCGGCCACCCAGCCGATGGGAATGTCCTGCTCGGTGCGCGGCAGGCTGGCGCCCTGGCCGGCCTTGCGCTTGCGCGAGGCAGCCATGGCCGAACGCAGGCCGGAGGCCACCGGCTTGACCAGCTTGATCAGGGTCCAGATGGCGGCGACGCCGATGGCGCCGGCGCCTATGAAGCGAACCTGCTTGCTCCACACGGTCTTGGCCAGGGCGGCCGCGTCGGTGATGGCGCCGTTGGTGGCGATGTCGTGCAGGCCGCTCATGTAGGGCACGGCCACGACCCAGGCGATGGCGGCGCCCAGCAGCGAGGCGATGCCGACCCACAGGCCCACCAGGTGGCCGACCGCCAGCAGGGCGAAGGACAGGGCGAAGGTGTAGCCGGTGGCGCCGCCACGGCCGCCTTCACCGACACGGAAGAAGCGCTGGACCTCGCCGGCAAAGACCTGGGTGGCGATCACCAGGGCGAAGCCGGCCGAGACCGCGGCGCCGGCCACGATGGCCATCAGACCCTTGCGGTTCTCTTCCTGCGCCTGGCCGGCATCGGCTTCCTGGAAGCCGACCTTGAGCACCTCGGCGCAGGCCACGCCTTCCGGATAGGGCAGGTCCGAATCGGTCACCAGGGCACGGCGCAGCGGAATCGAATACATCACGCCCAGCACGCCGCCCAGGGCGCAGATCAGGGTCGTGGTCCAGTAGGGGAAACCGTTCCACCAGCCGACCATGATCAGGCCGGGCAGCACGAAGATCACCGAGGAGATCGCGCCGGCCGACGAGGCCACGGTCTGCACGATGTTGTTCTCGCCGATCGTCGTGTGCGAGAACTTGCGCAGCAGGGCCATCGAGATGACGGCGGCGGGGATCGAGGTCGCGAAGGTCAGGCCGGCCTTGAGACCGAAGTAGACGTTGGCAGCGGTGAAGATCAGGGTGATGACGATGCCCAGGAGCAGGCCGCGTACGGTCAGTTCGCTGGCGCGGTCATCGGGCATGGTGTGGCTTGTGGTCACGTTCCGGCCTTGTGAGGGTTGGTCTTGTGGAGACGGCCCAGGGCCGGGCCGCCGCATCCCGCATCATCGGGAATCGGCGCGCATTGTGACTCGGGGCTTGCCCGGGGAAAAAAGCGCTCAGCGCGAGGTCGAGATGTAGCCCAGCACGCTGGTCGTGGTGCAGTGGCTGCCCTCGCACCAGGTGCGCGAGCTGGAGCGTCCGCCACCGCCGCCCTGGGCCAGGCCCGGGCATTGCGCCAGGTTGAAGCTGGCCGGCAGGCCCTCGTAGCCGCCTATGCCGTTGGCCATGATCCAGTAGCGGGCCGGCCGCACCGGGGTCTGGCACAGCATTTCAAGATAGGCCTTCTCGCCGCGCTGGATCTGGCGGCCGTTGATGAACACGCCGGAATCGCCGCGCGAGGCCTCGGCCTTGAGCGTGCCGCCGAGGTTCAGGCCCGGCATCAGCTGGCCGGCGATGGGCTGGCCTTCCACGCCCCAGGCGCCGGACAGGGCGTCGTACCAGTAGCGCCCGGGCGCCACCGTCGTCGGGTAGACCTGCTGCAGCGCCTGCACGGTCTCGGGCTTGAGCTCGGCGCCATTGACGAAGATGCCGGTGCCGCAGAGCACGGCGGCCGGACCGGCCAGCAGACCGGTGACGAGAACGAGGCGCAGCACGGCACGACGCATGGCAGGCTCCCGGAACGAACGAGGGCGGAGCGGCCAGCATGCGCCGCCGCCCTGCCAGCGTCAACGGCCCTGCAGTACCCGGGCCTCGAACTGGGCCAAGGGCAGCGGCCGGCTATAGAGCCAGCCCTGGAACTGCGGGCAGCCGATGCCGGCCATGAAGGCGCGCTGCGGCTCGGTCTCCACGCCTTCGGCGATCACGCCCAGATCGAGACTGCGGGCCAGGGTCACGATGGTGCGGGCGATGGCCGCATCGCTGGGGTCGTGCAGCACGTCACGCACGAAGGAGGCATCGACCTTGAGGTCGTCCAGCGGCAGCCGCTTCAGGTAGGACAGCGAGGAATAGCCGGTACCGAAGTCGTCCAGCGAGAAGCCGATGCCGCGCGCCTTCAGCGCCACCATCTTGGCGATCAGGTCCTCGACGTTGTGGGCCAGCAGGCTTTCGGTCAGCTCCAGCTTGAGCCGCTCGGGGTCTATCGCCGTGCGCTGCAGGACGCCCAGCACCTGGGTCACGAAATCGGCCTGCTGGAACTGGCGCGCGCTGACGTTGACCGCCAGCGTCAGCGTCTCGAAGCCCGGCATCGTGGCCCAGCGGGCCAGCGTGGCGCAGGCGGTCTCCAGCACCCACAGGCCCAGCGGCAGGATCAGGCCGCTGGCCTCGGCCAGCGGGATGAAGACCACCGGCGGCACCACGCCGCGCTGCAGATGGGCCCAGCGCAGCAGGCATTCCGCGCCTATGGTGCGGCCGGCACTGTCCACCACCGGCTGGTAGTGCAGCTGGAACTGCTGCCCGGCCAGCGCCAGGCGCAGGTCCTGCTCCAGCGCCAGCCGGTCCTTGACCGCGATCTCGAGCGCCGGGTCGAAGAAGCAGACCGCATCGCGGCCGGCCGACTTGGCCTTGTACATGGCCAGGTCGGCCTGCTTCATCAGCTCGTCGGTCGAGCCCTGGTCGCCGCGGAACAGGGTCATGCCAATGCTGGCCGAACCCTCGTAGGCATCGCCGGCCAGCGCGAACGGCGCCTTGATCGCGACCAGCAGCTTCTCGGCCACGGCCTCGGCATCGGAGGCCGCGTCATCGCGGCTCGGTTGCAGCCCGGCCAGCAGCACGACGAACTCGTCGCCACCGAAGCGCGCCACGGTGTCTCCGTCGCGCAGGCAGGCCTGCAGCCGCGCCGCCACTTCCTTCAGCCATTGGTCGCCGACCTCATGACCCTCGGTGTCGTTGATGGTCTTGAAATGGTCGAGGTCGATGAACAGCAGGGCGCCATGCTGGCGGTTGCGCGCGCTGGCGGCCTGCAGCTGGTGCAAGCGGTCCATCAGCAGCGTGCGGTTGGGCAGGCCGGTCAGCTGGTCGTAGAAGGCCAGCATCTGGATGCGTGCCTCGGCCTGCTTGAGCTCGGTGATGTCCTGGGCCGTGCCCACGGTGCGCAGCGCCTGGCTGCCGAACTCGGAGCTGGCCCGCTCCTCTATCCACTTGATGCGGCCGTCGGGCAGCAGGATGCGGTGGACCACGTGATAGGGCTGGCCCTTGTTGAGCGAATCCAGGTAGGCCTGCTTGACGCTCTCGCGGTCCTCCGGATGGACCCGCTCCAGGAAGTCGCGGTAGGTGGCGCCGAACTCCGAAGGGTCCAGCTCGAACAGTTGGAAGGTCTCCTCGCTCCACCACAGCTTGCCGGTGCCCGGCTCCAGCGACCAGCTGCCCAGGCGGGCGATCTTCTGCGCTTCCTTGAGCTGCTCGCTGTTGACCCGCAGCGACTGCTCGGCCGCGCGTCGCTCGGCGTCGGTCTGCTGCAGCCGGCCCTGCAGCTCGGCCAGCCAGCCCATCACCGTGCCGTCCTCGCGCTCGCCCGCCGGCAGCTCGGCCTCGAACTCGCCGCGGCCCAGCCGCGCGATCTGCTCGTGCACATGATCCAGCGGCGCGCCCAGCGTCTGCTGCTGCAGCTTGTAGAGCCGCCAGATCATCCAGGCCAGCAGCAGGCCCAGCGACACGAACAGCCAGCGCATCAGGCCGGCATTGCCGACCGCCTGGGCCACGGCGCGGTCGGTGCGCTCGCGCACCAGCTCATTGAACTGGGCGATGGGCCGCATGATGCCGGCCTTGGCCCGGTGGTAGGCCTCGTCGTGCAGCAGGGCCACGGCCCGGGCGCGCAGCTCGGCCGAAGGCGCGCCCGCCCCTGCCAGCAGGGCCATGGCCTCGTACTCGGTCTGGGTCAGCGCATCGGAATTGCGCTTGGCCTCGGCCAGCTTGTCGAACTCCATGTCGGTGAAGCCGGCCTCGCGCATCAGCTCCAGCAGCGGCTTGGCCTCGGCGAAGGGGCGCGGCCGCTTGCCGTCGGCCAGCACCAGGTCCCAGTAGATGTTGGCCGCATCGCGCGGCCGCGGGCTGCGGCCTTCGCGGATCTCGAGGATCTCCTGGTAGCGCTCCTTGTAGACCGCATCGCCGGTGGCGGCATAGGTCCGCACCATGCGCGTCAAATCGTCCGAGGTCTGGCGCAACTCGTCGGCCAGCAGGCTGGAGCGCTGGCGCAGCTGGTTGGTGCGGTCGATCTCCTTCTCGGCCAGCACATAGAACACGAAGGCCGCGACCAGGGCCCCGAACACCAGCAGCGTGCGCCACAAGGCGCGCTGGAAGCTGGGGGTGGAGGTCTCGGACATCGGCATGGGCCGATCAGGATAGCAAGCCCCCTGTCCGGCCGCGCTAGCATCTGCCCTTCCTGTCGCTCCCCTGCACGACCATGATTCTCGAAGTCGCCGACATCCGCATCGCCCCCGGCCAGCAGGCTGCCTTCGAAGCCGCCATCGCCCGGGGCGTGGCCGAGGTGATCTCGCGCTCGCCCGGCTTTCTGCGCCACCAGCTGCAGCGCGGCATCGAAGCGCCGGAGCGCTACCTGCTGCTGATCGACTGGGCGACGCTGGAAAACCACACGGTGGACTTCCGCGGCGGCCCCTTGTTCGGGCAATGGCGCGCCATCGTGGGGCCCTTCTTCGCCGAGCCGCCCAAGGTGGAGCATTTCCAGCTCGCCACGCCCTGAGCCGGGGCGCATCTCCCCCCTGGGAACGATTCTTTACGAGGCAGCAATGGCAGGCGGCCGCCAGGCTGCGCAGAATCGGTGGCATCGAGTCCCTGCCGCCACCGGTCATGCACCTCGCCCTCACCCCATCGATGCGCCGCGCCGCCCCGCTGCTGAGCACCCTGGCGGTGGCCGTGATCGCCGTGGGCGCAGCCCTGATGCTGACCCTGCTGGCCTGAGCGGTGTAAGGACGGCGTCCGTTCCGGCGACACAGCCCGGCAACCACCGCCCCACCCTTGTGAACAAGCAACTCCTCTGCTCGCTGGCCGCGGCCCTGCTGACCGCCTGTGCCGCGCCCGCCACCCATGTCGGCCTGCCCCTGCAGCAGGCCTGGTTCCAGGGCCGCCTGGTCGACTACGTCACCACCGACATCTCCGACGGCGCCATGGCCCGTGCGCTGGGCGTCAACCATGTGCCGGCCCTGGCGCAGGCGCTCGCGCCGGCCGCACCGGGCCGACCGCGCACCCCGGTCGAGCGGGTCTACAAGTTCGCCGACGGCGAGCAGCTGAGCGTCTTCCCTTCGGTGCCGCGACCGGTCGGCGGCGAAAACCGCGACGCCGGCTACAGCCCGCTGTGGGCCCTGGTCGAGGTGCGCTGGCGTGCCGGCAGCCAGCCCCGGCTGCTGGCCTCGGAGGAAGCCATCCTGGAGGCCGAGCAGGCCGGCGAGCTGGCATTGCGTCACACCGGCATCGTGGTGAATTGCCCGGTCGTCCGCGTGGCCGGGCAGGGGGCGCTGCGCGATCTCCGGTAAGGGTCGATCGTGATGCCGGTCGGCAGGCCCCCGCCGGACAATCGGTCACCGCCCCGGCCAGGAGGCCGGGCGATCCACACCATGCATCCATCCGCGCTCACGCGCCGTGCCTTCACCAGCGGCCTGGGGCTGCTGGCCGCGCTGCCGGTCGGCGCCGAAACGCCGCTGCGCATTGCAATCGACATCAACGACCAGGGCGGCCTGACCCCGGTGGCCCGCGCCATCATCGGCCGGGCGTTCGAGCGCGTCGGCGTGGCCCTGCATTTCGAGCCGCTGCCTCTGCGCCGTTCGCTGCGCATGAGCAGCAGCGGCGAGATCGATGGCGAGGCGCTGCGCACCGCGGCCCTGGCCGACGAGCATCCCGAGTTGCTGAAGGTGCCGACCGCGATCGCGATCCTTGAAGTCCATCTGTTCGCCCGCCCCGGCTTTCCCGAGGCGCTGCCCCGGCGGATCCAGGACATGCGCCCCTGGCGCATTGCCCGCCAGCGCGGCGTCGTGTTGCTGGAGCAGCTGCTGGCCAAGCATCCGCTGCAGCTGGAGGTCCAGACCCAGGGCGACATGCTGCAGGCCTTGCGGCACGGCCAGGCCGACCTCGGCCTGCTGACCATGGCAGCAGGGCGTGGCCGACCTGCCGCGGCGCAGCTGGACGGCGTCCTGCATGGCCCTGAACCCCTGTTGCGCTTGCCGCTCTATCTGCTGCTGCATCAGCGCCATCGAGTCCTGGCGGGCGAGCTGAATGCCGAGCTGCAAGCCATGGAAGCCGGCGGCGAGGCCGCGCGGCTGCGCGAACAGGTGCTTGTGCGGCTACCGCCCCTGGCGATCCCCTAGGGCAAGGCCGGGCTTGCGCGGTCTCGAACGGCGGCCTCAAGATGGGCTCATGCCAAGGCGCCTCCTGTTCCTGATTGCCTGCCTGTCCCTGGCTCCCTTCCATGCCTTGCCGGCCGAGCCGACCGAAAGGCTGCGCTTCAGCACCGACAACAACAACCAGAGCGGCCTGAGCCGCGGCTGCCGCGCCGTGCTGAAGGAGGCCTACCGGCGCCTGGACCTGGCGATCGAGTTCGAGCCCCTGCCGGCCCGACGGGGTCTCAACACAGCGTCCACCGGCCAGCTCGACGGCGACGTCTGCCGCGGCCAGGGGGGCTTTGAAGACCGGCCGGACCTGGTCAAAGTGCCGGTACCGGTCAACTTCGCCGAGTTGCGGGCCGTGGCCTTGCCCGGCCACCGGCTGCCCACCCGGCTGGAGGACATCGGCGAGCTGCGCATCGCTGTGCAGCGGGGCGTAGGCTCGGTCGAGGCCCTGGTTTCGGGTTACCCCCGCATAGAGACGCGGGATATCGAGGAAGCCCTGCGGCTGGTGCGCGTCGGTGCGGCCGACCTGGCCCTGTTCCTGCTGCCGTCGAAAGCGGCCCCAGGGCTGCAGGCCTTGCTGCGGGGCCTGGAAGTCTCCGACAAGCCGCTGGCAACTCTGCAGGTCTACCACCTGCTGCACAAGCGCCATGGCGAGCTGATACCACGGCTGGTCCCGGTGCTGCGGGCCATGGAGGCCAGCGGCGAATCCCAGCGCCTGCGCGCCGAGGCGCAGAAGCCCTGAGCCGACTGTCCGGTCGCAGCTGTCCAGAGCTGTCCGCGGACAGCGTTTGCGCGGTGACAAAGCCGGCAAGTCCTTGATTTCATTGGTGGCCGCTCACTGGCACGCGGCTTGCACCTGGCTGTCCGGAACGCAACGGACAAGCCATGACGATTCGAGACACCTCCGCCACCGATCAACTGCTGCCGCAGCGCAGCTTCGCCAAGAAACGCGGCCTCTGGATAGGCGTCGCCGCCGTCGCCGTCATTGGCGTGACCCTGGCCGCCCCAAGTGCCAAGCGGCTGTTCGGCGCCGACAGCTCGGTGCAGGCCTCGCGGCTGGCCCTGGCCCAGGTCAAGGTGGCGGCCATGGTCCGCGACGTGGCCGGCGAGGGCAAGGTCGTGGCGGCCAACAGCCCCACCCTGTATGCCGGCAACCCCGGCACGGTGACGCTCAAGGTCCAGGCCGGTGACGCGGTCAAGCGGGGTCAGGTCTTGATGGAGCTGCACAGCCCCGACCTGCTGGCCCGGCTGAACCAGGAGCGCGCCAATGCCGATGCGCTCAAGAGCGAATGGCTGCGCGCCCAGGCCGACGCCCACCAGCAGCGCGCCCAGGCCACCAGCGGCCTGGAGACCGCCACCATCGCCCACAAGACCGCGCAGAACGACCTGCAGCGCCAGACGCAAGCCTATGCCGCCGGCGCCACCGCCGGCATGCAGGTGGACCTGGCGCGCGACTCGCTGGCCCGCACCGAGGTCGCGCTGAAGCAGGCCAAGGAATTGCTGACCCTGAAGGAGGACGCGCTCAAGTTCGAACTGGCCGCCAAGCGCCAGGCCTGGGAGCGCCAGCAGCTGGTCGTCACCGACCTGCAGCGCCAGCAGGACGAGCTGAGCGTGCGCTCGCCGGTGGACGGCCAGGTCGGCCAGCTCTTCGTCACCGACCGCATGAGCGTGGCCAAGGACGCCAAGCTGCTGACCGTGATCGACCTCAGCGCGCTGGAAGTGCAGATGCAGGTGGCCGAGAGCTTCGCCCGCGAGCTGCAGCCCGGCATGACCGGCGAGATGACCGGCAGCGGCCAGAGCTGGAAGGGCCGGGTCAGCTCGATCTCGCCCGAGGTGGTCAACAACGAGGTCGCGGCCCGCCTGCGCTTCGAGGGCGAGCAGCCCGAGCAACTGCGCCAGAACCAGCGCCTCTCGGTGCGGGTGCTGCTGGACCGCCGCGAGCAGGTGCTGCAGCTGCCGCGCGGCGCCTTCGTCGACGAGGGCGGCGGCCGCATCGCCTACGTGATCCAGGACGGCCAGGCCGTGCGCCGCCAGGTGCGCCTCGGTGCCACCAGCCTCAGCCAGGTCGAGGTGCTGGAAGGCCTCAAGCCGGGCGAGACCGTGGTGATCTCGGGCACCGAGCATTTCAAGGGCGCCGACCGCGTCACCGTCAGCCAGTAATTCAATCCATCAGCCCCATCCACAAGGACGACAAGCCATGCTGAAGATGCAAACCCTGTCCAAGGTCTACCGCACCGAGATGGTCGAGACCCATGCGCTGCGCGATTTCAACCTGGAGGTGAAGGAAGGCGAGTTCGTCGCCGTGACCGGCCCCTCGGGCTCGGGCAAGACCACCTTCCTGACCATCGCCGGCCTGCTGGAAGCCTTCAGCGGCGGCAGCTACGAGCTGGACGGCGTCGACGTCAGCCGCATGAACGACGACCAGCGCAGCAAGCTGCGCAACCAGAAGATCGGCTTCATCTTCCAGGCCTTCAACCTGATCCCCGACCTCAATGTGCTGGACAACATCGAGGTGCCCTTGCGCTACCGCGGCATGGGCGGCGAAGAGCGCCGCCGCCGCGCCCGCGAAGCCCTGGCCCGCGTCGGCCTGTCGGCCCGCGAGAAGCATTACCCGGCCGAGCTGTCGGGCGGCCAGCAGCAGCGCGTGGCCATCGCCCGCGCGCTGGCCGGCAGCCCGCGCCTGTTGCTCGCCGACGAGCCCACGGGCAACCTCGACAGCCAGATGGCCCGCAGCGTCATGGACCTGCTGGAAGAGCTGCACCGCGACGGCGCCACCATCGTGATGGTCACCCACGACATGCAGCTGGCCGCCCGCGCCCAGCGCAATGTCCACGTGATGGACGGCCAGGTGGTCGACATGACGGCCGACCTGCAGCTGGAACGCGCGCTGCGCGAGAACCCGCAGGCCGCTGTCGCCTAAGTCTGGAGTCGCACTACATGCGCATCTTCGTCCCGACCCTGCTGGCCCTGGCCGCGCTGGCCGCGATGCCGGCCCGCGCCGAGGACCTGCTCGAGGTCTATGCCCAGGCCCGCGCCGCCGATCCACGGTTGGCCCAGGCGGTGGCCAGCCGCGGCATCCAGCAGGAGCTGGCGGTCCAGGCCCGCGCCGGCCTGCTGCCCAGCTGGAGCGCCTCCTGGGGCAGCAGCCGCGGCGAGCCCGGCAATGCCGAGAGCCGCGGCCTGCGCAGCAGCCTTTCGCAGGTGCTGTTCGACCTGAGCCAGTGGAAGCGGCTGGATGCCGCCCAGGCCGAATCGCAGGCCGAGGACCTGAGGCTCAAGTCGGCCGAGCAGCAGCTGTGCGCCCGCGTCGCCATCGCCTATTTCGGCGTGCTGACGGCGCAGGCCTCGCTGGCCACGGCCGAGGCCAACGAGAACGCCTTCGCCACCCAGGTCTCGCAGGCCCAGACCCGCTTCGAGACCGGCCTCTCGGCCCAGATCGACGTGGAGCAGGCCCGCACCTATCACGCACTGGCCCGCGGCACCACGGTGCAGGCGCGCCAGAACCTGCTCGATGCCCGCGAGGCCCTGGCCGAGATCACCGGCAAGGCCCCCGGCGAGCTGCGGCCGCTGCAGGCCCAGCTCGATGCGCTGCCGCCGCAGCCGGCCGATCCGGCCGCCTGGGTCGAACAGGCGCTGCAGGCCAATCCCTCGCTCAAGGCCGGCCAGTTCCAGCTGCAGGGCAGCGAAGCCCGCGTCGAAGCGGCGCGCTCGGCCCATCTGCCCACGCTCAGCGTCGGCCTGGACAGCCAGCGCCTGACCGGCAATGCCATCGCGCCGCAGGACATGGGCCGTACCCAGCACCAGATCGCCCTGCGGCTTTCCATCCCGCTGTTCGCCGGTGGCGCCACCGAGTCGAGCAAGCGCCAGGCCTACTACCAGCGCGACAACCAGCGCGAGCAGCTGGAGGTCGCGCGCCGGGCCCTGGTGCGCGAGACCCAGGCCCAGTACCAGGCGGTGCTGGCCGGCATCGAGCTGGTGCGCTCCACCAGCGCCGCCGTCGCCGCCTCGGACCGCGCCCTGGCCGCCACCCGCGCCGGCCAGCAGCTCGGCACCCGCACCATGACCGACCTGCTGCTGGTGCTGCAGACCCAGGCC
Organism: Pelomonas sp. SE-A7; assembly: GCF_030345705.1. NCBI lineage: Bacteria > Pseudomonadati > Pseudomonadota > Betaproteobacteria > Burkholderiales > Sphaerotilaceae > Roseateles > Pelomonas sp. SE-A7. The sequence goes on from NZ_JAUASW010000003.1 coordinate 68,574, forward strand.
CAGGCCCAGATGGCCCAGGCCCAGGCCAGACACCGCTATGTGCTGGCCACGCTCTTGCTGCGCCAGGCCGCGGGCGCCCTGGGCGAATCCGAGCTGGCAGCCGTCAACGCGCTGCTGCAGCCCGCCAACACCGGAGCCGCCAAATCATGATGCTGGGCTACTACCTGGATCTGGCCCTGCGCGCCTTCAGGCGCAGCCGGGCCCTGAGCGCGCTGATGGTGCTGGGCCTGGGCCTGGGCATTGGCGCCTGCATGACCACGCTGAGCGTCTATCACGTGCTGTCCGGTGACCCGATACCGGGCAAGAGCGAGCGCCTGTTCAATGTGCAGCTGGATGCCGGCGGCCTGGTGGGATTCCAGGTCGGCCAGGATCCCACCCACCAGCTGACGCGCTTCGATGCCGAAGCCCTGCTGCGCGACAAGCGCGCCCCGCGCCAGGTCATGATGAGCGGCGGCCGGGTCTCGGTGCGGCCCGAGACGGGCAAGGCCTTCTTCACCACCGGACGCTACACCTCGGCCGACTTCTTCACGATGTTCGAAGCGCCGTTTGCCCATGGCAGCGGCTGGAACGCCGAGGCCGACGCGGCGGCGGCCCGCGTCATCGTGATCTCGCATGAGCTCAACGAACGCCTGTTCGGCGGCGGCAACAACGTGGGCAAGACGCTGACCATTCGCGGCATGGAGATGCAGATCCAGGGCGTGCTCAAGCCCTGGCGGCCGACGCCGCATTTCTATGACCTGACCCTGGGCCACTACGCGAAGCCCGAGGACGTCTACATCCCCTTCGCCACGGCCATTCCAGCTCGCTTCCAGGTCTCGGGCGATCAGAACTGCTGGGGCGAAGCACCGGGCGGCGACTCCCGCGGTCCCAATGCGCCCTGCGCCTGGGTCCAGTACTGGGTCGAGCTGGCCAGCGCGGCCGATGCACCGGCCTTCCGCGACTACCTGAAGCAGTACTCCGAGGCCCAGCGCAAGGCCGGCCGTTTCCAGCGGCCCGCCAATGCGCGCTTGCGTCCGGTGATGGACTGGCTGGCCCACAAGAACGTGCTGCCCGGCGACATCAAGCTGCAGGTCTGGCTGGCCTTCGGCTTCCTGCTGGTCTGCCTGACCAATGCCGTGGGCCTGCTGCTGGCCAAGTGCCTGCGCCGCTCGGGCGAGATCGGCGTCCGCCGGGCGCTCGGTGCCTCGCGCAGCGCCATCTTTGCCCAGTTCCTGGTCGAGGCCGGCGTGCTGGGCGTGGCCGGCGGCCTGCTCGGCCTGGTCCTGGCCTGGCTGGGCCTGTGGCTGGTGCGCCTGGGACCGAACGACTATGCGTCGCTGGCCACGATGGACTGGGAGATGCTGGGCCTGACCCTGTCGCTCGCCTTCGGCGCCAGCCTGGTGGCCGGTCTGCTGCCCGCCTGGAAGGCGGCCAGCGTGACCCCGGCCCTGCAACTGAAGACTCAATGAGGAGCGGCAGCATGGACCTGATGCCCATTCTCTCGACGCTGCGGCGGCACAAGACGGCCGCGCTGCTGATCGTGTTCGAGATCGCCCTGACCTGCACCATCGTCTGCAATGCCCTGCACCTGATTTCGCGGCGCATCACGACGCTGAACACCGACATCGGCATCCCCGAGTCCGAGCTGCTGGTGGTGGACCTGCGCGGCGCCAACAAGGTGGAGAACGCCGACGCCGCCACCCAGCGCGACCTGGCCGCCCTGCGCGCCCTGCCCGGCATCAAGGCGGCCCTGGTGATCAACCAGGTGCCCTATCACGACAACAACAACTACAGCGGCGTCAGCCTCTCCAACGACGAGAAGGCACCGCGCATCGACACCTCGCAGTACGAGGCCACCGAGGGCATGATCAAGGCGCTGGACCTGAAGCTGGTCGAGGGCCGCGACTTCGAGCCGCAGGAGATGCTCAACGACAGCCAGTTCACCGGCGGCGGCGAAGGCCCTGCGATTCCGGCGATCATCATCACGCGGACGCTGGCCGAGCGGCTGTTCCCCGGCCAGTCGGCCGTCGGCAAGCAGGTCTATGTCTATGGCGACAAGCCGCAGACCGTGGTCGGCGTGCTGGAGCGGCTGAGCCCGCCCAGCCCCAGCCGCCATGCCGGCGACGGCAACCTCGCCATGATCCTGCCGCTGCGCCCGGCCTGGAACACCGGCAACTACCTGCTGCGGGTCGAGCCCGGCCAGCGCGACGCCATGCTCAAGAAGATCGTGGCCACGCTGGAGCCGCTGGACAGCAACCGGGTGGTCACCACGCAGCGCCATCTCAGCGATATGCGCAATGACTACTACCGCCAGGACCGCATGATGGCCTGGCTGCTGGGCGGCGTCTGCCTGGCCCTGCTGGTCATCACGGCCCTGGGCATCATCGGCCTGGCCAGCTTCTGGGTGCAGCAGCGCACGCGGATGATAGGCACGCGCCGGGCCCTGGGTGCCACCCGCCATCAGATCCTGCGCTACTTCCAGGCCGAGAACTTCCTGCTCTCCAGCGCCGGCATCGTGCTGGGCATAGGCGGTGCGCTGGGACTGAGCGCCGTGCTGATGCGCAATGCCGAGATCGCCGCCCTGCCCTGGAGCTACCTGCCCGCCGGAGCCCTGATGCTGTACCTGCTGGGCCAGCTGGCCGTGCTGGCCCCGGCCCGCCGTGCCGCGGCCCTGCCACCGGTCGCGGCCCTGCGTGGCCAATGAAAGGACTGTCCCGATGATCCGCTACTACTTCGAGCTGGCGCTGCGCAACTTCCGCCGCAGCCCCGGCCTCACGGCGCTGATGCTGCTGACCATCGCCATAGGCGTGGGCGCCTGCATGACCACGCTGACCATCTTCCACGTGCTGTCGCGCGACCCGATTCCGCACAAGAGCAGCCAGCTCTACAACGTGCAGCTGGATGCCGGCCGCGCCAACGGCGGCTTCACGCCGGGCGGCGAGCCCATGCTGCAGCTGACCCGCTTCGACGCCGAGGCCCTGCTGCGCGAGGCCAGGGCCGACCGCCAGGTGGTGATGACCGGCGGCGGCACCTCGCTGACACCGGGCGACGGCAAGGAGCGGCCCTTCATCGCCCGCGGCCGCTGGGCCAGCTCGGACTTCTTCGCCATGTTCGACGTGCCCTTCCTGTACGGCAACGGCTGGAGCAAGGCCGACGATGCCAACGAGGCCCGTGTCGTCGTCATCAGCAAGGCGCTGAACGAGCGCCTGTTCGGCGGCACAGACAGCCGCGGCAAGATCATCCGGCTGCGCGACAAGGACCTGAGCATCATCGGCGTGCTCAATGACTGGCGGCCGGCGCCGCACTACTTCGACCTGACCCTGGGTGCCTACGGCGACACGGCCGAGGTGTTTGCGCCGTTCAGCACCGCCCTCAGCCTGAAGTTCAGCACTTGGGGCAACTTCAACTGCTGGGGCAATGTGGGCAACGACCCCCGGGGCGTCAACGCGCCCTGCTCCTGGCTGCAGTACTGGGCCCAGCTGGACACGCCGGCCAAGGCCGAGGCCTACAAGGACTATCTGAAGCAGTATTCCGACAAGCAGCGTGCGGCCAACCGCTTCGAGCGTCCGACCAATGTGCGCCTGCGTCCGGTGATGGAATGGATGAGCGTGCAGCAGGTGGTGCCGGCCGACGTGAGCCTGCAGCTGTGGCTGGCCTTCGGCTTCCTGGCCGTCTGTCTGGTCAACACCGTGGGCCTGCTGCTGGCCAAGTGCCTGCGCCGCTCGGGCGAGATCGGAGTGCGCCGCGCGCTGGGGGCGCCGCGCCGCCAGATCTTCCTGCAGTTCCTGGTCGAGGCCGGCAGCCTGGGCCTGGTCGGCGGCCTGCTGGGCCTGGTCTTGACCGGCTTGGGCCTGTGGGCGGTGCGCCAGGGCTCCAGCGACTACGCCAAGCTGGTGACGCTGGACCTGCCCATGCTGGCCACCACCCTGGTGCTGGCGATCGTGGCCAGCCTGCTGGCCGGCCTGCTGCCGGCCTGGCGCGCCACCCTGGTGACGCCGGCCCTGCAACTGAAGACCCAATGACAAGGAGCCGATGATGGACCTGATGCCCATACTCGCGACGCTGAAGCGTCACAAGACGGCCGCCGGCCTGATCGTGCTGCAGGTGGCCCTGACCTGCGCCATCGTCTGCAATGCCCTGTTCCTGATTTCGCAGCGCGTCGAACGCATCTCCGAGCCCAGCGGCATGGCCGACGACGAGCTGGTGCTGGTCAGCACCACCGGCGTTGCGCCGAGCCAGAACCCCGAGGCCCAGACCAAGGTCGACATCGCGGCGCTGCGCGGCGTGCCCGGCGTGTCCGGCGTGGCCGTGATGAACCAGATCCCGTTCGGCAAGCAGTATTCGCAATCGGGGCTGCGACGCACCGAGGACGAGAACACCGAAGGCGTGGGTGTGGCCCGCTACAGCGCCAGCGAAGACACGGTCAAGGTGCTGGGGCTGCGCCTGGTCGAGGGCCGCGACTTCGACGCCGGCGAATACGTGGATGCCGCGACCTTCGGCGAGACCCAGGACGCGCGTCTGCCCGGCATCCTGATCAACCAGGCCCTGGCCAAGCGCATGTTCCCGGGCGAATCGCCACTGGGCAAGAAGCTCTGGGGCGTGGCCGGCGGCAACGGCGGCACGCCGGTGATCGGCGTGGTCGAGAAGTTCGTGTCGCCCCAGCCCGGTCAGGGTGCCAACAGCGACAGCGAATACACGATGCTGATGCCGGTGCGCGAGAGCTTCCGCAGCGGCGGCTATGTGCTGCGCGTGGACCCGGCGCGCCGCGACCAGATCCTCAAGGAAGCCGTGGCGGCGCTGGACCGGGCCGGGCCCGGCCGCATCCTGCGCGAGAACCAGTCGCTGGCCGACATGCGCGCCAAGTACTACGCCGAGGACCGCAACATGGTGGGCCTGCTGGTCGGCGTCTGCGTGGCCCTGCTGCTGGTGACCGCCTTCGGCATCGTGGGCCTGGCCAGCTTCTGGGTGCAGCAGCGCACGCGCATGATAGGCACCCGCCGCGCCCTGGGCGCCACGGCTGGCCAGATCCGCCGCTATTTCCAGACCGAGAACTTCCTGCTGACCTCGGCCGGCCTGATCCTCGGCATGGGCGCGGCCTATGGCATCAGCCTGCTGCTGATGAAGAACTACGAGCTGCCGCGCCTGCCGCTGATGTACCTGCCGGTGGGCTGCCTGGCGCTGTGGCTGCTGGGCCAGCTGGCCGTGCTCTCGCCGGCCCGCCGCGCGGCGGCCCTGCCGCCGGTGGCGGCGCTGCGAAGCTGATGTTGAACGGCGCTATGCTGCCGGGCCCATGCGTTCGGTCCTGATCATTGACGACAACCCCGGCGTCGGCGAGGCGCTGACCCTGCTGCTCTCGCTGCACGACATCGAGGCCCGCTGGGCCGCCACGCCGGAGCAGGGCCTGGCCCTGCTCGGCCAGCTGGCGCCGGACCTGGTGATCCAGGACATGAACTTCAGCGCCGACACCACCTCGGGCGAGGAAGGCCAGCAGCTGTTCCGCCAGATCCGCAGCCGCCACAGCGACCTGCCGGTCATCCTGTTGACCGCCTGGACCCAGCTGGAGCAGGCCGTGGCCCTGGTCAAGGCCGGCGCGGCCGACTACCTGGCCAAGCCCTGGGATGACATGAAGCTGCTGGCCACGGTCGAGAACCTGCTCGAACTGGCCGAGAGCAATGCCGAACTGCAGCGCGGCCGCCAGCGCCGCCGCGCCCGCATCGAGGCGCTGCATGCGCGCTTCAAGCTGGACGGCGTGGTGTTCGCCTCCGACGCGATGCTGACGGCGCTGGAGCTGGCCTGCCAGGTGGCGCGTGCGCCGTTGCCGGTGCTGGTGACCGGCCCCAATGGCAGCGGCAAGGAACGCGTCGCTGCCGTGGTCCATGCCAACTCGGCCGTGGCTCATGGCCCCTTCGTCGCGCTGAATTGCGGCGCCCTGCCCGGTGAGCTGATCGAGGCCGAGCTGTTCGGTGCCGACAGCGGCGCCTTCACCGGCGCCCACAAGGCCCGCGAGGGCCGCTTCGAGGCGGCCGACGGCGGCACGCTGTTCCTGGACGAGATCGGCAACCTGCCGCTGGCCGGCCAGGTCAAGCTCTTGCGCGTGCTGGAGACCGGCCGCTTCGAGCGCCTGGGCTCCACCCGCACCCGCGAGGTCAAGGTGCGCGTGATCAGCGCCACCAATGCCGACCTGAAGAGCATGGTCGCGGCCGGCACGTTCCGCGAAGACCTCTACTACCGGCTCAATGTGATCGAGCTGCGCGTGCCCTCGCTGGCCGAGCGGCGCGAGGACATTGCGCCGCTGGCCGAGCATTTCCTGGCCGGCCAGGCCCAGCTCAGCCCGGCCGCGGCCGAGCTCTTGCAGTTGCACGGCTGGAGCGGCAATGTGCGCGAACTGAAGAACGTGATGGCCCGCGCCGCCCTGCTGTGCCGCGATGGCCTGATACAGCCCGGCGACCTGGGCCTGGAAGCGGCCCTTGCCGCCGCCGCCGTCAATCGCAACCTGGACGAGCCCGGCCGCGAGGCCATCGAGGCCGCGCTGCGCAAGCATGGCGGCGTCGTGGCCCGCGCGGCGCAGTCGCTGGGCCTGTCGCGCCAGGCCCTGTACCGCCGCATGGAGCGCTACGGGTTATCGTCCTGACGTGTTGCCCACGCCTTCCCTGCATGCCCGCCTGGTCGTCCTGCTGCTGTTCAATGCAGCGGCCACGCTGCTGCTGCATGCAGGGCTGTTCCACTGGCCACTGCCGCAGCTGCTGCGATGGCTTGAATGGAGCGTGGTCCTGCCGGCCCCCTGGACCTGGAAGGCCTGGGGCCTGACCCTGCTGCTGATACTTCCGCTGGCCGGCTGGACCGCGGCCTGGCTGCTGTCGCCGCTGCGCCGCCTGCTGCGCACGCTGGAGGGCCTGGCCCTGAGCTATAGAGATGGCGACTACAACACCGGCATCGCGGCCAGCACCGGTGGAGGCAGCGAGATCGAGGCCCTGGCCCGCGCCCATGCAGCGCTGGGTGCCGCCTTGCGTGAACAGCGCAGCGGCCTGGCCCAGCGCGAGCTGCTGCTGGACACCGTGGTTCAGAACACGCCCGTGGCCCTGCTGCTGGTGGCCCTGGAACCGCAGGGCCAGCCCGGCACCGTGGTCTACGCCAACCTGGCGGCCCGCCAGCTGCTGGCCGAGGGTCGCAGCCTGGTACGCCAGGGCCTGGCCGAGCTGCTCGAGCAGGCACCAGCCGCCCTGCGCCAGGCCTTGTTGCAGACCGCCGACGGCCTGGTCAGCATCGATGGCGAAACGCCCGGCAGCGAAGAACGCTTCCACCTCTCGCAGCGGCCGCTGGTGCTGCAAGGCCAGCCGCACCGGCTGATACTGCTGCGGCGCATGACCCGCGAGCTGTCGCGCCAGGAGGTCGAGGCCTGGAAGCGCGTGATCCGCGTGATCAGCCATGAGCTGAACAATTCGCTGGCGCCCATCTCCTCGCTGGCCCACAGCGGCGGCGAGCTGTCACGGCGTGGAGAAATCGGCCGGCTGGAGGGCGTGTTCAAGAGCATTGGCGCGCGCGCCCAGCATCTGCACCAGTTCCTCTCCGGCTATGCCAGCGTGGCCAAGCTGCCGGCACCGCGGCCGGAAGAAGTCGGCTGGGCGGCCTTCATCGACGAGCTGCGTTCGCACTGCCTGCTGCAGCTGGAAGGCGAGCTGCCGGCCGGCAGCGCCTGGTTCGATCCGGCCCAGCTGGAGCAGGCCCTGATCAATCTGCTGAAGAACGCCCATGAGGCCGGCGGGCCGGCCGAATCGGTCACGCTGTCGGTCAGTGCCGTGGGCCTGCGCTGGCAGCTCACCGTCAGCGACCGCGGCCCTGGCATGAGCGAGACCGTGCTGGCCCAGGCCCTGCTGCCCTTCTACTCGACCAAGCGCAGCGGCACCGGCCTGGGCCTGGCCCTGGCCCGCGAGATCGCCGAGGCCCACGGTGGCAGCATCGCCCTGGCCAACCGCGAAGGCGGCGGCCTGCAGGTCAGCCTGTGGCTGCCGCGTGGCGACTACCGGAGCTAGAACGCAAAAAGGCCGATGCTTTCGCATCGACCCTTTCTTGATTTGGTGCCCAGAAGAGGACTCGAACCTCCACGGAGTTACCCGCTAGTACCTGAAACTAGTGCGTCTACCAATTCCGCCATCTGGGCTAGTTTCTCTCCACTTTCCGGGTCACCCCGTGCAGCGAAGAGCCGCGACTATAGCACGGAAAATCAGGCCGGCCCGAAGCGGGTCAGGCCGAGCAAGACCTGCGGATTGAACACGGCCTCGATGCGCCCCGACAACTCCAGCACCGCGGACGCGGTGTGCTCTCGATAACTGGCTTGCAGCGAAGGGCCGACACCATGCTCGGCGCTGAAACTGCCGCCCAGCTCCACGCAGATGGCATAGACACCGGAGCGAAGGCGCGCCATCTGATCGTTACTCAAGGCGACCTCGGACTTGGGCCACACCAGGTTCCAGTGCATGCCGCCGTCACCCAGGTGGCCGAAGTCGGCCACGCGCGCCGCCGGAAATTCCCGGGCCAGCCAGGCCGCGGCCTGTTCGCGGAAGCGCATGAAGTGGCGCCGCGGCAGCGACAGGTCGAAGCCGATCACCTTGCCCTGCTCGCGCAGGCCTTCGCTGATGCCGTGGCGCAGCGACCAGCAGCTCTCATCCGCTCCCAGCACCGCATCGACCACGGCACCGCTTTCGAACTCCGCTTCCAGCCATTGCTGCAGCAGGGCGTTGAGGTCCAGGCTGGCGGCCGGCAGCTCGCTGGACAGTTCGACCAGCAGCGCGTACTCCGGCAGCTGCCCATCGAACAGGCGCCCCTCATCGCCCCGCGCATGCAGGGCTGCCTGCAGGGCCGGACGCGAGAGGCCCTCGAAGGCCGAGACCAGGCCGGCCAGTTCGCCGGCCATCACGCGCCGGTACAGCGGCATCACCGCATCGAGGCTGGCAGGAGCGACCAGGGCTGCGGCCTGCTGGCGCGGCAGCGGATGCAGCTTGAGCGTGGCCTCGGTGATCACGGCCAGCGAGCCCGAGCTGCCGATCAGCAGATGCTGCAGGGCGAGGCCGGCGTTGTCCTTCTGCAGGCCGCGGCCCAGCTTCAGGACCTGGCCGGCTGGTTCCGCCAGCACGGCCTCCAGCGCCAGCGTGTTCGCGCGCACATCGCCATAGCGAAGCATGCGCGTGCCGCCGGTGTTGTGGGCCAACATGCCGCCGATGCTGGGATCGGCGCTGAGATCGATAGGGAACCACAGGCCATGCTCGGCCAGGCGTTCGTTGACCTCGGAGAGCTTGAAGCCGGCCGACACCCGCAGCGTGCGGTCCAGCGGGTCGAAGTCGAAGACCTCGCGCAGCCGCTCGGTAGCGAGCAGCACCTGGCGGCTCGCATCCTGCGGCGTGGCGGCCTGCACCAGGCCGGTATGGGCACCTTGCGGCACCAGGGTCAGGCCATGCAGTGCGCAGAGCTTCACCAGCTCGGCGATCTGCGCCGACGTGGCGGGCCGCACCAGGGCTGCCGCACAGCCCGCCGCATAGCGGGCCGGCTCCAGGTAGCGCGGCTCAATGGCCGGACCCTCGACGACGAAGTCGGCTCCGCAGACGGAGCGGGCTCCGTCCAGGAAGTCCTGCATCAGCATGCCGAGGCGTTGGCCGTCATCTTGAAGATGCCGGTGGCATTGGCGGCGTCGAAGCGCAGGTCCAGCACATCGCCTTCCTGCTCGCGCTGGATGAACTCGTGGAAGCTGCCCGGCACGGTCAGCGTCACGACCTGGCCCTGGTCCAGGAATTGGCGTTCGACCTGGGCGGCCCGGAAGGCGGTCTGGCGGACCCGGCCCGAGGCCGAGACCTCGATCGATTCCTTGATGGGACGGTCCAGCGCCTTCTGCAGTGCCGCCACAGCCTCGATATCGGCCACGCGGTCGGTCGCATGGTTGAAGGCATTGCCCTCGGTGGCGATCCAGGCCATCTCGGCCGATTCGGCCTTCAGCAGCTCGTAATCGGCCAGCGAGAACAGCGGATGCTGGCGCGCGAAGCAGCCGATCACCGCAGGCAGCAGGGCCAGGGCGTCGGCCCAGGGCAGCTCGCCATCGCGGGCCAGCTGTTCCAGGCGAGCCAGGTCGGCCGGCGTCAGCGGATCGCGCGAGGCGCCGAGCACGCGGCTGACCGCGGCCTGGAACTCGCCCGAGAAGCGTTCGGGATGCAGCTCGGAGACGAAGAACTGGGCGATGTCTTCCGGGAAGTCGGCATGGCGCCAGCTGCGGCCGGTCATCTTCAGCTTGGGCAGCGGATAGTTCTCGGCCCGCAGGAAGCCGAGCGGACGCAGCACCCGCGTGATCGCCGCCTCGCCCGGCGGCAGCGCGCCGCTGGGCCAGGCCACGGTGCGCAGCGCGCCGTGGTCGAACACCACGCGCTCGCCGGCGCGCTGGCAGTCGGCCACATAGGCGGCGCCGACCGGCACGCGCTGCAAGACGTCGCGGAACAGGGCCAGGTTCAGCGCCTGCGCCAGCTCGGCACGGTGGATGGTCTCGCCCACCGGCTTGAGCAGCGCGGGCGTCACATGGACCTGGGCAAAGATTTCGCGGGCCGCCTCGTCGCCAAGCGTGGCGACGAGCAGGCGGCCAAGGCCTGTCTCGAGCATTCCTGCTACTTCCTCAAATGTCGAACTTGACGCCCTGGGCGAGCGGCAGCTCGCGCGAGTAGTTGACCGTGTTGGTCGTGCGGCGCATATAGGCCTTCCAGGCATCCGAGCCGGATTCGCGGCCACCGCCGGTTTCCTTCTCGCCACCGAAGGCGCCACCGATCTCGGCGCCGGAGGTGCCGATGTTGACGTTGGCAATGCCGCAGTCCGAACCGCTGGCGCTGACGAAGGCCTCGGCCTCGCGGATGTCGTTGGTGAAGATCGCCGACGACAGGCCCTGGGGCACATCGTTCTGCAGGGCGATGGCTTCGTCCAAGGTCTTGTACTTCAAGGTGTAGAGGATGGGCGCGAAGGTCTCGTGCTTGACGATCTCGGTCTGGGCCGGCATGCGGACCAGGGCCGGCTCGGCATACCAGGCTTCCGGATACTTGTCGGCCAGGGCGCGGGCGCCGCCGGTCACTTGACCGCCCTGCTCGCGCGCAGCGGCCAGGGCCTTCTGCATGCCGTCGAACGAGGCCTTGTCGATCAGCGGGCCGATCAGGTTGCCGGCCTCGACCGGCGAGCCGATCTTCAGCTGGCCACGGGCGCGCTCCAGGCGCTGGACCAGTTCGTCGTGGATGCTTTCATGGGCGATCACGCGACGGGTCGTGGTGCAGCGCTGGCCGGCCGTGCCGTAGGCGCCGAACAGGATGCCGCGTACGGCCAGGTCCAGGTCGGCGCTGGGGGTCACGATGATGGCGTTGTTGCCGCCCAGCTCCAGCAGGCAGCGGCCGAAGCGGGCCGCCACGCGCGGGCCGACGGCGCGGCCCATGCGGGTCGAGCCGGTGGCCGAAACCAGGGCGACCTTGGCGTCGTCCACCATCGCCTCGCCGACGGCGGCACCGCCGTTCAGCGTCTGCGACAGATGGGCCGGCGCTGCATGGCCGGCGGCCTGGTAGCGCGCCAGGGCCTTGTCGAACAGGGCCTGCGTGGCCAGGGCGGTCAGCGGGGTCTTCTCGCTGGGCTTCCAGACGCAGGTGTCGCCGCAGATCAGGGCCAGGGCCGAGTTCCAGGCCCAGACCGCGACCGGGAAGTTGAAGGCCGAGATGATGCCGACCACGCCCAGCGGCAGGTACTGCTCCATCATGCGGTGGCCGGGACGCTCGCTGGCGATGGTCAGGCCATGCAGCTGGCGCGACAGGCCGACAGCGAAGTCGCAGATGTCGATCATCTCCTGCACCTCGCCCTCGCCTTCGCTGGTCACCTTGCCGGCTTCCAGCGAGACCAGGCGGGCCAGGGCCGACTTGTTGGCGCGCAGCTCTTCGCCGAACAGGCGGACCAGCTCGCCGCGCTTGGGCGCCGGCACGACGCGCCACTGCAGGAAGGATTCATGGGCACGGGCCACGGCGGCGCTCATGTCGGCGGCCGAGGCCTCGGCGACGACGCCCAGCACCGCGCCATCGATGGGCGAGCGCACGGTCAGCGAGCCGCCGGTGAAGGCGGTGGTGGGAACGCCCAGGGCGTTCAGCAGTTCGGTGGTGTTCATATTGCAGATTGTCCTTCTCGTCCGAGCCTGCGCTTGCAAGCGCAGGCTTCTTCGCAAGGCGTCGAAGGGTCCGCAGGGACCCTTCTCGGTCCTTGCTCAGCCAATCGACTCGACCTGGCGCGACTGCTGGTAGGCCTTGCCGAACTCATTGGCCAGGAACTCGGGCAGCGAGACTTCCTCTTGCGAGACAAAGCCCGACTGCGGCAGCTTGCCCTGGCGGAACAGGTCGACGGCGGCGCACATGCCGGCGGCGGTGGTGATCTGGATGGCCGACAGCGGACGGGCACCATCGCGCTCGGCGAAGATCTTGCGGGCGAACACTTCCTGCACCAGGCGGCCGTTCTTCATGCCCGAGACGGTCACGAAGACCAGCACCACGTCCTGCATCGTGGCCGGCATGCTCTTGCGCATGATGTCCTTGAGCAGTTCCTGGTCGTTCTTCAGGGCCAGGTCGCCCAGCAGGAATTGCATCAGGTCGCGGTGGCCGGGATAGCGCACCGTCTTGTAGTCCAGGTTTTTGACCTTGCCGGCCAGCGTCTCGCACAGGGTGCCCAGGCCGCCCGAGGTGTTGAAGGCCTCGTACTCGGTGCCGTCCAGCGAGAAATGCTCCAGGCCTTCCAGCGGCAGGGCGTCGATCTTCTCGCCGTCGTGGATGCACTCGCAGGGGTGGCAGTACTCGTTGATCAGGCCGTCGACCGACCAGGTCAGGTTGTACTTCAGCGCATTGGTCGGGAAGGCCGGCAGCGCGCCGACGCGCATCTTCACGTCGTGCAGGCTGTCGAAGCTCTTGGCCAGGTGGGCGGCAACTATGCCGATGAAGCCCGGGGCCAGGCCGCATTGCGGCATGAAGGCGGTCTTGGCACCGGTGGCGATGCGCTGGATTTCCTTGGTGGCGGCCACGTCCTCGGTCAGGTCGAAGTAGTGGCAGCCGGCTTCCAGGGCCATGTGGGCCGCGGGGATGGCCAGCTGGTAGGGCAGCGCGTTGACGATGGCCGAGAAGCCGCGCACTTGGGCGGCAGCACCGGCGCCGATCTCCTGCACGACCTGGGTCTTGATGCCTTCGCCGGCCAGCACGGCCAGGGCGGCGGCATTCTTGTCGAACACGGTCACGTCGTAGTGGCCGGAACCATGCAGCAGGCGGGCAATGGTTTCACCGATGTGGCCGGCGCCGAGCAGGGCGATCTTCATGGGGAGCTCCTAGGGAATTTGTGAGGGTTCTCAGATGGGCCGCAGTCTAGGAAGGGGCGCCGACGAAAGAAAGCAAGCTATCGTCGATAAACTGCGACTCTCGGACGATTCGTCGGCCGCCTTCGACGAATCGAATCAAACAAGGGTTTTCCCCATGATCGACGCCATCGACCGCCAGCTGATCACCCTGCTGCAGGCCAATGCCCGCGAAAGCACGGCCAATCTCGCCCGCAAACTGGGCATAGCGCGTACCACCGTGGTGGCCAGGCTGGCCCGCCTGGAAGCCAGCGGCGCCATCGTGGGTTACACGGCGCGGTTGGGCACCGAGGCCGGCGAGCGGGCGGTGCAGGCCTTTGTGGGCATCACGGTCCAGCCCAAGGCTGGCCGCGAGGTGGTGCTGCGCATCTCCAAGATTCCCGAGCTGCGCCAGCTCGCCTCGGTCAGCGGCGAGTTCGACTACATGGCCCTGCTCACGGCGGAGACCACGGCCCGCCTGGACCAGCTGCTGGACGAGATCGGCGAGATCGAAGGCGTGATCAAGACCACCAGCTCGGTGGTGCTCGCGCTGCGGGTTGACCGCACGGCCTGAACCGCGATCCGCCCGTAAGATCCGCTGCCGCGCGCCCATGCAGTGGGAATCTGCAGCTATTTCATTTCATTGCTCGAGGGAGAAGAAACCGATGTTCAAGAACCAGCTCCGCCTGTTGGCCGGATCACTGGCGCTTTGCGCCCCCCTGGCCTTCGCTTGGGATCTGCTGCCCCCGCCCCAGGTGACCCAGAAGGAAGCCCGCTCCGTCCAGGGCAGCGAGCTCAAGGCCAAGCTGGCGGTCGACAAGATCAAGATCGGTCTGCTGCAAGGCGACGAACTTGGCTCCCTCACCGCCGGCTGGTTCTGCGGCAACCGCCAGCCGCTGACGGTCAACGAGAACTACAGCAAGAGTTTCGGCACCACCATCGCCACGCTGGCCACCCAGGAGCTGAAGCGGCTCGGCTACCCGATGGCCGGCCCCAGCGACGCCAATGCCTTTGAGACCGATGTCGGCGCCGCCCCGGATTACCGCATCGGCGGCGTGCTCAAGCAGGCCAGGTACGAGATCTGCCAGAACCCGGTGAGCGGCGAGACCGAAGGCTGGATCCACCTCAAGATCGACTGGGCCCTGTACTCGGAGCGCGAGCAGAAGGTGGTGTTCCAGCTCAGCACCGAGGGCCTGGCCTTCAGCAAGGAGAAGATCCGCGACCTCAGCAAGCGCGCGGTGCTGTCCACCTTCGCCAACTTCCTGGCCGCGCCCGAGATTCTGAGCACGATGACGACGCCGATTGCGGCTTCAGCGCCGGTAGCGGCGGCTGCTTCTGCTCCCGCCACAACGGTGGCTGCGGCCCCGACGGCCGCCGAGCCGGCCGCCACCGGTACCGACGGTCCGCGGGCCATGACGCTCAAGGGCAGTGCCCTGCCCAGGGGCGGTGCCCTGAAGAACCAGAACATGCTGCGCGCCGCCGTCGTGACGCTGGAAACCTCGGCCGGCTCCGGCAGCGGCTTCTACATCGACCGCGAGGGCTATCTGCTGACCAATGCCCATGTGGTCAAGGGCGCCAAGTTCGCCAAGGTCAAGCTGCCCAACGGCGACAAGCTGGTCGCTCAGATCATCAAGATCAACGAGCGCACCGACGTGGCCTTGCTCAAGACGCCTTCGGTCGACCTGACGCCGCTGGCGCTGCGCAAGGCAACGCTGGACATTGGCGAGGACGTGTTCGCGATAGGCTCGCCGCTGGGCGTGCTGACCAGCTCGATGACCAAGGGCGTGCTCAGCGCCGACCGTGTGCTCGAGGGCCGGCGCGTGCTGCAGAGCGATGCCGCCGTCACCTTCGGCAGCAGCGGCGGTCCGCTGCTGGACAGCGACGGTGCCGTCGTCGGCCTGACCCAGGGCGGCGTGGCCAGTGGCAAGGGCTTCAACTTCTTCATCCCCATCCAGGATGCGCTGCGCGTGCTGGATGTGGCGGTCAAGGCCGAGTAAAGCCCCGAGGGCTGATGGCCTTGGCGCCGAAATGGCGCGTCGCCTCATCCCGAAGGAGAGCCAGGCGCACAAGGGCGGTGCACTCCGGTACCAGAACCTGCTGCGCGCTGCAGTCGGAACGCCGGCAGCCTCGGCCGGCTCCGGCAGCGGCTTCTAACTTCGTCCCGATCCAGGAAGCCCTCCGCGTGCTGGAACTGGCGGTCAGACCGGGATGAAGAACAACGCTTGGTGACAACTGCTGCACGAATCCCCCGACTTGAGGTAGGCCGGGCATGGCTCTTGCTCGTTATGGTCACGACGCCCCCAACCTGTCGCTTCGCGCCAGGCGCCCCCCGAGGGGGTCAAGAAAACTTGGGAGCGGCCCTGCGTTTCCTTGCGACCCCTCACTTCGGAGCGGACACGATGTCGAGCTTGAAACCGATGATGAACACCCCCCGCGCCCACCAGGCGATGACGGCGCTGAAGGCCCTGGTCCTGGTCGCCGCGATCTGGGGCCTGGCCTACCCGGTGCTGCTGTGGGGCATGAAGCAGGTCCTCTAAGGCGCTGACGCCCCGCTATAGTCGGCCGCGCCCATCCCGGGCGGGGAGCCGACCATGACCGAACTCGTTGCAGGGCTGCTGATCTTCCTCGGCCTGCACTCGGTACGCATCTTTGCCGACGACTGGCGCAGCCGCCAGATCGCCCGGCTGGGCGACAAGCCCTGGAAGCTGAGCTACACCCTGCTGTCGCTGCTGGGCTTCGGACTGATCGTCCATGGCTACGGCCAGGCCCGGCTCGATCCCATCGTGCTCTGGGCCACGCCGCCCGGAATGAACCACCTGGCCGCCCTGCTGACCCTGGTCGCCTTCGTCTTGTTCACGGCCGCCTATGTGCCCGGCAACCAGATCAAGGCCAAGCTCGGCCATCCCATGCTGCTGGGCACCAAGGTCTGGGCCCTGGCCCATCTGCTGGCGAACAACCAACTGGCCGACCTGCTGCTGTTCGGTGGCTTCCTCCTCTGGGCCATCCTGTGCTTTCGCAGCTCGCGGCGGCGAGATGCGGCCGCTGGCCTGGCGCGGCCGGCTGGCAGCGCCGCCAGGACGGCCCTGACCGTCGTGTTCGGAGCCGCGGCCTGGGCCGCCTTTGCCTTCTGGGGTCACTCGCTGCTCATTGGCGTGCGTCCGCTCTGAAGGCGACACCCTGCCCGGCAAAAGGCGGCCCGTTCGACGCCGTTCGATGGCAGCATGGGCGCAATGAGCCCGGCCTTGCGCGTCCTCACCGCTGCCCTCTTGCTGGCGAACCTGCCGGCCGTGCAGGCCCGCCCGCTGACCGCCTGCTCCGAACCGGGTGACGGCCCCCCCTGGCTGTACTGGGACAAGGCGAACGGCAAGCTGGCCGGGTTCAGCGCGGACCTGTGGCCTGCGGTCTTTGCCCGGCTGGGGCTGGAGCTCAGGATGGAAGGCAAGCTGCCCTGGAAGCGCTGCCTCCGGGCCGTGGCCCTGGGCGAGGTCGACTTCGCTATCGGCGCCTACCACGATGCCGAACGGGCCAAACTGCTGGCCTTTTCGGCGCCGTACAAGACGCTGACGCCCCAGGTGTTCTACCGTCGCAGCCGGCCGCTGCCGATCCGCGAGAAGGCCGACCTCAAGCGCTATCGCGGCTGCGGCATGAACGGTTCGAGCTACCAGCACTACGGCCTGTCCGAAAAGGACCTGGACCTGGGGTCGCGCAGCTACACCACCCTGGTGTCCAAGACCCTGCTCGGCAACTGCGACTACTTCGTCGAGGAACTCGAGGTCATGCAGCAGATCGATGGCGGTCGCCACCACTACCTCGACGATCCCGAGCTGCTGCATGCTCCGGTGCCCGATGCCCTGGCGCCCGCCCTGCACCTCGTCACTGCGCTCAAGGGCCCTCACGTGGCCCTTCTACCCCGGGTTGATGCCGCCATAGGCGAGATGAAGAAGAGCGGCGACTACGAGCGCCTCTGGCGCGCGAACGCCGGCGGCCTGCCCTACTGATAGAGCCCGCGGCTGCGCGCCATCAACCGCGCCAGGCCCAGCAGGGCATCGGTGTCCGGCGTGGCCATGCCCAGGCGCTGGCCGATCTCGCGCACGGCGCCGACCAGGGCATCCAGTTCCAGCGGCCGGCCGGCCTCGACGTCCTGCAGCATCGAGGTCCGGAAGGCGCCCAGCTTGCGCGTCACCTCATGCCGCTGCTCGGGCGTCTGTTCGATGGCGCAGCCAATGCGCGCGCCTATGGCCGAGGCCTCGCGCATCACGCGGGTGACAAAGCCCAGCACCAGCTCGTCAGCCAGGATGCGGTCGCCGGTGGCGCCGGTCAGGGCCGAGATCGGGTTGAAGGTCATATTGCCCCAGAGCTTGAACCAGATGTCGCGCTGGATTCGCTCCGAGGCACTGGCCTCGAAGCCGGCGCGCCGCAGCAGCTCGACCCAGGCTTGCAGCTCGGGGCTCAGGCCTCCCGCGGGCAGGCCGAGGATCAGGCCGGCGCCCATCTTGTGCTGCACCAGGCCGGGCTCGGTGACGCTGCAGCTGGCGTGGACCACGCAGCCGATCACCCGCTCGGCCGGGATCAGGGCCGCGATGCGGCCACCCGGATCGACCGATTCCAGCTGCCAGCCTTCGCCTTCGCCGCCCATGCCGTGGAAGAACCACCAGGGCACGCCGTTCATGGCCACCAGCACCCGCGTCTTCAGCCCCAGCAACTGGGCCACGGCCGGCGCCACGGCGGCCAGAGCAGGTCCCTTGACCGCCAGCACGACAAGATCCTGCGGCCCCAAGGCAGCGGCGTCGTTGCTGGCCTCCACCGGCACGCTGATGCGCTCGCCCGCCAGGTCCAGCCTCAGCCCCTGCTGCTGCACAGCCTCCAAGGTGGCGCCACGCGCCAGCACGCTCAGCTCGACCTCGCCAGCGCGCGCCAGCAGGGCTCCTATCCAGCCGCCTATGGCGCCCGCGCCGACTATGCAGACCTTGACCAAGCTCGCTTCATTCATGGCCGCAGTCTCCCACAGGCCCCTGGGGCCAGGCGCTGCGCTGCCGGGGCGAGTCGCCGGGTTCGGGCCGGTTCAGGGCCTATGCTGCCGCCCATGCCCGTCAATCGCACAGCGCCGCTTTCGCTCATCGCCTATGCCGTGCTGATGGCCGCCATGGCCCTGCTGCTGAGCCTGGCCGAGCTGCAGCATTACCTGACTCGCGGCGGCCACCATGCCTGGGAGCCCTTCGTCTGGGAATTCAGCTCGGTCGCCCTGACCGCACCGCTGGGCCTCGCGGTCTACCGCTGGCACAAGGCCCTGCTGGGCAAGCCCTGGCTGGTGCAATGCCTGCGTCATGCCCTGGGAGCGCTGGCCTTCATGCTGATCCACGTCGGCGGCATGTTCGCGCTGCGCTTCGCGGCCTACGCATTCACCGACGTTCGCTACGAGCCCGGCAGCGCCTTGTCGGTGCTGGGCTACGAGGCGGGCAAGGACCTGGTCTCCTACGCCGGCATCGTGGCGGTCTGCCATGGCCTGCTGCACTACTTCGAGACCCAGCGCCTGCGCGTCGAGCTGGCCGAGGCCCGGCTGGCGCGACTGGCCGAGCAGATCCAGCCGCACTTCCTGTTCAACACGCTGAACCTGATCTCCTCGGTGATGTACGAGGACGTGGCCAAGGCCGACCGCCTGGTCTGCGAGCTGTCCACTCTGCTGCGCCATGCGCTGGACGCCCAGCAGAAGCCGCTGCACAGCCTGGATGAGGAGCTGGCCCTGGTCCAGCCCTATCTGAGCCTGATGCAGGCCCGCTTCGGCGAGCGCCTCGGCGTGGAGATTGACGCCAGCAGCGAAGCGCTGCGCTGCCAGGTGCCCAGCCTGCTCCTGATCTCGCCGGTGGAGAACGCGGTCAAGCATGACGTGGCCACCACCAGCGGCCCGGTCTTGCTGCGGATACGCGCCGCGGTCGAGGCCGGCGAGCTGCGGCTCAGCGTGGAGAACAGCGGCAAGGCGCCCGAGCGCGACAGCCGCGAAGGCGCGGTCGGCATGCGCAATCTGCGCGAGCGGGTGGCCGCCCAGTACGGCGAGCGAGGCCAGGTCCGGCTCGCCGCCCGTCCCGAGGGCGGCAGCGCCCTCAGCATCGTGATTCCCGCATGAGACTGCTGATCGCCGACGACGAACCGCCCGCGCTGAGCAAGCTGCGCCGCCTGCTGCAGGCCCATCCCGACGTCGAGCTGGTCGGCGAAGCCGCCAACGCCGATGAGGCTCTGGCGCTTCTGCAGGCGGAGAAGGTCGATGCCCTGCTGACCGACATCCAGATGCCCGGCCTCAGCGGCCTGGAGCTGGCGCTGCAGCTGCCGCCCGGCGTGTTGTGCGCCTTCTCGACCGCCTTCGACCAGTACGCGGTCCAGGCCTTCGAGATGAATGCGGTGGACTATCTGCTCAAGCCCTACTCGGCCGAGCGCCTGGCCCAGACGCTGCAGCGATTGCGAGAGCGCCTGGGTTCGCGTGAGCAAGCCAGGGGCGGACTGCTCAGCGCCCTGCAGCAATTGCAGCCGGCCGAGGGCCATTGGCTGGTGCCGCACCTGGGCAAGCTCGTGAAGCTGCCGCTGAACGAGGTGCAATGGGTGGCGGCGGCCGACAACTACATCGAGCTGCATGCGCCGCCGCGCAGCTACCTGGACCGGCGGACGCTGAATGCCTTTCTGGAGCATCCGGCCGCCGGCGGTTTCGTGCGGGTGCACCGCAGCCATGCGGTCAACGCCAGCCACATCCAGTCGGTGACGGCGCTGCCGCATGGCGAGGCGCAACTGACGCTGACCAGCGGCCAGATGCTCCGCGTTTCACGCAGCTACCGCGATCAGCTGCGCGGCTGACTGGCCAGGCCTTCCAGCTCCTTGGCCTTGAGCGCGCCCATCAGGCCCAGCAGCGTGGCCATCGCATTGCCCGAGCCGGCGTCGCCGCCGCCGAGCTGGATCTGCGGCACCAGGGGCACGCGCGCGGTCTCGAAAGCCTCGGCCAGGCGCAGCATCACGGTCTGGGTCAGCTGCTTGTCGGCACCCTCGCCTTCCAGCGCCTCGGACTTGGCACGGATGGCCGCGCCCTCGGCCTCGCCGACGCTGCGGATGGCCGCGGCACGGCCCTGGCCCTCGGCCTCCTGGCGATAGCGCTCGGCCTGGGCCAGCGCCTCGATCTCCTGACGGCGCTTTTCGGCCGCCTTGACGTTGGCGGCGCCATGGTTCTCCTTGATCGAGATGTCCACCAGCGAGGCGGTCAGCTCGGCCTGCTTCTCGGCGCGCTTCTCGGCCTCGTTCAGCTCGCGCTGCTTGTTGGCCGCGATCTCCTTCTGGGCAAAGGTCTCGACCTGCTCGCGGGCGATCTGGCGGTCGCGCAGCTGGGCCATGATGGACTCGATCTTGTGGTCACCTTGCTGCGGACGAGGCGTGCCGATCAGCACCTCCTGGAATTCCAGCGAATAGGCCAGGAAGCGCTCGCGCATGTCGCTGGAGGCGCCGGCCTGCAGCTCCGAGCGCGACTGGATCAGCTCGATGAAGGTACGGGTCTGCGAAACGTTCTTGAAGTAGCTGGACACCATGGGGTCCAGCGTCTGCTCGACCAGCTGCTTCACATTGCCGAAGCGCTGCACCACCAGCGGCGCCTTGCGGTAGTCGATGTGAACCACCACCGACAGCGGCAGCAGCGGCTCGAAGGCGTCCTTGGTGATCAGGGTGATCTCGCGCAGGTTGGAGTCGAAGCTGGAGCCGCTCTCGCCGCTCTTCCACATCAGCACGAAGTTGGTCGTGGGCACCAGCTCGATCTTGCCGGCATAGGTGTTGAACGCGTACTTGCCCGGCATCAGCGGATCGCGCCAGACACCGCGGCAGCCGTTGCGCACCAGCTCGCCATGGCTGTACTCATTGCCCGACACGTCTTCGCCGCGTGCGCCGGTGTACGAAACCACGACGCCGACGAAGCCCACCGGTATCACCGTCTTGCCTATGAACTCGACCGTGGCGAACAGGCGGTTGATGTAGTACGTGCCTTCGACCAGCACCCGCTCCTGGCGGCCGCGGCGACCTCCGGCCGACAGAAAGCGCTCCGGCTCCTGGAAGCTGTTGTGCGCATCGCCGACGTCGGGCGCCAGCAGCTCGTCGCGGGCCAGGGCCGGGCCGTCCTGAACGGTCACGATGGCCAGCTGGTCGGACTCATGGCTGCCGGTCCGCTCCTTGATCACCACCGGCGTGAAGGCCTGGCGCTCTTCCAGCAGGGCGCGCATGCGCTCGTAGTAGCCCCGCTCGTCGGCGTCCATGTTGAGACCGTAGGTGGCCTCCTCGGTCATCACGACGAACAGGGCCGGGTTGATCACATGCGTGCCCTCGCGCAGCACCTGGCGCTGCGGGCCCTTCTGGCCGCCTCTTTGCAGGAAGGCGCGCACGTCGAGGAAGTCACTGACCGCGGCATTGCTGGCCAGGGTCTGGCCGACCGGCAGGTCCTGGCCGTCGCGGGCGAACACGTAGCCGATCTTGCCCTGGGTCACGGTGACCATGGAGCGGATGTGGACGCGGTACTGGAACGGAGCGAAGAAGTGGAAGCCGCCGCGGCGCAGCTCAGGCTGGAAGCCGGCCTCACCGTTCAAGGCCAGCAGGCCCGATTGCACCGAGCCGCCCAGGCTCCAGAGTTTTTCAACCACGCCGAGGCGGTCGTTGGGGATGTAGCGCACGACTCCGGCGACGAACAAGAGCAGCAGCGTGCCCAAGAGACCGGCGCCCCCCAGCGCGAATCCAAGCAGCCAGCCGGATGTTTCGAATGCAGACATATCAGGGTCCTCCTGTTGTTGATGAGTGAGGCCTGCTTTGTCGCCGCAATCGCATCAGGAAAACATCAGGAAGCGGCGGGCGGGACGGCCCGCCGTGCGACTGGCCCCAGCCGCCGTGCGACTGGCCCCTGGCGGCTCGCCACCCGCGCTGATGGCTGAGATGCTGGCGCCATGAAAGACACCCAACGCCAATACTTCCTCGACTGGCTGCGCATCCTGGCCTTCGGCCTGCTGGTGCCCTACCACGTCGGCATGTACTACGTCAGCTGGGACTGGCACGTGAAGAGTGCGTCCGCCAGCGATGCCATCGAGCCGCTGATGCTGCTGTCCTCGCCCTGGCGGTTGGGCCTGCTGTTCCTGGTGGCCGGCGCCGCGGCCCACCACCTGCTGACGCGCAAGCCAGAGGGCTTCGTCGCTTCGCGCAGCAAGCGCCTGCTGTGGCCACTGATCTTCGGCATGTTCGTCATCGTGCCGCCCCAGGCCTTCTACGAAGTGCAGACCAAGCTGGCCTATGGCGGCAGCTACCTGGACTTCATGCAGCTCTATGTGAAGGCCTTCCACGGCTTCTGCGGCAAGGAAGGCAAGTGCCTGGACCTGCCGACCTGGAACCACCTCTGGTTCGTCGCCTACCTGTGGGTCTACAGCCTGGTCGGCTGGGCGCTGTGGAAGCTGCTGCCCCAGCTTGCGACCGAGTTGGAAGCCTGGCTTGAGAAGCCGCGCGGCGCCCTTTTCACGCTAGGCCTGCTGGCGCTGCCGCTGATGGCCGCCCGCCAGCTGGCCTCCATCTTCCCGTCCACCCACAACCTGAGCTGGGATTGGTACAACCACCTGCAATACGGCGGCCTGTTCCTGCTGGGGCTCTACGGTGCGCACAGCCGGCTGTGGGAGCTGATGCAGCAATGGCGCCGCTGGGCCTTGGGCTTGGCTCTGCTGGGCTGGGCGCTGCTGATGGTCTACTTCTTTGCCTATGCCAAGGACACGCCGCCCGACACTCTGCGCACCGTGATGCGCTGCCTTTGGGGCGGCCTGCAGTGGTGGGCCACCTGCGCGGCCTGCGGTTTTGCCAAGCAGTGGCTGGACCGGGACCATCCGGCACGCCGCTGGCTGACCCCGGCCATCTTCTGCGTCTACATCCTGCACCAGAGCGTCATCGTGCTGCTGACCCGCGCGCTGCTGCCGCTGTCGCTGCCGCCGCTGGTCGAAGGCCTGCTGCTGATCGCACTCACCTTTGCAATCTGCCTGATCGGCTACCTGGTGGCCCGCCGTGTCCCGGTTCTGCGGGGCGCGTTGGGGATTTCGGACAGCGGGCGGCCGGCGCCTGGCAGAGCGGCCACAATGCGGCCTCTGCTCCACAAGGCTCTGCATGAAGTACCTGCACACCATGGTCCGGGTCAATGACCTCGAGGCCTCGCTGAAGTTCTACCGCGATGCCCTCGGTCTGGAGGAAGTGCGCCGCAGCGAACATTCGCAGGGGCGCTTCACCCTGGTCTACCTCGCCGCGCCGAACGACCACGAGGCCCAGATCGAGCTGACCTACAACTGGCCGGACGAGAAGACCGGCCAGGCCGAGAGCTACGGCGGCGGCCGCAACTTCGGCCATGTGGCCTTCGCGGTGGAGAACATCTACGCCACCTGCGAGCGGCTGCAAAGGCACGGCGTGACCATCCTGCGCCCGCCGCGCGACGGCCGCATGGCCTTCGTGCGCTCGCCCGACCAGATCTCGATCGAGCTGTTGCAGAGCGGCACCGCGCTGCCACCGGCCGAGCCCTGGATTTCCATGCAGAACACGGGCAGCTGGTAAGCAGGCTCACACGGCTGATCCTGCATTCGCGCGGCCTGGATCCCACGCTGCTGCAGTCCATCGCGAGTCGCTCGCATCCCTCGTAGGCATCGGTAGTCTTGCCTCATCGCAACACGCCATGAGGAGAACGAAATGTCCTTCAGCAACGACCTCGAGAAGCTCGCCGAACTGCATCAGCGCGGCGTGCTCAGCGACGAAGAATTCGCCCGCGCCAAGGCCCGCATCCTGAACGGCGATCCGGCCCCGCAACCGCAGGCCCCGGCCGCCGCCCCCGGTGCCGCGGCGATCAACAGCCTGCGGCGCAGCCGCAACGACCGCTGGATAGGCGGCGTCTGCGGCGGCATCGCCAACATCACCGGCCTCGCCTCCTGGGTCTGGCGCCTGGCCTTCGTGCTGGGCACGGTGTGCGCGGGTGGCAGCGTGGTCATCTACCTGCTGTTGTGGATCCTGCTGCCCGAGGAATGAGCCTCTGCCGATCTACCCGACAATCGGGAGCGCATGTCCGCGCTCCCGATGTCCTCCACCCCTTCGCCCTCCCTCCGCCTGCTCAGCGTCATCCCGCCGATGACGCAGCTGAACACGCCGTACCCCTCCACCGCCTACCTGACCGGCTTCCTGCGCTCGCGCGGCTTCGACGCGCAGCAGGAAGACCTGGCGCTGGCCCTGGTGCTGAAGCTGTTCTCGCGCGGCGGCCTGGAACGCCTGCTGGCGATCTGCGAAGCACAGAAGAAGCACGGCGCGCGGGTACGCAGCTTTCTTGCGCAATCGGGCCGCTACCTGGCGACGGTGGAAGCGGTGATCGCCTTCTTGCAGGGCCGCGATGCCACGCTGGCCCATCGCATCAACACCCGCCAGTTCCTGCCCGAGGGGCCGCGCTTCGAGTCGCTGGAGGCCTATGTGGATGAGGAAGGCGGCGACCCACTGGCCTGGGCCTTCGGTGCGCTGGGCCTGCAGGACCGGGCCCGCCACCTGGCCACGCTGTACCTGAACGACCTGGCCGACGTGCTGCGCGATGCGGTGGACCCGCGCTTCGAGTTTGTCCGCTATGCCGAGCAGCTGGCCACCAGCCAGCCCAGCTTCGACCCGCTGGCCGAGGCCCTGGCCGCGCCGGCGAACTGGGTGGACGAGACCCTGCATGCCTTGACCGTCGAGGCGCTGGAACGTCACCGGCCCGACGTGCTGCTGCTGTCCGTGCCCTTCCCCGGCGCGGTCTATGCGGCGCTGCGGATCGCGCAAGCGGCGCACGCCCTGCGGCCGGGCCTGAAGATCGTGCTGGGTGGCGGCTTCGTCAATACCGAGCTGCGCGAGCTGAGCGAAGCGCGGCTGTTCGACTTCGTCGACTACGTGACGCTGGACGCCGGCGAACGCCCGCTGCTGGCCCTGCTGGAACACCTGGCCGGCAAGCGTTCGCAGCCGCGCCTGGTACGCACCTTCATCCGCGACGCCGAATCGGGTGAGGTCAAGTACATCAACTTCGTCGAACCCGACGTACCTTTCGCCGAAGTCGGCACGCCGACCTGGGACGGTCTGCCGCTGGACCGCTACCTGTCGCTGCTGGACATGCTCAACCCCATGAACCGGCTGTGGAGCGACGGGCGCTGGAACAAGCTGACCGTGGCCCATGGCTGCTACTGGAAGAAGTGCAGCTTCTGCGACATCTCGCTGGACTACATCTCGCGCTACGACGCCGCCTCGGCCGAGCTGCTGGTGGACCGCATCGAGACCGTGGTGGCCGAGACCGGCCAGACCGGTTTTCATTTCGTCGACGAGGCGGCTCCGCCGAAGTCGCTGAAGGCACTCGCCACCGAGCTGCAAAAGCGCGGCACGGCCATCAGCTGGTGGGGCAATGTGCGCTTCGAGAAGACCTTCACGCCCGAGCTCTGCCAGCACCTGGCCGACAGCGGCTGCATCGCCATCTCGGGCGGCCTGGAGGTCGCTTCAGATCGCTTGCTGAACCTGATGCAGAAGGGCGTCTCGGTCGAGCAGGTGGCCCGGGTCACCAAGGCCTTCAGCGATGCCGGCATCCTGGTCCATGCCTACCTGATGTACGGCTTCCCCACGCAGACGGTGCAGGACACGGTGGACGCCCTGGAATACGTGCGCCAGCTGTTCGAGAACGGCTGCATACAGGGCGGCTTCTTCCACCGCTTTGCCTGCACGGTGCATTCACCGGTCGGTCTGAACCCGCAGGACTACGGCGTGCAGCTGCTGCCCCTGCCCGACAGCCCCTTTGCCAAGAACGACGTGGGCTTCATTGACCCGACCGGCGTGGACCATGACCAGCTCGGCGTCGCGCTGAAGAAGGCGATCTACAA
The DNA here is from genome assembly GCF_030345705.1 of Pelomonas sp. SE-A7. NCBI lineage: Bacteria > Pseudomonadati > Pseudomonadota > Betaproteobacteria > Burkholderiales > Sphaerotilaceae > Roseateles > Pelomonas sp. SE-A7. Next base: position 94,812 of record NZ_JAUASW010000003.1, read on the forward strand.
CTTCATGCACGGCATAGGCCTGGAAGAGGACGTGCGCAGCTGGTTCAATTTCCGTGTGCCCAAGCCCACGGTGAGCCGCCACCGCATCGCCAAGGCCCTGGCCAGCCCGGCCTGAGGCTTCGACTACAGGCCGGCGTACCAGGCCGTGAACTGGCCCCAGGCCGGCCAGTAGCGGCTGAACGTGAAGCCGGCATGCTGCAGCAAGGTGGCGGCCATCAGGCCCAGATAGGGCTTGCTGAAGCCGGCACCGCGGCGCCGGTCGTCCAGCAGCAGCAAGACCACGACCAGTTCGCTGAGCACGAAGGCACCATGGACGGCCGGGGCCAGCTTCGTGAATCCCGCCACGAAGAACAACAGGACCCGCGCCAGCGCCGGCGGCAGCACCAGCACGACGGTCGAAGCCATGTAGCGTGCATGCAGCTGGACCCGCTTGCGATTGACCAGGGCCAGGGTGATGGCGAGGGCGAAATAGCCGAGGGCGACGAAGTCTATGAAGGCCAGGCTGGGGCCCAGCCGGTTGCCCTTGTCGCCCAGCATGCTGCGGACCACCAGCAGCCCCGAGACAAACAGGCTGACCGCCAGCACCAGGCTGGTCCAACCCAAGAGCCGGTGCCAGCGCAGCCGGCGCGTGCGCATCAGCCAGGCCTGGGTGATCAGGCACAGCATCCAGCCGGTGGCCGTCAGGCCGTGAATGTGGTGCAGGCTCGAAGCCTCGCCGACGCGGGAGAAGTAGGTCGGGAAGAAGCCGATCAGGGTGATCAGCAGAGCCAGCGCGAAATAGCGTTCGGCACGTGGGTACATCGCCAGATCTCCAACGCCCGACAGGGCAGCGGCACCATAGCAGCGCCCGGCCGGTCTCCCGCATCGGGAAAGCCACTAGCACCCCTGCGCCCACCGGCAACAAAGCTTTGCATCCAGGCAATGCCGGCTTGATCGACACTGGCGACTCTGCAGTCCTGGCAGTACGGAGTCGCAAGATGAAGTCCATAACAAGACGACAGGCCCTAAGGGGCTTCACGTTGGCAAGCACCCTGCCCCTGGCAGGTCTAGGTTGGTCCCAAGGTGCAGCGCCGCTGAGCGCCGAAGAGAAAGCCCTGCATGCCTTGAACCGCCTGGCCTACGGCCCTCGTCCCGGCGATGTGGCGGCCATGCGCAGCCTCGGCGCCGAGCGCTGGCTGCAGGCCTTTCTGGCCGCCCAGTTCGAGCCCGCCAGCGCGGCCGCACCTGAGGCCCTCAAGACCCGCCTCGCCGGCCTCGACACCCAGGCCCTGAGCCAGGCCGAGCTGATAGGCCGCTACCGCGAGGCCACCCAGGCCAACCGCGCCAACCGCCGCGAGGCCGCGGCGACCATGGAGGCGAACAAGGACGCCGGCAAAGACGACAACGCCAAGACCGAGGCGGCCCGTGCCAATGCCCGCCGCGAGCTGGTCCGGCCGGTGCTGCAACAGACCGCGCAGGCCCGCTTGGCCCGCGCCATCGAGAGCCCGGCCCAGCTGGAAGAAGTGCTGGTCGAGTTCTGGTTCAACCACTTCAACGTGTTCGCCGGCAAGGGCCCGGTCTCCGTCCTCGTCGGCGCCTACGAGCGCGAGGCGATACGGCCCTTCGTGTTCGGCCGCTTCCGCGACATGCTGGCTGCCACGGCCAAGCATCCGGCCATGCTGGTCTACCTGGACAACGTGCAGAGCGTGAAGCCCGGCTACCAGCCGCCACAGCGCCTGGCCCGTGCCAATCCGAACGCCCAGCGCCTGACCGGCCTCAACGAGAACTACGCCCGCGAGCTGATGGAGCTGCACACGCTGGGCGTGGACGGCGGCTACAGCCAGCAGGACGTGACCGAGCTGGCCCGCATGCTGACCGGCTGGACCGTGGACTACCGCGCCGCCCAGCGCGGCAGCAAGGGCCCGCTGTTCGAGTTCGATCCGCGCCGCCACGACAACGGCAACAAGCAGTGGCTGGGCCGCGCGGTCAAGGGCGCCGGCCAGGCCGAGGGCGAGATGGCGCTGGACGTGCTGGCCGCCCATCCATCCACAGCGAAGCACATTGCCTTCAAGCTGGCGCAGGCCTTCGTGGCCGACCAGCCGCCGCCGGCCCTGGTCAGGCGCCTGGCCGACAAGTTCCAGGCTACGCAGGGCGAGCTCAAGGCGGTCACGCGAGCCCTGGTCGAGTCGGACGAGTTCTGGAGCCGCGAGGCCTATGGCGCCAAGTTCAAGACGCCCTACCACTACCTGGTCAGCAGCCTGCGCGCGCTGGACGCCACCACGCCGCCCGACGTGCAGCCGCTGACCCAGTTGCTGGCCCAGGCCGGCATGCCGCTGTACGGCTGGCAGACGCCGGACGGCTACAAGAACGTGGCCAGCAGCTGGATGAACCCCGAGGCCCTGTCGCAGCGCGTGCAGTTCGCCAGCACCCTGTCCGAGCGCCGGGCGCGCCGCAGCGGCCTGCCCGCGGCCGACGCACAAGGCCTGATGAGCACGCTGGGCCCGCTGCTGAGCGAATCCACCCGCAAGAACATTGCCGCCGAGCCGGCCAATCTTCAGGTCGCGCTGCTGCTGGGCAGCCCCGACTTCATGAAGCGTTGAACCGCAGGAGCCGTACGCCATGCAACGCCGTCAATTCCTCGTCTCCCAGACCGCCGCCATCGCCGGCTGGAGCCTCTGGTCCCGCAGTGCCCAGGCGGCCGCCGCCGATCCGCAACTGGCCAAGCGCAAGCTGGTCGTCATCATGCTGCGCGGCGCGGTGGACGGCCTCTCGGTCGTCACGCCCTACGCTGAGCGCGACTACTACCAGTCGCGTTCGACCACGGCCCTCGCCGCGCCCGGCACCGACGAAGGCACGCTCCTGAAGCTCGACAGCCGCTTCGGCCTCAACCCGGCGCTGGCCCGGCTCAAGCCCTTCTGGGACCAGGGCGCCCTGGGTTTCGTCCATGCCAGCGGCTCGCCCGACAGCACCCGCTCGCACTTCGACGCCCAGGACTACATGGAAAGCGGCACGCCCGGCCGCAAGAGCACGCCCGACGGCTGGATGAACCGCCTGCTCGCCGCCCTGCCCGGCCCAGCGGCGCCGACCCGCGCCGTCAACATGGGTGCCACGCCGCCGCGCATCTTTGCCGGCCCCAACAGCGTGGCCTCGCTGGGCCTGGGCCCGCGCGCGTTCGAGGCCAAGGCCATTGACGATCCCAAGATGCAGGCCGCGCTGGACAAGCTCTACGGCGGCACCGGTGGCGACGGCGCCATGGCCAAGACCTACAAGGACACGACCGAAGGCCGCGGCGAGATGAAGCGCAGCATGGCCGCCGCCGCCGAGCGCAACGAGCGCGGAGGCATGGCCGGCGGCATGGGCGGACGCAGCATGGACCCCAGCGCCGACAACGGCGCGCCCTCTGCCCGCAGCTTCGCCGCCGATGCGCGTCGCCTGGGCCAGCTGATCCAGGCCGACGCCCACACCCAGCTGGCCTTCACCTCGGTCGGCGGCTGGGACACCCACGTCAACCAGGGCGGCGCCCGCGGCCAGCTGGCCAACCGCCTGGGCAGCCTGGCCGAAGGCCTGGAAGCGCTGGCCCAGGGCCTGGGCGACAGCCTGAAGGACACGGTCATCGTCGTGATGAGCGAGTTCGGCCGCACCGTGCGCCAGAACGGCACCGGCGGCACCGACCATGGCCGCGCCAACGTGATGTGGCTCTTGGGCGGCCCGGTGGCCGGCGGCCAGGTGATGGGCGACTGGCCCGGCCTCGAAACCGCGGCCTTGACCGATGGCCGCGACCTGGCCGTGACCACCGACTTCCGCGCCGTGCTGAGCCCCATCCTGCAGCGCCATCTGGGCGTCGGCGAGGTGGCCCTGGCCCAGGTGTTCCCGGGCTACGGCGGTGCCGGCGTCAAGGGTCAGGTCTTGCGGAGCTGATGCTGACCCCGGCACTGCTCCGGAAGCTGGGCGGGCTCGCCCTGCTTCTGCTGCTGGCCGGCCCCATCGCGGCGCAGGCCGCTGCTTCTGCCGAGGCCAGCCTCGGCCTGGCCGGTGGCAAGACGCGCTACAAGGCTGGCGAGCCGGTCGTGCTGGAGCTCAGGCTGAAGGCGCTGGAGCCGGGCGTCCAGGTGCTGGTCAACGCGCCGCTGTCCCACCTGGACCGGCTGGAGATCGAGCCGGCCCAGGGCCTGACTGGCTGGCGCAATGAGCGCAACCGCGCGCAGGGCTACCAGGACCACGTGTTCACGCGCCAGGCCTTGCCGGTCGGCCAGCCGCTGACGCTCAGCCTGCCGCTGCCGCTCGCCTACCGTTTCGACCGGGCCGGTCGCTACACGCTGAGCCTGGTCACGCAGCGCACCGGCCAGGCGCTGAGCACGAATGCGGTCCACTTCGAGATCGAGGCCCTGCCCTCGGAGCAGGACGAGGCCCGACAAGCCGAGGCCTTCCTGCGCGAGATCCGTGCCGCCCGCGATTCGCGCCAGGCCCAGCAGGCCGCCGATGGCCTGAACCGCCTGCCCGGTGCGGCCGCCACCCGCATCAAGCTGGCCCTCTTGCTGCATCCGGACCAGGAGGGCGGGCCCTGCTGGGTTTCGGTCAGCGACGGCCTGTGGATCAGCCGCGACCGGCCGGCCTTGATCGCCGTGCTGGAGCAGGCGCTGGACGACCCCGCCCAGGTGCTGAACGTGCGCGACGCCGTGCTGGAAACGCTGCTGTCCCTGCAGCGCAGCCTCGCACCGGTCGAAGAGTCGCCACGGGAGGCGGAGGCGCGACTGAAGGTGCAGCTCCAGCGCCTGGCCCGGAGCCTGCCCTGGCGCAGCGGCGAATCGCTGATCAATGCCGCCCGCCTGGTCTTCACCCGCACGCCGCCCGAGGCCAGGGACGATGCCGAGTTGCAAGCGGCCCGCGAGGTGCTGATCGAGCATTTCGACGAGATCGATCCCTACCTGATCCAGTCGCTGATCAGCCGGCCCGACCGCCGGCTCGACGGCGCCCGTGTTGCGGCCGCCTTGCACCGCTTTCTGGACCGGTCCGCCAGTCCGGACTTCAGCAGCACCCGCGGCGTCGCCCTGCAGCAGCTGATACGGCTGCAGGGCTCGGTCGCCGCGCCCTATGTCGTGCGCGAGGCCTGCGCCGAGATGCCGGTGCAGCTGGAATCGGTGCGGGACCTGCCGGACGGTTTTCTAGAGCCGGTCGACGCCTGCCTGCGCCAAGCGCTGGCCAGGCTGCCAGCTCCCACCGACAAGGCCATGCAGAACTTCGCCCTGGCAACTCGACTGAGCTATGTGGCCCGCTTCGCCAGCCCGGCCCTGCTGCCCGAGGTGAAGGCCCTGCTGCCGCATCTGCAGGACCCGGGCAAGGAGGATGCGCGGGGCGCCGCGCTGGCCTATCTGCTTCGCTGGGACAGCGCCAACTACCTACCGCAGCTGCAGCTCGCCATGGGCAGCCATGCGAGCTGGCTGTACCGCCTCCAGCAGACCCTGCATCGCCCGGCCGACGCGGTGGTCAAGCTGTCGCGCCAGCTGATCGCCCAGGGCCCGGCCAACCAGGCCGACCAGGCCGCGGCCCTGCTGGCCGAACTGGGCGCCGACGAGGACCGACGCTTTCTGCGCGAGCAGTTGCAGGCAGTGCAAGACCGCTTGAAAGGCGCCAAGGACCTGGCGGCGGACGACGGCCAGAAGGAAGCGGCCCTGATCTTCCATCTGATCCAGGGTCGACACTGGCCAGACCCGGCCAACAGCCGTCTGGCCGATGGCTGCGTGTCGGCGCAATGCAAGCAGCGCTTCCGCCGCTGAGACACCTGCAACGCGGCCAGCACGCCAGACTCGGAACAGCACTGTCGGACACGCGCCGCTGCGGCACGCCGCCCACAATGCCCCCATGTCCCGCAACCCACCCTTTCTGTCCCTGGGCAACAGCCGCCAGGCCCAGTGCCTGCAGCGCGCGCTGGACCTGGTCGAGGCCCGGCTGGACCAGCCGCTGACGGCGGAACTGCTGGCCGAGAAGGCGGCGCTGTCGCGCTTTCATTTCCACCGCATCTTCCAGGCTCATGTGGGCTGCAGCGTGGCCAGCTACCTGGCGTGGCGGCGGCTGCAGCGCGCCTGCGCCCTGCTGGTCAGCGGCGCCGAGCCGGTGCTGGAGATTGCGCTGGAGGTCGGCTTCGAATCGGCGCAGGCGTTGGCCAAGGCCATGCGCCGCGAGCTCGGCTGCACGCCGACTGACATCAGGCGCGGCCTGGCCCAGCCCGCCGCACTGCCGCCCTGGCGGCGACCCGACCTGGTTCAACCCTCAGACCTGGACACTCCGATGCTCATCACCCCCACCCGCCAGGCCCAGCTCCCCGAAGGCCTGACCGCACTCACGGCCACCGGCCGCGGCATGGTCGCCAACACCATGGTCCGGGCCGCGCAGCAGGCCTATGCCGAGCTGCAGGCCTGCATAGGTCCGCTGGGCTTGCAGGCCCGGGTCGGCAGCTGGATGTGCCTGGTGCCCGACGACCCCAAGGGCCCGGACGATCCGCATTGCCGTTATGTGGCCGGCCTGATCTTCGGCTACTCGATGGCCGAAGGCAGCGGCCGCTGCGAGCGGCCCGAGCTGCCGCTCAGTGGCACGCTGCAATGGCAGGAGGTGGCAGCCGGCCGCTATGCGGTGTTCACCCATATCGGCCCGTACTCGAACCTGCACCGGACCTGGGCCGCGATCTATCGCGACTGGCTGCCGGCCTCGGGCGAGAAGCTGCGCGAGCTGCCACCGCTGGAGCTGATGCTCAACAGCCCGCAGAACACGCCGCCGGAGAAGCTGCACACCGAGATCTGGATGCCGCTGCAGGCTTGAAGGGCCCCCGATAGGAGGGACGCTGCCGGGTCAACTTCCGCGGCGCGGCAGCCGTTGGGCGCAGACCATGCGCCAGACCCTCACCCCGCTCACCCTGCTCGCCCTGGCCGCAGCCTCGCTGCCGGCCCTGGCCCAGTACCAATGCCGGCTCGCCGACGGCAGCCTCAGCTACCAGCAGCAGGCTTGTCCAAGCGGGGCCGCGCAACAGAAGCTTGAGCTCCGCGACCAGCGCCCCGGTGCGCCGGCTTCGGCGCCCGACTATGCCGGCCAGCTGCGCGAGCTGGAGCAGCGCCGCCTGATCCGCGAAGCCATCAGCGCCGGCCGCCCCCTGGTCGGCATGACCCGGGCCGAGCTCGACGCCGCCCTGGGCAGCCCGCTGCGCAGCAGCCAGGGCCAGATCGGCGCCGACCAGACCGAGCAGCTGAGCTACCAGCGCCCGGGCCGCAGCCTGCATGTCTCGCTGCGCAATGGCCTGGTCGTGGCTTTCGACGACGTGGATCGCGGTCCGCGCAGCAACGGCCAGCAGCTTGCCAAAGCCTGCGCCTCGCCGCGCGAGATCCGCGACATCGAGATCGAGATCAACAAGCTGGCCAACCGCGACAACAAGCCCTTGCAGCTGGAGCTGAACAAGCGCCTGCTGGACGCCAAGGCCTGCCGCTAGTCGCGCGGCCTACAACTCGTCGGCCAGCGCCCGCAGCAGCAGCCGGGCGCTGCTCAGATTGGTGGCGCAGGGCACGTCATGCACGTCGCAGGCGCGCACCAGGGCATTGATGTCGGGCTCGTGCGGCTGCGGCGTCATCGGGTCGCGCAGAAAGATCACCGCATCCACCTCGCCTACCGCCAGGCGGGCGCCGATCTGCAGGTCGCCGCCCATGGGGCCGCTGAGCAGGCATTCCACCGTCAGGCCCAGCTCGCGCTGCAGCCGTCCGCCGGTGGTACCGGTGCCCATCAGGCGGCAGCGCTGCAGCAGCGCCAGGTGCTCGCCGGCCAGCAGGATCATGCTGTCCTTCTTGTGGTCGTGAGCGATCAGGGCCAGGCGGGGCAGATTCGTCATAAGCACTGGGGATGGAAGCGGCCAAAACGTGGGTTTGACTGTACGCGCGCCGCCCCCTGCCAGGAGGAGCATGGAGTTTCCAAAGCGTTACCAAAACGGAGGCCCCATGAGCGAAAGCAAGCCGTTCAAGCTGGAAAAGCATGTGCTGTCGACGTACTACACGCTGCGCCTGGGCATCGCCCTGGTCGCCCTGGCCTTCCCCTTCGTGCTGTGGATTGGCGGCGAGGCCTGGGCCCATTTCGATCCGCCGGGCTCGATGAGCGCCTACTACCACGCGGCCAGCCAGGGCCGCTCCATGCGCGACTGGTTCGTCGGCCTGCTGTTCGCCATCGGCATCTTCCTGTTCCTCTACAAGGGCTACAGCCGCCGCGAGAACATCGCCCTCAACCTTGCCGGAGGCCTGGCCGTGCTGGTCGCCCTGATCCCCATGGCCTGGGACGGCCAGCAGAACTGCAACCGCACCTCGCTGCACGGCACGCTGTCGGTGCTGTTCTTCGTCTGCATCAGCTATGTCTGCATCTGGTGCGCCGGCGACACCCTGCACATGGTCGAGGATCAGCGCAAGCGCGAGCACTTCCTGCTGATCTACCGGCTCTGCGCGGCCGGCATGGTGCTGTTTCCGGCTGCGGCCTTCGCGCTCAACTACAGGAGCGATTGCAATCCGGTCGTGCCGCTGTTCTACGTCGAGGCCAGCGGGGTGATCTGCTTCGCCTTGTACTGGTGGTTCAAGGGCCGCGAGATGGCGCTGACCCAGGCCGAAGCCCGGGCCATTCGCGGTGAGCTGGAGCTGTAGGCCTGCGCACGCAGGGGGAGTGGGCGCTGGGTATCATGCCCGGACCCCTCTCGCTCCCCCAGCGCCGTGACCGCAGCAACACCCCCCTTCCCCGCCCTGCCACCCGCTGCCCGCGTCGGCGATCCGGTCTCGGCGGTCGACACGCCGGCCCTGCTGCTGGAACTGGATGCCTTCGAGCGCAACCTGGACCGCATGCAGGCCGCGGCCGACGCAGCCGGCGTGGTTTTGCGCCCCCATGCCAAGGCCCACAAGTGCCCCGACATCTCGCTGCTCCAAGTACAGCGTGGCGCCGTGGGCATCTGCTGCCAGAAGATCAGCGAGGCCTATCCCTTCGTGGCCGCCGGCATCCAGGACGTGCTGATCAGCAACGAGCCGGTCGGCCCGGCCAAGGCCGCCCTGGCGGCCGAGCTGGCGCGCCATTGCCGGCTGTCGATCTGCGTGGACCATGCCAGCCAGATTGCCGACCTCGCCGCTGCCTGCGCCGCGGCCGGCAGCCGGATCGAGTTGCTGGTCGAGATCAACATAGGCCAGAACCGCTGCGGCGTGGCCGATGCACCGGCCGTGCTGGCCCTGATCGAACGCATCCAGGCCCATCCGGAGCAGCTGCGCTTCAAGGGCCTGCAGGCCTACCTGGGCAGCATCCAGCATCTGCGCAGCCATGAGGAACGGCGGGCCGCCGCAGCCGGTGCCTCGGAGCGCACCGGCGCCGTCGCCAAGGCGCTGCAAGCAGCCGGCGTGCACTGCGAGGTCATCACCGGCGGCGGCAGCGGCACGGTGGAGTTCGACCTGGCCAACGGCGTCTACACCGAGGTCCAGCCCGGCTCCTACATAGGCATGGACATGGACTACGGCCGCAACGAATTCGCCGGCTCGCTGCGCTTCGAGCATGCGCTGTTCCTGGCCAGCACGCTGATGAGCCAGGGCAATGGCGAACGCCTGGTGCTGGACGCCGGCCTCAAGTCGCTGGCGGTCGATTCCGGCCTGCCCCTGGTCTGGGGCCCCGACGGCGAACGGCTCGACCTGGTCTACACCTCGGCCAATGACGAGCACGGCATCCTGCAAGCCCAGGGCCCCGACACGCGCCGGCCCCAGCTGGGCGAGCAGGTCTGGCTGGTGCCCGGCCATTGCGACCCCACCTTCAACCTGCACGACGAGCTGGTCGCCGTGCGCCAGGGCCGGGTCGAGGCCCTGTGGCCGATCGCGGCCCGCGGCCTGAGCCGCTGAGCCCTGCCTGTACTCCATCACGGGAGAAGCCACCATGGAATCGCCTATCCACAGCCTGGTCGACCTTTTCAAGCAGCTGGGCCTGCCCCACGAGCCGGCCGCCATCGAGGCCTTCATCGCCAAGCACCGGCCGCAATGCCAGGGCTGCGCCATCCAGGATGCGCCCATGTGGACGCCGGTGCAGGCCAGCTTTCTGCGCGAGGCCATCGAGGACGACGCAGACTGGGCGATCGCCGCGGAATCGCTGACGGAATTGATGTGCCGTTGATACGGCCATACCAACCGCAAGACTGGCCCGCTCTGTGGCCGCTGCTGCACGCCGTGTTCTCGGCCGGCGACACCTATGCCTACGCACCGGACAGCAGCGAGGCCGAGATCCACAAGGCATGGATAGAAGGCCCCGAGGCCACGTTTGTCGTCGTCGATGACGAGGGCAAGCTGCTCGGCAGCTATGGACTCAAGCCCAACCAGCCGGGGCTGGGCGGCCATGTGTGCAACTGCGGCTACCTGGTCGATCCCGAGGCCCGCGGCCAGGGCCTGGCCTCGCTGATGTGCGAGCACTCGCAGCACGAGGCGCTGCGCCGCGGCTACCGCGCCATGCAATTCAACCTGGTGGTCTCGACCAATGTCGGCGCGGTGCGCCTGTGGCAGAAGCTGGGCTTCGAGATCGTCGGCACACTGCCTGGTGCCTTCAAGCACAAGAGCCTGGGCTATGTCGATGCCCATGTGATGTTCAAGACCCTGGAGCCCTGAGCCCATGAGCCTGCAAGTTGCCAAGCTAAGCCCCGCAGACCGCGCCGCCTGGGAGCCGCTGGCCCGCGGCTACAAGGCCTTCTACGAAACGCCCATCACCGACGCCGAGCTGGAGCGCGCCTGGCAATGGCTGATGGAGGACCGGCAGGTCCACGGCCTGGGCGCCTACCTCGACGGCGAGCTGGTCGGCCTGGTGCACTTCCTGTTCCACGGCAGCACCTGGGCGCCCCAGGTCTGCTACCTGCAGGACCTGTTCACCGCGCCGGCCGCCCGGGGCCGCGGCGTGGGCGAAGCGCTGATAGAAGCGGTGGCCGCCGAGGCCGTGCGCCGCGGCGCCGGCCGCTGCTACTGGCTGACGCAGGACCACAATCGCGTGGCCCGCGGCCTTTACGACAAGCTGGCCGAGCACCGCGGCTTCATCCGCTACGACTATCCGCTGCCGGCCGTCCCGGCCTGAAGCACGAAGGAGCCCCATGGCCAAGACGATGATCCCCCTGCTGGCCGCCGCCGCCCTGGTGGTGGCCGCCTTTGCGACCAACCCGTCGCCGGACCAGCATCGCGAAAAGATCAAGCAGGCCGTGTCAGAGCGCAGCCAGATGGACAAGGTGCTGGGCGTCGGCCACCTCACGGCCTTTGCCTCCAAGTACCACTCGCTGGGCCTGGCGTCCTACTCCACGGTCAGCGACAAGCTGGTGAGCTTCGGCGTGCTGGGCATGGTGTTCGTGCGCGACTAGGTCGGCTGCGGACCGGCGGCATCGAAGCTCGGTATCCCCATGCGCACCCTTGACAAGCTCAACCGGCTCAGCGAATCGCATGGCCGCCTGCCTCGCGGCCAGGGCCTGGCCTCCGGCGTGATCGCGCTGGCACTGGCCATGCTGTGCCTGCTCGGCGTGCTGGCCTTTCATTGGCCCGAGTACCTGACGACGCCGCAGCTGCGCAAGTCGTACCGGGTCGACAGCCTGCGCCTGCTGCTGTTCTGGGCCCTGGTGCTGTCCGGCGCCATCGCGCTCTACAACGTCATCCGCGGCCGGGCCCGCTGGCTGGCCTCGGCCAGCTTCGCCCTGATCGCCGTTTCGCTGCTGCTGGGAGGCCACAAGGTGCCGGTGGACAGCGACTTCCCCGAGCACACGCCCTACCTCGGCCTGGACTGGTTCGTGCTGGACCTGCTGGGCTCCACGCTGATGTTCGTCTTCATCGAAAAGCTGTTCGGGCTGCGCAAGGACCAGCCGGTGTTCCGCGCCGACTGGCAGACCGATTTCCAGCACTTCATGGTCAACCACATGCTGGTGGGCTTTCTGCTGCTGGTCACGAATTTGCTGGTGCACCGTTTGTTCGGCTGGGCCGCTCACGATGGCTTGCGAGGCTGGATCGGGCAGCTGAACTTTGGCCTGGCGCTGTTCCTCATCATCCTGGTGGCCGACCTGGTGCAGTACTGGATACACCGGGCCTACCACCAGGTGCCGCTGCTGTGGCGCCTGCATGCCGTGCATCACAGCATCGAGCACATGGACTGGCTGGCGGGCTCGCGCCTGCACATCATCGAGCTGATACTCACCCGCACCCTGATCCTGGCCTCCATCTACCTGCTGGGCTTCAGCAAGCCGGTGATCGATGCCTACATCGTGGTGGTCGGCTTCCAGGCCGTCTTCAACCATGCCAACGTGAGCGTGGGCCTGGGGCCGCTGCGGCACCTGATAGTCACGCCCAACTTCCACCATTGGCACCATGCGCAGGACCCGGAGGCGGTGGACCGCAACTACGCGGCCCACTTCGCCTTCCTGGACCACCTGTTCGGCACGGCCGTCCATTCGGAACGCCAATGGCCGGAGCGCTACGGCGTGATCGGCGACTATGTGCCGCGCGGCTTTCTGAAGCAGCTGCTCTTCCCCTTCACCTGGAAGGGCTGAGCCCCCGGAGCCGCTAGGTCCTGACGAAGCCCGCCGCCGCCCTCAGCAGCGAACGCGTGTAGTCCTGGCCCACCGCGCCGGCGGCCAGCTGCTCACGCCCCAGGGTCTCGACCTGGCGGCCGCCCTGCATCACGACCACGCGCTCGCACAGATGACCAACCACGCCGAGGTCGTGGCTGACCATCAGGTAGCTGAGGCCGCGCTCGCGGCGCAGTTGGTCCAGCAGGTTCAGGACCTCGGCCTGGACCGAGGCATCGAGGGCCGAGGTGGGCTCGTCCAGCAGCAGCAGACGCGGCTCCAGCATCAGGGCACGGGCGATGGCCACGCGCTGGCGCTGGCCGCCCGAGAGCTGATGCGCGTAACGGAAGCGGTAGCCGTGACCCAGACCGACCGCTTGCAGCGCCGCTTCGATGCGCCGCTCCGCCCCTTCGACCAGGCCATGGATGGCCAGCGGCTCGGCCAGCATCCGGTCCACGGTCTGGCGCGGATGCAGGCTGCCATAGGGATCCTGGAACACCATCTGCACCCGGCGGGCAAAGGCCTTGCTGCCGGGCCGGACCGAGCCGTCGCCCAGCTGCAGCCTGCCGCCCGCCAGCGGCGCCAGGCCGCAGATGGCGCGCAGGGCCGTGGACTTGCCCGAGCCCGATTCGCCGACCAGGCCGAGGCTCTCGCCTTCTCTCAGTTCCAGGCTGAAATCGCGCAGGGCCACGAAGTCGCCGAAACGGACTTCCAGCTGGTCCAGGCTGAGCAGGGTATTCATCGCGCTCATGCGGTCTTCCAGGCTTCGTCGCGCTGCAGCGTGGGCAGCGGATGGCGGGGCGCGTCCAGCCGCGGCAGGCAGTCCAGCAGGCCGCGGGTGTAGGGGTGCTGCGCCTCATGCAGCCGGCTGGCCTCGAGCTGCTCGACCACGCGGCCGGCATACATCACCAGCACCCGGTCGCAGAAGCTGGCGACCAGGCGCAGGTCGTGCGAGATGAAGACCAGGCCCATATTGCGTTCACGCACCAGGCGATCCAAAACGGCGAGCACCTGCAGCTGGACGCTGACGTCCAGGGCCGAGGTCGGCTCGTCGGCGATCAAGAGCTCAGGTTCGGCGATGGTCATCATCGCGATCATCACGCGCTGGCCCATGCCGCCCGAGACCTCGTGCGGATAGAGCCGGGCCACGCGCTCGGGCTCATCGATTCCCACGGTCTCCAGCGCCGCGAGCATGCGTTTCGTGGCCTCTGATGCGCTGCAGCGCTGATGGGTGCGCAGCGCCTCGACGATCTGGCCGCCAATGCGCATCACCGGGTTGAGCGAGAACTTGGGATCCTGCATCACCAGGGCCATGCGGCGGCCCCGCAGCGCGCGCCGCTGGGCGGGCGGACAGGCGAGCAGATCCAGGCCATCGAAACGCAAGGCCTGGGCCTCGACCCGGGCGCCTGGCGCCGACAGGCCCAGGATGGCGCGGCCGGTCTGCGACTTGCCGGAGCCCGATTCGCCGACGATGCCCAGGCGTTCGCGGCCTAGCGTGAAGCTGACGCCGCGCACCGCCTCGATACGGCCGCCGTCGCGCGCCGGATAGCTGACGCGCAGGTCCTCGACTTCAAGCAATGCCGGGCTCATTCGCTGTCTTTCGGATCGAGCGCATCGCGCAGGCCATCACCCAAGAGGTTGAAGGCCAGGCTCACGATGAAGATGGCCAGGCCCGGTCCGGCGGCCACCCACCACTGGTCCAGCACGAAGGCGCGGCCGGCGGCGATCATCGCGCCCCATTCGGGGCTGGGCGGTTGCGCCCCCAGACCGAGGAAGCCCAGGCCGGCGGCGGTGAGGATGATGCCGGCCATGTCCAGCGTGACCCGCACGATCAGCGAGGGCAGGCCCAGCGGCATCAGGTGGCGGCTGACTATGCGCCAGGGCGAGGCGCCCATCAGGCGCACGGCCGCGATGAAGTCGCTGTGGCGCAGGCTCAGGGTTTCGGCGCGGGCGATGCGGGCATAGGCCGGCCAGGCCGTGATGGCAATGGCCAGCACCGCGTTCTCTATGCCCGGTCCCAGGGCCGCGGCGAAGGCCAGGGCCAGGATCAGCTTGGGAAACGCCAGGAAGATGTCGGTCAGCCGCATCAGGAGCGCATCGACCCAGCCGCCGAAGTAGCCGGCCAGCGTGCCTATGACCAGGCCCACCGGCGCCGCCAGCACCGCCACCAGGGTGACGACGAAGAGCGTGATCCGCGAGCCCCAGACTATGCGCGAGAAGATGTCGCGGCCCTGCTCGTCCGTGCCCATCCAGTGGCTTGACGAGGGCGGCAGCAGCCGGGCGTTCATCAGGTCGCCGACATCGGGCGCACTGGGCGCGATCCAGGGCGCGAACAGGGCCATCAGCACCAGGCCGGCGAGCAGCAGCAGGCCGACCAGGGCCAGGCGGTTGCGGGCAAAGCGCCGCCAGGTCTCGTAGGCCCGGCCGGCCATGGCCTGCTTGCGCGAGGCCGGCTGCTCAGAGAGCAGCCATTGCCGCCAACTCGCCTTCATCCTCATGAGCGCGTCCTCGGGTCCAGCCAGCGGTACAGCAGGTCGCTCAGCAGGTTGATGAAGATGAAGATCGTGCCGACCACCAGGGTGCCGCCCAGCACCGCATTCATGTCGGCGTTCTGCAGCGCGTTGGTGATGTACAAGCCCAGGCCCGGCCAGGCGAAAACGGTCTCGGTCAGCACCGAGCCTTCCAGCAGGCCGGCATAACTGAGTGCGATCACGGTCAGCAGCGGCACGGCGGCATTGCGCAGCGCATGGCGCCAGACGATGCGCGCCTCCGACAGGCCCTTGGCCCGCGCCGCCACCACGTACTCCTGGCCCAGCTCCTTGAGCATGAAGCTACGCGTCATGCGGCTGATGTAGGCCATCGCGAAATAGCCCAGCAGAGCGCCCGGCAGAGCCAGATGTGAGAGCGCGCTGCGGAAGGCCTCCCATTCACCGGCCATCGCCGCGTCGAGCAGGATCAGGCCGCTCACCGTAGGCACGCTGTACTCGTAGGCGATGTCGATGCGGCCCGGTCCGGCCACCCAGCCCAGCTTGGCGTAGAACAGCACCAGGCCCATCAGGCCCAGCCAGAAGATGGGCACCGAGTAGCCCAGCAGGCCGATCACGCGCAGGCCCTGGTCGACCCAGCGGCCTCGCCGCACCGCGGCCCACACACCCAGCGGCACGCCCAGCAGCACGCCGAAGACGATGCCGACCGTGGCCAGCTCCAGCGTGGCCGGAAACACGCGGGCGATGTCCTCGGCCACCGGATTGCTGGTCAGCAGGGACTGGCCGAGGTCGCCGCGCGCCACCTTGCCCAGGTAGACGCCGAACTGATAGAGCAGCGGTCGGTCCAGGCCCAGCTCCTGCCTCACCCTTTGCAGTTGCTCCTCGCTGGCCCGGTCGCCGGCCACGGCCAGGGCCGGATCGGTGGGCACGACCCGGCCTATGAAGAAGGTGACCGCCAGCAGGCCCAGGTAGGTCAGGGCCAGGCTCAGCACGGTGCGGGCCACGGCCCGGGGCAGGAACTTCCGAAGACTAGGCACTTATTTCTTGACCACCGGCGCGAGGAAGGTCGTGTCCGATGTCGGCCCTATGCGGAAGCCCTCGACGTTGCTGCGCAGCGCGGCCACCGCGGTCTGTTGGTAGACGATGACGAAGGGGCTTTGCTTGCGGAACTCGGCCTGGATCTCCTGGTAGGCCTTGGCCCGCTTGGCCGTGTCGCGCTCCTGCAGCGCAGCGTCGGTCTTCTTGGTCAGCTCGGGAGAAATCCAGGCATTGCGCCAGGTCAGCGGTTTGAGCTTGGCTTCGTCGCTGTTGTCGACATTGCGCGTGAAGGCATCGGCATTGCTGTGCGGGTCCCAGTAGTCCGAGGCCCATTCGCCTATGTAGATGTCGTGCTTGCGGGCGCGGTATTTGGTCAGGGTCTGCTTGCCGTCGCCGGGAATGATCTCGATCTTGATGCCGGCCTTGCGGGCCGAGGCCTGCACCGCCTCGGCTATGCCCTGCACCGGCTGCACCGTGCGCATGTCCAGCGTCAACTTGAAGCCCTGCGGCAGACCGGCCTTGGCCAGCAGGGCCTGGGCCTTGGCCGGGTCGTACTTGTAGGGCTTGTCGCTGGCCGCGCCCAGCATGCCCACCGGCAGCAGGTTCTGGTGGACCACACCAATGTTCTTGATCAGCGTCGCGCCGATCGCCTCGTAGTCGACCAGCCACTTGAAGGCCTCGCGCACCTCGGGCTTGGCCAGGTGGGGGTTCTTCTGGTTCAGGCTCAGGTAGTAGATCGTGCCCTTGGTGGTGGCGTCGAGCTTGACCTCGGGCCGGCCCTTCATCGCATCGATGTCCTGCGGCGCCAGATTGCGGGCGATGTCGATGTCACCCTTCTCCAGCAGCAGGCGCTGCGTGGCGGCTTCCTTCACATGGCGGTAGATGGCGCGGACCAGGGCCGGCTTCCTGCCGTGGTACTGGTCATTGCGCTCCAGCACCAGCAGCTCGTTGGCCCGCCATTCGCGCAGCTTGTAGGGGCCGGAGCCGGCATGGCCCTGCTTGAGCCAGGCATTGCCCATGTCCGTGCCCTGGGCCTTGGACAGCAGCAGCTTCTTGTCCAGCACCGAGGCCACATTGGCGCTGAGGCAGTTCAGCACGAAGCTGGGCGCATAGGCCTTGTCGGTCTCCATGGTCAGCGTCAGCGGGCCGGTCTGGCGGATCTTCTCGGCCACATTGGTCTTGGACAGGCCCAGCTGGGTGAGGATGAAGGCCGGCGTCTTGTCCAGCAGCACGGCACGCTGCAGCGACCACACCACTTCTTCGGCGGTCAGCGCATTGCCCGAGGAGAAGCGCAGATTGGGCAGCAACTCGAACGTGAAGCTCCTGCCATCGGCCGACACGGTCCAGCCCTTGGCCAGTTGGCCGCTGAGCTTGCTCGGGTCGGCGATGTCGAACTGGGTCAGCCGTTCGTAGGTGTTGCCGACGATCTCGCCGGCGGCGATCTCGAAGGCTTCGGCCGGGTCCATCGAGATGATGTCGTCGAAGGCCATGGCCTGGACCAGGCTGTCCTTGGGCGTGGCGGCCTGCAGCGGCAGGGCCAGGCTCAGGGCGGTCAACAGGACGGCGAAGGGGAAGCGGGGGGCGGCAGGCAAGGTCGGTTCCTCCGTTGGGCCCCGGATTGTTGCCCAAGCGGGGCCGGCCGCGTGCGCAGGTCAACCCGGTGCCGGGCCGCTCCCGGCCCCAGGGCACGGTTACGATCCGCGGCCGATGCCTGAAGGATTGAACAAGCCCCACCGTCCGCCGCGCCGCCGCTCTCGCAAGCCGCTGGCCGCGCTCCTGAGCCTGCTGGCCATGGCCGCCGGCCTGGCCTGGTTGCTGGAGCCACCCGAGCATCCCCAGGTGGCCATGCCCGCCGCCGCGCCGCCCGTCGCAGCCTCGGTGCCGGCGGCCGAAGCCGCACCGCCACCGCCCGCTCCCACGCTGATTGGCGGCCCGGCCCATATCAGCCTGCTGGCCGGCGACGGCACCAGCGGCCTGCGTGATGGTGTTGCGGCCCAGGCGCGCTTTTCCGATCCCTACGGCCTGGCCGCCGCGCCGGACGGCCGACTCTTCATCGCCGATGGCGGCGAGGCCAACCGCATCCGCGTGCTGGACATCAAGCGCGGCCAGCTCAGCAGCCTGGCCGGCGGCGAAGAAGGCTTTCAGGACGGCCCGTCTGCCCAGGCCCGCTTCAATACGCCCTCCGGCCTGGCGCTGGACCGCGAAGGCAATCTCTACATCGCCGACACCGGCAACCATGCGATCCGCAAACTGAGCCCGCAGGGCCAGGTCACGACCCTGGCCGGCGACGGCAAGCCCGGCTGGAAGGACGGCGAAGGCGCGCAGGCGCGCTTCAATGCACCGCTGGCAGTGGCAGTCGATGCCCAGGGACGGGTCTTCGTCGCCGACACCCACAACGACCGCATCCGCATGATCACGCCCGAGGGCCAGGTGTCCACGCTGGCCGGCGGCAACAAGCCCGGCGAGGCCGACGGCCCGGGCGCCAAGGCGCTGTTCGACACGCCTTCCGGCCTCACGCTGGACGCGAACGGCCTGCTCTGGGTGGCCGACACGCAGAACCACGCGATCCGCTCGGTCGATCCGGCCAGCGGCGAGGTCCAGACCTGGCTGCGCAGCCCCGACGAGGACGACGAGGCCCTGCTGCGCCGACCGCTCAGCCTGGCCTTCACGCATGACGGCGTGCTGCTGGTCGGCACCATGAACAAGGGCGGCTTGCTGCAGGTCACGCCGGAGCGCCAGGTGTTCGCCCTGACCGGCGGTGCGCTGCGCTTCTCGCGGCCGGGTGGCATCGCCGTCGATGCACGCGGCCGGGTGCTGGTGGCCGATGCGCCGGCCTTCCGTATTCATCAGGTCTTGCCTGGTGAGGGCGAGTCCGGCCCGCTAGGCCCGGCGCTGCTGCAGCCGCCGCTGGAGACGGCCAAGCGCTGGCCCCTGCGGCCGCAACAGGGCTGGCATGAAGTCGTCGGCCTGCTGGGCGAGGTGCGCGGCGGCCGCGGCAAGGACCGCAAGCTGGACTCCCGCCACCACCTGCACGCCGGGCTGGACATCCGCGGCGACACGGGCGAGGCGGTCCTGACCATCGCCGACGGCAAGGTGCTGAGCCCGGCCGCCAGCAGCGGCTTCGCGCGACTCGGCGAGGGCCTGGCGATAGGGCCGCTGCAGTACATCCACATCCGCGTCGGCCGCGACAAGTTCGGCAAGCCGCTGGACGCGCAGCGCATGAGCCTGGTGCGCAACGCCGCCGGCAAGGTCGAACGGGTCCGTGTGGCCCGCGGCACCCGCTTCAAGGCCGGCGAGGTGATCGGCTTCATCAACCCCATGGCCCATGTGCACCTGGCCCTAGGCGCACCGGGCTTCTACCGCGATGCCATGAGCCTGGGCTTCGAGGGCTTCATCGACACGGTGGCGCCGCGCATAGATTCCATCGAGCTGTTCGACGCGGCCGGCAAGCGACTCAAGCGCGAACTGGCCGGCGCCCTGCTGCTGCCGCGCGCGCCGCTGCAGATCGTGGTCGATGCCTGGGACCAGGTCGACGACAACCTGGAGCGCCGCCGCCTGGGCGTGCAGAAGCTGTCGTGGCAATTGCTGAACGAAGACGGCACGCCGCTCTCCGGTTTCGAGCAACCACGCGAGACCCTGAACTTCGAGCAGCTGCCGGTGGATGACGAGCTGGGCGTCAAGCTGGCCTACGCGCCGGCCAGCGGCATCACGGTGCACGGCGCGCGGGCCACGCAGTTCCGCTATCAGCTGGCCAACCAGGTGCGGGACGGCAAGGCCGTCGAGGGACGCTGGGATCCCTCGGGCTTGCCGGCGGGTCGCTATCGGTTGCGGGTCGAGGTCAGCGATGGCAACAGCAATCGCGCGCAGCGGGAGCTGGTGCTGAGGATGGACTAGGGCCGACCGGTACTCACGAGCGCTTGTAGTCGTTCACGTCGAAGGGCTTGCTCGGCTCTTCCGGCATGAAGGCCCAGAACAGGAAATAGATCAGCGTGCCTGTGCCGGATGCGATCAGGAGGACCATCAGCAAGCGCACCGTCCCGACATTCCAGCCGAGCCAGTTGGCAATGCCTTCACACACGCCGCCAAAGAGGCGGTCCTGCGGCTTGTACAGCCTGCGTTTCTCCATGGCTCTCTCCGCCTCGTCGGCGCCGGTCTGCGGGCTGTTTGCCCGTCTGGTGACGCTCATTGAACGAGCGCGGATTCTAGGGTCGCCTCAGGCCGCCGCCGGATGGCTGCGGGCGCTGGCGGCTTCCAGCCAGCGCGTGGCCTGCTCGGCATTCATGGGCCGCGAGAACAGATAGCCCTGGCCGTAGCCGCAGTGCAGGCCGTGCAGGGCCTCGCACTGGTCCTTCTCCTCGATGCCCTCGGCCACCACCAGCATGCCCATGGTGTCGGCCAGGTTGATCACCGTGGTGACCAGGGCCGACAGCTCGCGCCGCTTGCACAGGTCGGTGATGAAGGAACGGTCGATCTTGAGCACGTCGAAGGGCAGCTCGCTGAGGTAGCTGAGCGAGGAATAGCCGGTGCCGAAGTCGTCCATGCACAGCAGGAAGCCCTGCTCCTTGAGCCGCGGCAGCAGGCCGAAGGCCACGTCCTGGTTGGCGATCACCGAGCTCTCGGTGACCTCGATGCGGATGTCGCCGGATCTCAGACCCAGCAGGCTGCGCAGTTCGGCAAAGCGCTCGACCAGGTTGGCATCGCGCAGCTGCACGCCCGAGACGTTGACGCTGACATACCAGCCCTCGCGCCACAGGCCGGCTCGCCGCCATTCCGCCACCTGGCGCATGCTGCCCTCCATCACCTGCAGGCCGATCTCGCAGATCAGGCCGTTCTCCTCGGCCACCGGGATGAAGTCGCCCGGTCCGATGAAGCCCTGCTTTCCATGCTCCCAGCGCACCAGCGCCTCGAAGCCGGCGTGGCTCATGCCCTCGAGCTGGATGATGGGCTGGAAGAAGGGCTTGAACTCCTGGCGCTCGATCGCGCCGCGCATGTCGGACTCGATGCGGAAGCGCTCGTCCGCCGCCTTGCGCATGGCCGGCTCGAAGATCTCGAAGCGGGCCCGGCCGCGGTGCTTGGCGCGGTGCAGGGCCAGGTCGGCATCGCGGATCACGTCTTCGGGAATGCGGTACTGCTCGCCTATGACCACCATGCCAATGCTGGCCGAGATGCGCAGCGTGCGGCCATCGAGCAGGATGGGCTCCTGCAGACGGCGCAGCACGTCGCTGCCCAGCAGGGCCAGCTCCGCTTCGCCGCAGGCCTCGTGGACCACGACGAAGTACTCGTCGCCACCGAAGCGGGTCACCGTGCCATGGTCGCCGAACAGATCGGCCAGCCGGGCCGACAGCAGGCACAGCAGCTCGTCGCCCTTGGAATGGCCCAGGGTGTCGTTGATCTGCTTGAAGCGGTCCAGGTCCACGAACAGGCCGCCGTGGCTGAGCAGGGGCGCCGAGGCGATCTCGTCGATGCTCTGCTGCAGCCGGCCGTCCAGCCATTGGCGGTTGGGCAGGCGGGTGACCGGATCATGGGTGGCGTCGAATTCGAGCTGCAGGCGCTGCGCCTCTCGGTCGCGCGCATGGCGGCGCTGCACCGCCGTCACCCAGGCCATGGCATGGACCAGATTGCCGACGGCAAAGGCATAGCCGCCGAAGCCGCGCAAGGCCGTGTCGGGCAGCACGATGGTCAGCGACTGGATCCCGCCGCCCAGCATGTTGGCGCCCAGGCCGGCCAGGAACCAGGGGTCGACGCTGTGCCTGGCGCGCAGCCGGCGCAGCAGCATGGAGATCACGGCGCCGGCCAGCAGCACCAGGGCCAGGGCCGAGTAGCGGTACAGGCCCTCGAACTTGTAGGCCACGCCGAACAGCAGGGCCACGGCGGCGACGGGCACGGCCAGGGCCAGGCGCTCGCGGCCACGCAGCTGCAAGGCCGCCAGCGTGGCCACGCCTATGCCCAGGGTCAGCAGGCTGACCGACAGGCCGTGCAGCTCCGGGAACCAGGCCGAGGCCGGCCAGAACGACAACCATTGCTGGCCCAGACCGAAGTTCTGAAGCGACCAGAACAGCAACGTGGCGACGTAGAAGGCATAGGCCAGCGAGAGTCGGCCCTCGCCCATCACCCCCAGCTGCAGGCTGAGGAAGGGGATCAGGAGCAGCATGCCGACGAAGCCGGCCATGGCCATCCAATGCTGGCCGGTGCGGCGCTGGAATTCCTCGCGCGGCATCAGCTCCACCCAGGCGCGCACCGCCTTGGCATCCTGTATCAGCACCAGCAACGGCGAGGCCGCCTCGCGGCCCTGCAGGTCATGGTGGGCCCAGGGGCTGATCAGGCTGCCCGGCGGATTGGGCTGGGTGCGCCCGCCGACCTTGAGCCGGGCACAGCCGCGGTCATCGCGGTAGGCCAGGGCGAACAGCTCGACGATCGGATCCTCGTCCACCAGCAGCGAAGGTCCGGTGGCGCTGGCTGGCGCTTCGAGCCGGAACAGTTGCACCGAGCGATCCTGCAGCAGGGCCTGGAGCTGGCCGCCATCGCACCAACGCGAGGCCGACAGCTGGCGCAGCAGCGCCTGCTCCAGCGCCGGCTCGCGGCCGGCGGCCGGCGGCCAGGCCGACAGCTTCTGCAGGTCGGCCGCCGAGGCCTGCAAGGCCGCCAGCAACAGGGCCAGCAGACCGAAGCGCAAGGCCCGGCCAAGGCTATTAAGCGGGTTGCCGCTCATGTCGGGCCCTAGTCTCGCAGCAGTGCCGGCGGACGCCGGACCTCGGTGAGCAGCTGAACCGGCTGCAGCACGGCCGGCCGATTGCCCAGGTCGGACCACAGGTCGGGATGGAGTTCGCCGGCCCCATCGGTGACCGCGGTGGCCTCGAAATGGCCACGATAGGACTCGGCGAGAGCGATGCGAGGCTGGTACAGCGTGCCCAGCCTTTCGCTCGGCCCAAAGTGGCTGCGGCGCGTCGCCGAGGCGCCGAGGTGGGCGTCGCGCGTGGCCGTTGAGAAGCGGCGCAACAGGCAGCCGACATCGGCGCTCAGGGCCGACACCAGGGCCCGTCGCGGCAGGATCTTGCGGTAGTGCCGCCACAGGCCGAAGGCATGGCGGCGCGCCTGGGCCGGCGAGACCAGGCAGTGGTCCATCTCGGCCAGCAGCGGCATCAGCTCGTCAGGCCCATCCAGGCTTTGAGTCAGCAGCGAACGACCGTCCATGTCGCGCAGCTTCAGGCCCGGCAGCAACACGCCCTGCTCGAGCTGGCGCCTGAACATGGGCGTACCCAGCAGCGGGATGGCCAGGCTGACGAAGCTGGGCAGGGTCAGCGTGGGATCGGCGGCGATCGCCTCGACCTCGTCGCGCAGGGCCCGGGCCCGGCGCTGCAAGGGGTCGTAGATCAGGCCGTAGTGAAAGGTCATGCCGGCCGCCAGGCAGCGGCGCATGCGCTCGGTGCCCGGCAGCTGCAGGTTCTGCTTCTTGGCATAACTCCGCAATTGATCGTCATCCAGAGATTCGACGCCGCTGAAGAACCCTATGCAGCCGCTGGCCCTGGCCTTGTCCATCCATTCGGGCTTGGCGAAGAAGTCCGAGGTCACCAGGGCCGCCCAGCCGCCGATCCGGCCGGCGTCGTGGAACTCGGCCAGCAGGTCCAGCCGCTCCTGCAAATGCTGCCGCGGACCGGCGAAGAAGTTCTGGTCCAGGAACATCACGCATTGCTTGCCCTGCAGGCGCTCCAGCTGGGCCCGCACATGCTCGAGCGGCAGGGTCTGGTGGGGCCGGCCCTCGGCCGTCATCGAGCAGAAGTCGCAGGCGAAGTTGCAGTTGCGGCTGGCCTCGGCGTAGCCGACCGGATGCCAGCTCGGCGCCAGCTCGTAGCGCGGCCGTACCGGCTCGGCACGATGCTCGGGCCCGTAGAGACTGGCCGCCAGCTCGGCCAGGGCTTCGGCATCGCCGTCCAGGACCACGTCGAAGAAGCGGCTGCAGTAGCGCGGCAGCACGCGCGCCAGCGGCCCGCCGACGACCACGGTCACGCCCGGGTTGAGGGTCTTGGCATAGGCGCAGAGCTGCTTCATCCGGTCCAGCGCCGCGTTCAGCCCGGTCAGCACCAGCAGCTGCGGCCAGGCCAGGGCCTTCAGGTCCTCGAAGGGCCCGCTGCGGAACTCGCAGGCCACGCGCAGCTCGCAATGCTCGTTCGAGAAAGCGCCGGCCAGCGACAGCGCCGCAATCGACTGCGGAACGAAGAAGGGATTGCCACGCGCCCCGCGGTTGTTGTCGGAATAGCAGTTGACGACCAGGACCTTCAGCTTGCCCATGCCTCGTCGTCCTGCAGCGGGGTCGGGGAGGACGCGCACATGCGCAGCCAGGCGGCCTTGGCATCGGCAAAGCGCGGGTGGCCGATCTCGCAGCAGCGTGCCTCGTTCCAATGGCCGCCTTCCAGCCGGAAGTAGTCGCCGGCCCGTCGCAGCGGCTGGTTCTGGCTGCGGCCGGCGATCCAGTTGTCGATCAGGCGGCTGATCAAGGCCACGTCGGCATCGGCCGTGGCCGAGATGTCCATCTTGACCAGGCGCCTGAACTCGACGGCCGAAGCAAAGCCCGGCGGAGGCCCCCACTGCCCCGGGGCGTGCAGGGGATGGATCAGCGGGCTGCAACGGATCACTGGCGAGTCCAGGGTCTGGCCCTCGGCGGTCGGCACGGCGCCGGTCAGCGAAAGGTGGGCCAGGTAGCTGTCCGCATCCGGCGGCTCGGCGATGATGGCGCGCGCCACCTTGGTCAGGTCGTTCAAGAGGCTGGAGCTCTTGAGTTCGACCTTGTAGGCCTCGTCCGCCGGGTCTGCGTGCGGCAGCAGCATGCAATGACCCGTGCCTATGGACAGCACGCCTATGGACTCGCGCGGCACGCCATTGCCTATGGCCTCGCTGACGGCCAGCTGCACCGGGTTGTTGAAGCCGGTGAGTGCGCCGTCCCAGTAGCCCGGCGTGCGGCTGCCGGCCGGCTTGGAGACGCCGTCGAACCAGTTCACCGGCGCATGGGTGGACAGGTCCACCGCCTCGGCCAGGGTGGTGCGGCCGTCGTCGCGCGGGAAGTTGGCGGCCGGGCTGTCGGGTCGGCTGCGCAGCAGCTTGGCGCGGTCGAACTGGTAGTCGTAGCCGACGATCAGCAGGGCCGGCAGCTGGGCGTTGCGCCCCAGCTCGGCAAGCGACTTGCCGCCGGTCTCGCCCAGGGTCTCGGTGATGAAGGCCTTCTTGCTCTTCACGTCGTAGCGCGTGCCCAGGCGGCCGGCGCTGAGCACCGAGGTCCAGCGCTTCCACACCGGCAGCTTGCTGAAGAAGCGCTTGCGGTTGGACTCGTCGTCGAACTTGCGGACGATGTCGGCCGGGCTGCGGTTGTTGGCCAGTGCGCCCAGCACGAAGGAGCCGCCCGAGGTGCCGGCGGCGAGCTTGAAATGGGAGAGGACTTGGTGGCCCGGCGTATCGGCGCCGAAGAGTTCGGCCAGGGCCCGGGCCTGCGCGAGACAGAACGTTCCCCCGCCGTCGAGGCTGAGGATGCGGAAGTCCTTGGACGTCACGACGCCTCCTTGCCGGGCTCTGACAGGCCTCGGCTGTGCAGCAGCATGCGCCGTTGCCTGGCGCACGACGGGAGGATTAGCCTCCAATCAGGGGCCGGGGTCAAGAAAGCGGCCCGCCCGCCGTGGCGCGGCAGGCACGGTCTGACCCCGTCGAGCTCAGCGGGGTTTCTTGCCGACGCCGAGGTTCATCGCATTGAGCAGCTCGCCCTCATGGTCCTGCGAGAGCTCCCAGGCGAACACGCCGGCCAGGCCGGCACGGCGGGCATAGCGGCCCTTCTCAAGCACGGCCCGCGGATCGTCGTAGCTGATCCAGAGCTTCTGCTCGGGCTGGTAGAGGCTGAAGGCAGCAGCCTGCTTGTCGTGCTGGACCACCCAGCCATTGAGGCCGCGGCCCTGGGCATCGAGCCGGTCGGCACGCAGCTCGCGGTAGACGGTGGAGCCATCGCCGTTGTCCGGGTAGTTGCCGGTCTTGGCCGCGCCATGCCCTTGCTTGCTCGTCACGCCAGCAAAGCCGCGGCCATACATGGCCACACCGGCCACCAGCTTGGCGCGCGGCACGCCGGCCTTCACGAGATTGGCGACCGAACGCTCGACGCTGTCATCGGTCTTGCGGGCACTCTTCAGCGCCGCATGGTGGCCGGCGGTGTCGGTCCAGGGGCCGAAGAAGTCGTACGTCATCATGAAGACCAGGTCCAGGGCCGGCGCGGCCTGGCGGAACTTGATCCGGTCGACGATGGTGGAGCTGCTGTTGACGGCCGTGGTCACCAGGTAACGGCGGCCGGTCTCGCGGCCCAGCTGGTCGACGGCGGCGCGCAGGTCGACCATCAGGTCGGCATAACCCTGGCCATCGGCCGGCGAGCCCAGGGCCACGCCGTTGGCCGAGCCGTTGCCGCCGGGATGCTCCCAGTCGATGTCTATGCCGTCGAAGCCCGGATGCTCGCGCAGGAAGCGCACCACGTCCTTGGCAAAGACCTGGCGCTTGGCAGCGTCGTTGGCGAGGTGGAAGAACGGGTCCGAGCCGCCCCAGCCACCGACCGAGGCCACGACCTGCAGCGCCGGCAGACGCTTCTTCAAGGCGACGAAGCCGGCATCGAAGCGGCGCTCCAGCTCGGTATCGGTCAGCGAGAACTCGGGCCGGCCGGCACAGGTCTTGGCGTCCTTCTCCAGCTGGCCGGGTCCGCAGATCCGCAGGAAGGCATAAAGGATGTGGCTGAGGCTGCCGGGCTTGATCTTGTCCAGCTGCTCGACGCCCTCCCAGCCCGGCACATAGACGCCCACCACCGGCGAGCCCGGCTTGTTCTCGAAGGCCAGCGGGCCGGCGCCGAACAAGGGTGGCGCGGCCAGCACCGCGGTGGAGGCCAGGCTCAGGGCGGCAAGGGCAGCGGTCAGCAGGCGCATCAGACAGTCTCCGGGCAGGCAACAAGGCCGGCCGAGACTAACACCAATCGACTACCAATCAAATACCAATTACCCGAATCAGGGCGCCCGGACGATGCGCAGCTGCAGCTCGCGGCTGGTCTGGGGTTCGGCATCGCGGCTGCTGTAGGTGCCGGCAGCCGGGGCTTGAGGGTTGCTGCCTTCGCGGGCCACGACCGCCCACTGGTCCAGCGGAATCAGCTGAGTGGTCACCAACTCCTCGCTGCCCGCCTCGCCGCGAGGCAGCAGGGCCCGCAGTTCCAGCAGCACCGGCTGCGAGCCGCCGGGCCAGCTGGGCTTGATCTGGAAACCGGTCTGGCGGTCGACCCAGACCGAGCGCATCTGGGCTTGCGGCTGCCATTGGCCGCGGCGGTCTCTCTCGACGCCCCAGTCCAGCATCTCCATGCGCCGCGGCTGGTTGACCAGGGCGCTGGCCTGACGGCCGTTGAGCACCAGCAGGCGCTGAACCGGCGACACGCCGGCATCAGCGGGCCGGGTCGAAATGATCTTGCCGCCGGCCGGCGATACCGAGCCGCCCGTGCCCACCACCACGGCGCCGCGCTTGCTGGCATCGAGCGCTGCGCCGCTGAGGCTGGTCTCGACCCAGCGCAGCTCGATTTGCAGCATCACCTGCGGCGGCTCGGCGGCCTGCGCCACCAGCGGCAGCATCACCAGGGCCGTCAGCAGGGCCCGGCGCTTGAGCTTGGTCTTCGTCATCCGATCACCACGCGGTTGCGGCCTTCGCTCTTGGCCTGGTAGAGCAGGCGGTCGGCCCGCTCCAGCGTCTGCGCCAGCGTCTCACCGGGGCGGTGCTGGGTCAAGCCGGCCGAGACGCTGGTGCTGAGCATCACCTCGCCGGCCGGCACACGCAGCGCCTCCACATGCTCGCGCACCCGCTCGACGCCAGCCAGGGCCGGCGGCATGCGCGAGTCGGCCATCAGCAGCACGAATTCCTCGCCGCCCCAGCGGGCCAGCACGTCGGAAGCGCGTATCGCCGCCTGGGCCACGTCGGCAAAGCCGCGCAGCACGGCGTCGCCGGTGCCGTGGCCGTGGCGGTCGTTGACGCGCTTGAAATGGTCGATGTCCAGCAGGGCCACACAGAAGCTCTGGCCGCTGCGTTGGCAACGCTGCACCTCCTGGTCCAGCAGAGTCTGCATGTGGCGGCGGTTCAGGAGGCCGGTCAGCTCGTCATGCGTGGCCAGCGCCTGGATCTGGGCCAGGGCCTCGGCGAGTTCCGACTTCTGCTCGGCCAGGCGGTGGCGGATGCGGCTGATGCGGCCGGCCAGCACCGACACCGCCGGCAGCGTGCAGACCAGCATCAGGAAATGCCCCAGCTCGACGGCCGGCGGGTACTGGGCCGGCCGCCAATGCGCCATGAAGGCCATGGTCAGGCCGAACAGGCCCAGCGCATAGAGGCTGATGCGCAAGGTGGTGCCGGCGCGCAGCTGGAACATGCCGAACACCAGGATGGTCATCAGGATGGGAAACACCGCGCCGCGCAGCGGGCCGGCCATGCCATAGCCGACGGCGCCGCAGGCAATCGCGTAGACCATCTGCGGCACGGTCAGCGAGGGGTCCGCGAGGCGCTTGCTCCAGCCGCTGCGAATCAGCAGATAGGCGCCGAGCAGGCCGCCCAGCGACAGGCCGGTCCACCAGGCCAGCGGCGCGCTGGACAGGCCGTTGACCCAGGCCGCGTACTGCATGATGGCCACGCAGACCGCCATCAGCACCAGGGCCAGGCTGGCCTGGATCAGGCGGATGCGCTGCACCCGCTCGCCGGTGAACAGCAGCTCCGACAAGCGGTCGGTCCAGCGGGGCGTGGTGGCGTGGCGCTCCATGGGCGGCTAGCCTAACCGATCAGGCGCCCTTGGCCGGCTGCAGATGCGCCAGCGGCAGGCCGCCGCCGGCCTTGACCTCGCCCAGGGAGAAGCTGGTGTGCACATCTTTCACGTTAGGCAGGTTCAGCAAGGTGTCGATCGTGAAGCGGCTGAAGGCATCCAGGTCGGTCGCCAGCACCTGCAACTCGAAGGTGCCGGCGCCCGAGATGTAGTGGCAGGCGATCACCTCGGGCAGGCGGCGTATCGCCTCTTCCAGCACCTTGGTGGCGGCCGCATTGTTGCGGTCGGCGTCGAGCTTGACGAAAGCCAGCACGCCCAGGCCGACCTTGCGTCTGTCGATCTCGGCGCGGTAGCCGGTGATGTAGCCCTGCTCTTCTAGCCAGCGCACGCGCCGCCAGGTCGGGGCTGCGGAAAGGCCTATGCGCGCCGCCAGCTCGGCATTGGACAGGCGGGCATCGCGCTGCAGCTCGCCCAGGATGGCGATGTGATAGCGGTCAAGCGTGCCGTCCTCGGCCTCCGCGGGCGCAGCAGCAGCGGCCAGGGTTTGCCCTGATTTGCGTGTTTTGGAAACCAATCTGATCTCGATCTATTGATTGGAGAAAGATTATTGCCTAGATGCAAGCTGCCGAGCGCAAATGAGAAAGCACCCGGCGCCCCGCTTTCCCTACACTCGCGGATCCGGAATACTGCCGCTATCCGGGCCCCGCCCGGCCGCCACAAGCGACCCCGGCAGGCGCCCCGTCCCCATAGGAGCCCGACCCGATGAACGCCCCGCTGCCCGAACACATCCTGCGTGCCCTCGAGAAGGTCACGCTGGACGACAAGTACGCCCTGGACTCGGGCCGCGCCTTCATGAGCGGCGTCCAGGCCCTGGTGCGACTGCCCATGCTGCAGCGCACCCGCGATGCGATGGCCGGACTCAACACCGCCGGCTTCATCTCGGGCTACCGCGGCTCGCCGCTGGGCGGCTACGACCAGATGCTGATGGCGGCCAAGAAGCATCTGGCCAAGAACAACATCGTGTTCCAGCCCGGCGTCAACGAGGAACTGGGCGCCACGGCCGTCTGGGGCACGCAGCAGCTGGCCCTGTTCCCGGAGAAGGCCAAGGTCGACGGCGTGTTCGGCATCTGGTACGGCAAGGGCCCGGGCGTGGACCGCTGCATCGACGTGTTCAAGCACGCCAATATGGCCGGCACCTCGCGCCATGGCGGCGTGATCGCCGTGGCCGGCGATGACCACATCGCCAAGAGCTCCACCGCCGCCCACCAGAGCGACCACGTGTTCAAGGCCGTGGGTTTCCCGGTGTTCTTCCCGTCCAGCGTGCAGGACATCCTGGACATGGGCTTGCATGCCTTCGCCATGAGCCGCTTCTCCGGCCTGTGGTCGGGCCTGAAGACCATTCAGGAAATCGTCGAATCCTCGGCCTCGGTCAGCGTCGATCCGGACCGGGTCAACATCATCCTGCCCGAGGACTTCGAGATGCCGCCGGGCGGCCTGCACATCCGCTGGCCGGATCCGCCGCTGGACCAGGAAGCGCGGATGATGGATTACAAGTGGTACGCCGCCCTGGCCTATGTGCGCGCCAACAAGCTGAACTACAACGTCGTGTCCACGCCGCAGGACCGCTTCGGCATCATCGCCAGCGGCAAGGCCTGGAACGACACCCGCCAGGCCCTGCATGACCTGGGACTGGACGACGACACGCTGCGCCGCCTCGGCATCCGCCTGCACAAGGTCAATGTGGTGTGGCCGCTGGAAGCCACCATCACCCGCGACTTCGCGCAGGGCCTGCAGGAGATCCTGGTGGTCGAGGAGAAGCGCCAGATGATCGAGTACCAGCTCAAGGAGGAGCTGTACAACTGGCGTCCGGACGTGCGTCCCAATGTGATGGGCAAGTTCGACGAGATCGCCGGCGACAACACCGGCGGCGAATGGAACGTGCCCAACCCGGCCAAGAACTGGCTGCTGCGCCCCGAGGCCGACCTGACGCCGGCCATCATCGCCCGCGCCATTGCCAAGCGCCTGAAGAAGCTGGGCGTGGACGCCGACGTGCAGGCTAGGTTGGATGCCCGCGTGGCCATCATCGACGCCAAGGAAAACGCGCTCAAGGCCGAGGAAAAGACCGCCGGCGGCGCCGACCGCACGCCCTGGTTCTGCTCGGGCTGCCCGCACAACACCTCGACCCGCGTGCCCGAAGGCTCGCGCGCCGTCGGCGGCATCGGCTGCCACTACATGGTCACCTGGATGCCGGGCCGCAGCACGGCCACCTTCACCCAGATGGGCGGCGAGGGCGTGCCCTGGGTCGGCCAGGCGCCGTTCACCGACGAGAAGCACATCTTCTCCAACCTGGGCGACGGCACCTACTTCCACTCGGGCATCCTGGCGATCCGCCAGAGCATCGCGGCCGGCGTCAACATCACCTACAAGGTGCTCTACAACGACGCGGTCGCCATGACCGGCGGCCAGCAGGTCGGCGAGCGCCCTGAGGGTCACAGCGTCACGCAGATCATGAACAGCCTGGTCTCGGAAGGCGTGGCCAAGCTGGTCATCGTCACCGACGAGCCCGAGAAGTACGCCGGCAAGCCGCTGGCCTACGGCGTGACCGTGCACCACCGCGACGAGCTGGACGAGATCCAGCGCCAGTTCCGCGAGATCCCGGGCACCAGCGTCATCATCTACGACCAGACCTGCGCCACCGAGAAGCGCCGCCGCCGCAAGCGCGGCAAGCTGGTCGACCCGGCCAAGCGCGCCTTCATCAACGAGCTGGTCTGCGAAGGCTGCGGCGACTGCTCGATCCAGTCCAACTGCCTGTCGGTCGAGACGCTGGACACCGATTTCGGCCGCAAGCGCCAGATCAACCAGAACAGCTGCAACAAGGACTACAGCTGCGTGAAGGGCTTCTGCCCCAGCTTCGTCACCATCGAGGGCGGCGAGCTGAAGAAGCCCAAGAAGGACAAGCGCATCAGCCCCTTCGACGCGAGCCTTCCCGCCCTGGCCCAGCCGGTGATCCCGAGCAGCCGGGAGGCCTTCGGCATCGTCGTGGCCGGCGTGGGCGGCACCGGCGTGATCACCATCGGCCAGCTGCTCGGCATGGCGGCCCACCTGGAAGGCAAGGGCGTGATCACCCAGGACGCAGCCGGCCTCGCCCAGAAGGGCGGCGCGACCTGGAGCCACATCCAGATCGCCGACGCGGTCGAGGACATCCACTGCACCAAGGTCGGCACGGCCGAGGCCCAGCTGGTGATCGCCTGCGACGCCATAGTCGGCGCCAACAAGAGCACGCTGGCCGTGATGCGCGAGGGTCGCACCTTCGTGGCGCTGAACACCCACGGCTCGCCGACAGCGACGCTGGTGAACGACGCCAACTGGAGCTTCCCGGGCGCCGCCTGCGAGGCCGCCATCGCCGCCGCCGTGGGCAAGGAGCACTTCGGTCTGTTCGACGCCGAGGAGGTGTCGGTCAAGCTGCTGGGCGATTCGCTGTACACCAACCCGCTGATGCTGGGCTATGCCTGGCAGAAGGGCCGCATCCCGCTGAGCTATGCCTCGCTGATGCGCGCCATCGAGCTCAACGGCGTGCAGATCGACAACAACAAGGCCGCCTTCGAATGGGGCCGCCGCTGCGTGCAGGACCTGGCCGCCGTGCAGGCCCTGTTCGCCGCCAAGCAGGTGATCAACATCGTCAAGCGGCCCGGTGTGGACGAGATCGTGGCCAAGCGCGTCGAGTTCCTGACCGGCTACCAGAACGCCGCCTATGCCGAGACCTACAAGGCCTTCGTCGAAAAGGTGCGCGCGGCCGAAGGCCCGCTCAACAGCAGCCGCCTGACCGAGGCCGTGGCCAAGTATCTGTTCAAGCTGATGGCCTACAAGGACGAGTACGAGGTGGCTCGCCTGCACACCGACAAGAGCTTCACCGACAAGATCGCGGCGCAGTTCGAGGGTGACTTCAAGATCGTCCACCACCTCGCTCCGCCGCTGCTGGCCAAGAAGGACGCGCAGGGCCACCTGGTCAAGAGCGCCTTCGGCGGCTGGGTGCGTCCGGCCTTCTCGCTGCTGGCCAGGATGAAGGGCCTGCGCGGCACGGCCCTCGACATCTTCGGCTACACCGAGGAGCGCAAGATGGAGCGCGCCCTGATCCAGCAGTACCGCGCCAGCATCGAAGAGGTGCTGGCCAAGCTGACCGCCGACCGCCTGGCGCTGGCGGCCGAGATCGCGCGGATCCCCGAGGAGATCCGCGGCTACGGCCATGTGAAGGAGCGCCATGCCAAGGCCGCCAAGGCCAAGTGGGACGGCCTGATGGCCCAGTGGCGCCAAGCCTGATCCAGGCCCACCCCGCCCTCACCAAGCCCGCAGCGCGCCAGCCCTGCGGGCTTGTTTGTTCTGGATGCGCCCAGCCGGATTGACATCGGGCAAGCCTGGGCCTTCAATCGTCTCCACCCGGCCCGGCAGAGGCCGCCCAAGGAGAGACGACATGCCCCAGACCCTGAGCATTTCGAACCGGCTCTGGCTGCCCACCCTGCTGACCGGCGTCATCCTGGTCGCGCTGACCCTGGTCACCAGCTGGCGCAGCAGCAAGGCGCTGGAGGAAGAGCAGCGCGAACAGGCCGAACAGCGCGAGAAGCTGGAGATCTCGCTGCAATGGGCCGGCCTGACCCAGGCCAATGCGGCCCGCACCATGGCCGGACTGCAGAGCGCCGACGCCGGGCTGGCCGCGACGCTCAAGCCCGAGATGGACGCCACCTCGGCCCGGATCTCGGAGCTGCAGAAGAGCATCGAGGCTGCGGCCGACAGCGACGAGGAGAAGCAGAGCCTCGCCGCCATCGCCCAGGCCCGCAAGGTCTACATCGATGCCCGCGGCGCCGCCGCCAAGGCGCGCGGCGCGGGCGCTGACATGGGTGCCCAGGTCAGCGGCGTGCGGTCCGAGCTGGACCGCTACCTCGCGGCGCAGAAGGCCTACGTCGATCTGCAGCACCGGCTGGCGGTCGACCTGGCCGCCGCTGCCAAGGCAGCCCGCGCGACCAGCGTGATGATCACCGCCGTGCTGCTGGGCGCCGTGGTGCTGATGCTGCTGGTCAGCACCTGGCTGATGGTGCGTTCCATCATCCCGCCGCTGCGCGTGGCCCTGGACGCCACCGAGCGCATTGGCGCGGGCGACCTGTCGGTGCAGCTGGAGTCCAGCCGCGGCGACGAGATCGGCGACCTGCAGCGCGGTCTCAACCGCATGGTGGTCTCGCTGCGCAGCCTGGTGCAGGACGTGCGCGAGAGCGCCGAGAACATCAAGTCGGCGGCCGGCGAGATCGCCGTCGGCAACCAGGACCTCAGCCAGCGCACCGAGCAGGCCGCCAGCAGCCTGCAGATGACGGCGAGCACCATGGAGCAGCTGACCAGCACGGTGCGCAGCTCCTCGGACTCGGCCGCCACCGCCAACCAGCTGGCGGTCGATGCCGCCCATGTGGCGCAGGACGGCGGCCAGGTGGTCGGTCAGGTGGTGGACACCATGGGCCGCATCCACGCCAGCTCGGGCCGCATCAACGACATCATCGGCGTGATCGACGGCATTGCCTTCCAGACCAATATCCTGGCCCTGAATGCCGCGGTGGAAGCGGCGCGGGCCGGCGAACAGGGCCGCGGCTTCGCCGTGGTGGCCGGCGAGGTGCGGGCCCTGGCCCAGCGCAGCGCCGAGGCCGCCAAGGAGATCAAGTCGCTGATAGGCCAGAGCGTCAGCGAGGTCGATGCCGGCTCCAGCCTGGTGGGCCGCGCCGGCTCGACCATGGGCGCGGTGGTGGACAGCGTCAAGCGGGTCACCAGCGTGCTCAGCGAGGTCAGCGCCAGTTCGCGCGAGCAGAGCCACAGCCTGGCCCAGATCAATGCCGCGGTCAGCCAGCTGGACCAGATGACGCAGCAGAACTCGGCCCTGGTCGAGGAAAGCGCGGCAGCCGCCGCCAGCCTGCAGGAGCAGGCCCTGCGGCTGGCCTCCATGGTCGAGACCTTCAGGCTGGAGGGCCTGCGACCGCAGGGCGAGTTCAGGGCAAAGGCAGCCTGAGCAGCAACTCGTTGTCCATGCGCAGGCCCAGCGGGTCCAGGTACCAGGCGGGCCTGGGCGCCGTGGCGCAGCGCGCGGACTCCCTGGCCTCGACCATCTTGCCGTCCTTGCTGAGCAGGCGGCGCGACGCGCAGTTCAAGGCGCTGTCCGAGTAGTCGAAGCGCTGGGCCGTGCTCTGGGTCTGGACCGCGCTCGCACCGGCCGCCGGCGCCTCGGCGCGGATGTCGGCCGTGACCGCGTTCTCGACCTGGCTGAAGAAGACGCGGCGCTGCTCGTCCTGCAGCCACTGGCTGCGCTGGAACTGCTGCTCGACGGCGATGCGCTGCAGCAGGGGCTCGCTCACATAGAGCAGGCGGAACGGATAGCTGCTGCTGCGCGTCGCACGCTGCGTCTTGCCGCCGCGCTCCACCAGGGTCTGGTCCTCGACCCGCGTCTGCTGGACGACTTCCAGCTGCGTGGCCGAATAGGTCTGCAGGTTGCTGAAGCTGGTCTGTTGGGCCACGGTAACTTGCTCGCGGCCACGTGAGCCGATCTGGTAGCCGGCTATCCGGTAGTCGCGGCTGGCCAGGGTCTGCAGCAGGCCGCTGGGCGCCGCGCCGCTGGGCAGCTTGAGCTGGTTGCTGATCTTGCTCGGGTCGTTGAGGTCCTTCAGGCTGTTCTCGGTCAGCTGGCCGGTGACCCGCTCGACGCCGGCGTCGCGATAGACGAGCAGGCTGCCGACCAGGTTGAACCAGGCCCGCGAGTTCAAGACCTTGATGCGCACCGAATGGTTGGCGCCATCGGCCAGCAGCGGCGCGAAAGGCGACAGGTCGACCCGGTAGGGCTGCAGCTGCAAGGTCTGCACGCCGGTGGTCTGCAGCCACAAGCGCGGGTTGTGGCCGCCGCTGAAGACCCAGGGGAAGATGGGCGCCAGGCCGGCGGGCTGGTCATCGATCAGCACCTGGACCTCGCGGTAGGCGCCGTCGCCGCAAGTGCCCAGCGCCGCGGCCAGCTCGGTCGGCGCGCAGGCGTACCAGTACTCGTTGCTCGACTGGCCCTGGGCGATCAGGTCCAGGTAGACCCGCGAGGTGTTCAGCGGAAAGCGGAAGCTGCGGGTGTAGCCGCCCTCGGGCCGCTGCTGGGCCAGCGGCCGCGCCGAGGCGCCGGCGCTGAAGGCCAGCACCTGGTCGGCCTGCGAAGGCAGGGGCTCGCCCGCCACGGCCGGATAGAACAGCAGCCGCGCGCTGCCGGTGAAGACGCCTGTGTAGGTCGCGTTGACCACGGTGTCCAGCACCGCGGCCCCGGCCTGCGGCGTGCGCAGCAGGGCGGCGAACTCGGTCACGTCGCGCTCGATCTTCCAGCTGCGCGCCAGGCTGGCCGTGGGCTGGGGCGTGGTGCCGTAGTAGAGGTTGACGCCGCCCAGGCCGATCAGGGCCGTGCGGTCGAACTGCCGGCCGGCCGTGACGCTGTAGTCCGCTTCCAGCACCACCTTGGCCCAGGCACCCTGGCAGAGCGCGGGCGGCTGGTAGCTGAAGTCGCGCTGGTTGAAGTCGTTGAAGCTCAGTCCCTGGTACAGCGTCACGACGCAGGGCGTGGTCCCGGGCCTGGGCAGCGCCGGCTCGGCATGGGTCGGATCGGTGCTGCCCACATTGATGGCCTGGATCGCCTGCAGCGGCGCCAGGTCTGATGCCGGCAGGGCTGCACCGCCCGAATCCTTGCCGGCGCCGCCACCGCAACCGCCCAGCCCAATCAGGCAAGCGGCCAGGGCCACGCCGACGCCCATGCGCCTCATCCCTCTCTCCATCGGATCGCTCCTAATTCTTGATGTGAGCGCGCATTGGAGCTTCAATCAGGCGCCATTCCATGGGGGCAAGCCCCAAGCCGGACCGGCAGCCGCCGCCACACCCCCTTCAAGGGGGGCGGGCGTTCACAGCGGGGGGTTTCCGTTCAGCGGCCGTACAGATAGCCCGGCAGCCACAGCGTCATGCCGGGCCACACGTACATGATCACCATGCACAGGATCACCACCAGCATGTAGGGCATCATGCCGGCGAAGATCTGGTTCAGCGTCACATGCGGCGGGCTGACACCCTTCAGGTAGAAGG
This sequence comes from Pelomonas sp. SE-A7, assembly GCF_030345705.1. Lineage (NCBI taxonomy): Bacteria > Pseudomonadati > Pseudomonadota > Betaproteobacteria > Burkholderiales > Sphaerotilaceae > Roseateles > Pelomonas sp. SE-A7. The sequence goes on from NZ_JAUASW010000003.1 coordinate 131,794, forward strand.
CCGACATCGCCACCGGCGGGCTCAGGAAGGCCGCCTGCAGATTGACGAAGACCAGGGTGCCCCAGAGCATCGGGTCGATGCCGAAATGCTGCAGCAGCGGCAGGAAGATGGGCACGAAGATCACGATGATCTCGGTCCATTCCAGCGGCCAGCCCAGCACGAAGATGATGGCCTGCGACAGCAGCATGAACTGCAGCGGCGTCAGGTCCAGCTTCAAGACCCATTGCTCGACCAGGGCCTGGCCGCCGAGCAGGGCGAACACGGCCGAGAACAGCGCCGAGCCGACGAACAGCCAGCAGACCATGGCCGTGGTCTTGGCGGTCAGGAACACCGCCTCCTTGATGCGCTGGAAATTCAGGGTGCCGGCCTGGAAGGCCATCAGGAAGGCGCCGGCCGCGCCCACCGCCGCCGACTCGGTGGCCGTGGTGATGCCGAACAGGATCACGCCCAGCACCACAAGCGTCAGGATGCCCAGCGGCATCACCGAGGACACGAGCATGCGCAGGATCTCGAACTGCTCGGCGTCGAACTTCCAGTAGTACCAGGCCAGCAGCAGCAGGCTCAGGGCGCAGCTGATGGCGAAGCCGGTGTAGAAGGCCTGGGGCACCGACTCGGGCTTGGGCACGTCGATCACTTCGCCCATGCGCTGCAGGCCGGTATCGGCGGCCGCACCGGGTGGCTCCTTCACGGCACCGGGAGGCTCCTGCACGCCGCTGCTGCCGGGAGGCTCCTTCAGGGCGCCCGGTGGTTCCTGCAGACCGCCCGAGGCGCCGGGTGGCTCGGCCAGGCCGCCGCCGGCCGGGCGCGGTTCGGCCACCGTGGCCGTCACCGCGGGCGGGGCATTGGACTCGACCTTCTGCGTGTAGATGGTCACGTACCACCAGGTCGTGCCCAGGCACACGAGCGCCAGCCAGACCGGCACCAGGGCGCGCAACAAGCTGGCGACCACCCGGCCGTAGCCTATGCCCGCGGCGCGCGCGCGGCCTGGTGCGAGCAGCGACTTCAAGAGCGCCACGAGCATGCGCGGCGAGTAGTCGCTCGCCAGCTGTGCCACCCAGGGCGAGATCGGCGCACGCTGCTGCTCGATCGGCAGCTGCGGCGCGACCTTGGGGTTGAGCAGGGCCCAGCCGATCACGTAGACCAGGTAGAGAAACGCCAGGAAGAAGCCCGGGAACATGGCGGCCGCATAGAGCTTGACCACCGACTGCCCGGCCACCGCGGCGTAGACGATGATCATCACCGAGGGCGGGATCAGGATGCCCAGCGTGCCGCCGGCGGTGATCACGCCCGAAGCCAGGCGCACGTCGTAGCCGGCGTTGAGCATGGGCCGCATCGCGATCACGCCCATCAGCACCACCACGGCGCCCACCAGGCCCGAGGCAATGCCCCAGAAGGTGCAGATCACCAGCGTGGTCACGGCCAGCGAGCCGGGCAGGCGGCGGAAGGCCAGCTGTACGCTGTGGAACATCTTGTCGACCAGGGCGCCACGCTCCATCACGTAGCCCATCAAGACGAACAGCGGAATCGACAGCAGGGTGTCGTTGTTCATCGCCCCGTAGGCACGCTGCACCATCAGGTCGAACACATGGTTGTTCCACCAGGCCGTGCCAGGGTCGTAGAAGGCGACGAAGCCGAACATCATCCCGAGGCCCATCAGCGTGAAGGCGGTGGGGAAGCCCAGCATGATCACGACGACGATCAGGCACAGCATGGTGAGGCCGAGCGCGGCATTGCTCATGTCAGCCCCCCAGGCGCTGGCGCGCCGCCTCGTCAATGTCCTTGGCCTTCTCTATCGCCTCGCGCGCGGCCTCGGCATCGACGTGCTGGCTGGCCGACAGCTGCTGCTCGACCACGTCGATCTCCTCGGCATCCTTGAGCCGCGGCGGCCACTGCCCGCTGCGGATGCAGACCACGCAGCGCAGGATCTCCGACAGGCCCTGCATCAGCACCATGGCGCCGGCCAGCGGGATGATGTACTTGAACGGATAGACCGGCAGCGGCGTCGCGTTGAAGGTGTGCTCGCGGATCGCCAGCGATTCGCCGGCATAGGTCCAGCCGCTCCAGGTCAGTGCACACACGCCGGGCAGGAAGAACAGCAGGTACAGCACGCAGTCCAGCGAGGCCTGGGTGCGCGGCTTCATGCTGCCGTAGAGGAAGTCGCCGCGCACATGGCCGTCATGGGCCAGGGTGTAGGCACCGCCCATCATGAACAGCGTGCCGTAGAGCATGTTGCTGGCGTCGAACACCCAGGCCGTGGGCATGTTCAGGGCATAGCGCTTGAACACCTCGGCCACCACCAGCAGCATCAGCGCGACGATCAGCCAGGAGAAGGCCTTGCCCACCCAGGTGCTGATGCCATCGGCGGTGTGCAGAAGCTTCTGTACCGTCATCCGGACCCCCCAACGATGGAATCAAGAAACAAGGCCCGCCTGGAGCGGGCCTTGGTCTCATCAGCCGCGTCTGCCGAAATAGTGGTTCCAGGCCATCTTGAAATCAACGAGATAGTCGTTCTGCCACTGGCCGGCGCGCTGGGCGAAGGCGCGCTGGCTGTCCAGCACCTTCTTGAACAGCGGGTTCTCGGCCGACTTCTTGGCGATCACCTTGTCCCAGGACTCCAGCTGGTTGCGCAGGATGGCGTCCGGCGTCTTGTAAAAGGCCACGCCGGCCTTCTTCAGCTCGGCATAGTCGCTGGAGTTGCGCTCGATGGCTTTCCAGCTCATGTCGGCGCTGGCCGCCTGGACCGCATAGTCGATGATCTTCTTCAGCTCGGCCGGCAGCGCGTTGTACTTGGTCTTGTTGAACAGGATCTCGAACTGTTCGGTGCTCTGGTGGAAGCTCTGCAGCATGCAGTTCTTGGCCACGTCAGGGAAGCCGAGCGAACGGTCGCTGGAGGCGTTGTTGAACTCGGCTGCGTCGATCAGGCCGCGGTCCAGGGCCGGCACGATCTCGGCACCGGGCAGCGGGTTCACCGCCGCGCCCTGCTCGGTGTAGAGGTCCACCGCCAGACCCACGGTGCGGAACTTGATGCCCTTCATCTGCTCCAGGTTGGCCACCGGCTTCTTGAACCAGCCGTAGGGCTGGGTCGGCATGGGGCCATACAGGTAGGACATCACATCCATGTTGATGGCCTTGTAGATCTCCTGCAGCAGGGCCTCGCCGCCGCCGTAGTAGTGCCAGGACAGCAGCATGTTGGGGTCCATGCCGAAGCCCGGTCCCGAACCCCACAGGGCCAGCGCCGAGTTCTTGCCGTAGTGGTAGGCCACCACGCCATGACCGCCATCCAGCGTGCCCTTGTTGACCGCGTCCAGAAGCTGGAAGGCCGGCACGACCGAGCCCGAGGGCAGCACCTCGATCTTGAGCCGGCCGCCAGCCATCTCGTTGACCTTCTTGGCGAAGTCGTTGGCGTACTCGTGGAAGATGTCCTTGGCCGGCCAGGTCGACTGGAAGCGAAGGTTGACGGTCTCGGCCCGCGAGATCATCGGCGCGGCCAGGGCGCCGGCCGCCGCGGTGCCGGTGGCGGCATGTTTCAGAAAGCGCCGACGCGAAGCCGGTGCGAGGTCTTTCTTCTCACTCATCACGGTCTCCTTGGTTCGTTCTCTGCGTGCTTGCGCCACCGTGCCGTCGAGCCGGCCCGGGCGCCAAGTCGAATATCAAAGCCGCTACCGGCAGCGGCAAGTGGGTAAACCCGGTTGCACGGCCGCGGTGCCGGATCGCGTTGGCACAGTTGCCCCCGGGCCGGCGCTCTTGACGCCAGTGCGCAGCTCGCGCATCGTCGCCCGCCATGAACGAACGTCGATGGCGGGATCCGAAGCGCTGGTGGTGGCTGCTGTCGCCGGCCCTGCCCTTGCTGGTCGCCTCGCACCTGCTGCGCTTCATCGAGTCCGGCCAGACGCGGTGGCTGTTCCTGATGAGCCTGTTCATGTATGGCGTCGTGCCGCTCATGGATGCGCTGCTGGGGCTCGACAAGGGCAATCCGCCCGAGTCGGCCACGGCCGAGCTGGCAGGCTCGGTCTGGTACCGCGCCATCGTGGTCGCCTATGTGCCCTCGCAGCTGGCCGCCACCGGGCTCGGCGCCTGGATTGCGGCCACGCTGCCGCTGGACGGCTGGCAATGGCTGGGCCTGGTGCTCAGCGTCGGCGGCATCAATGGCATTGCGATCAACACGGCCCATGAGCTGGGCCACAAGCAGCCTCGCTGGGAGCGGGCCCTGGCCCTGGTGACGCTGGCGCCGGTGGCCTATGGCCATTTCTTCGTCGAGCACAACCGCGGCCACCATCGCCGCGTCGCCACCCGCGAAGACCCGGCCAGCGCCCGGCTGGGCGAGAGCTTCTGGGCCTTCCTGCCCCGCACCGTGCTCGGCAGCCTGCGCTCGGCCTGGCAGCTGGACCGCCGCCAATGCCTGCAGGCCTGGGCCCTGAGCCTGGTGCTGTACGCCGGTCTGGTGGCCTGGCTGGGCCTCGCCGTCCTGCCCTTCCTGCTGGTCCAGGCGGCCTATGGCATCTCGCTGCTGGAGGTCGTCAACTACATCGAACACTACGGCCTGCTGCGCAGCCGCGGTGCCGACGGCCGGGTCCAGCGCTGCGGGCCCGAACATTCCTGGAACTCGGACCACAGGGTGTCCAACCTGTTCCTTTACCAGCTGCAGCGCCACAGCGACCACCATGCCCACCCGGGCCGGCGCTACCAGCTGCTGCGGCATTTCGACAGCAGCCCGCAGCTGCCCATGGGCTATGCCGGCATGCTGCTGCTGGCCTACCTGCCGCCCTTGTGGTTCCGGGTCATGGATCCGCGGGTGCTGGCCCATTACGGGGGGGACCGAAGGCGGGCCAACCTTCAAATCATCTGAACCATGGCATCAAGCCCGGTGAACCGCCGGGCCCCGGCGGCGGCCGACACTGGGTCCATTCGCAACCCACCCCGGACCGCCTCATGCCGCAGCCAGCCACCATCGCCCCCGAGCAGCGCTACAGCCTGCCGGCCATGGTCCTGCACTGGCTGCTGGCCCTGGCCATCGTCGGCGCCTTCGGCGTGGGCCTGTACATGACCGGCCTGCCGTTCTCGCCGGCCCGGCTCAAGCTCTACAACTGGCACAAGTGGGCCGGCGTGAGCATCCTGCTGCTGTCCGGCCTGCGCCTGCTGTGGCGCCTCTACCGCCAGCCGCCGGCCGACCTGGTCATGCCCGAGTGGCAAGCCCGCGCCGCCCACTGGACCCATGGCCTGCTGTACGCCCTGTTCTTCGCCGTGCCCCTGGCCGGCTGGGCCTACAGCTCGGCGGCCGGCTTCCCGGTGGTCTGGTTCGGCCTCGTGCCGCTGCCCGACCTGGTGAGCCCGGACAAGGCACTGGCCGACAGCCTGAAACTGGCCCACAAGCTGCTGGCCTATGGCCTGGGCCTGCTGGTCCTGGCCCATCTGGGCGCCGCCCTCAAGCACCATTTCGTCGACCGCGACGGCTTGCTGCAGCGCATGCTGCCGGCCTTTCGCTGAACCCTCGGAGACCTGAGATGAAGACCCTGTCCACCGCGGCCCTGGCCCTGGCATCCGCCCTGGTGATGGCCACCGCCGGCGCCCCCTGCGCCCTGGCCGCGCAGGCCAAGCCGGCCGCTGCCGCCGCGGCGCCGGCCCTCCAGGCCGCCCAGAGCGAGTTGCTGTTCGTTGCCAAGCAGATGAATGTGCCCATCGAGGGCCGCTTCAAGCGCTTCGACGCCCAGCTGAGCTTCGACCCCAGGAAGCCCGAGGCCGCCAAGGTGGCGTTCACGATCGAGCTGGCCAGCGCCACGCTGGGCGCGCCCGAATTCGATGCCGAGCTGGCCAAGGCGCCCTGGTTCGACAGCAAGCGCCTGCCCCAGGCCCAGTTCCAGAGCACGGCCGTCAAGGCCCTGGGCGGCGGCCGCTACGAGGTGGCGGGCAAGCTGAGCATCAAGGGACTGAGCCGCGACGTCACCGTTCCCCTGGCCCTGGCCCAGGCCGGCGGCACGACGACGGCCAGCGGCGCCTTCCTGCTCAAGCGCCTGGAATTCAAGATCGGCGACGGCGAATGGGCCGACACCTCGATGGTCGCCAACGACGTGCAAGTGAAGTTCAAGCTGGCTTTCAGCGGCATCGCACCGCTGTGACCAAGCACCCAAGCCCCCTGTTGTTCCCCTCCTCCTCCAGTTCCACAAGGAAACCCGCACCATGCTGAAGAAAGCCCTCGCCCTGGCCGCCCTGGCCGCTGCCGGTCTGGCCCAGGCCGAAACCGCGACCTACGCCATCGAGCCCAGCCACACCTACGCCACCTTCGAGATCCCGCATTTCGGCGTCTCGACCAACCGCGGCCGCTTCGAGAAGAAGGAAGGCACGGTCACCATCGACAGCGCCAGCAAGACGGGCAAGGTCGAGATCAGCTTCGACATGAACGGCATCAACACCGGTTCGGCCGGCTTCGACAAGCACCTCAAGAGCGAGGACTTCTTCGACGTGGCCAAGTTCCCCAGCGCCAAGTTCGTCGGCGACAAGTTCGTCTTCAACGGCGACAAGGTCGTCGAAGTCGCCGGCCAGCTGACCATGAAGGGCAAGACCGCCCCGATGACGCTCAAGGCCAGCAACTACGGCTGCTACATGAACCCGATGTTCAAGCGCGAGGTCTGCGGCGGCGATTTCGTGGCCACCATCGACCGCACCCAGTGGGGCGTGGACTACGGTCTGGCCTGGGGCTTCGCCAAGGACGTCAAGCTGGTGATCCAGGTCGAGGCGGTCAAGCAGTAACAAGCCCCCGACGGCGTCCGTCCGTGACGCAGTTCACAGACCAAGGCCCGCCCTCCCGGCGGGCCTTTTCATTGGGGTGCCACCGTGCGCGCGGCCTGTCGCCGATTAATGCAGCTGGTCACGCGGCTCGCACGGCGCATCGCCCGGGCGTCGAGCGGGGCGGCCAGGCTGCGTACAGTCCGGCCCAACGACAAGGTTTTCCCATGAGCGCCACCCTCCCCACCAACCCGACCCCCTACCAGCGCTGGCAGCATTTCTCGGCCCTGGCGCTGCGGGCGTTCCACCTGTACGCCGGCTGGCTGGTGGGCATCAGCTGGAAGCGCTTCACCCTGCTGGCCGTGGCCCTGATCATCGGCGCCAACGTGCTGCAGCATCTGCCGCCGTTCAATTTCCGCTGGGAATCGGGCCGCGAGGAGATCCTGCCCGACCTGCCCAAGATCCCCAAGGCGCCCAAGCGGACCAGCGACAAGCTGCCGATCAACGTCGACAAGCCCATCCACTACGAGATCAGCATCGACGACAAGGGCCTGCGCATCGAGCCCCGTCAGGCCCCGGCCGGCAGCGCCAGCGGCGCCTCGGCACCGACGCTCAGCGAAGACGAGCTCAAGGACCTGCCCAGCATCGCCATCGACCTGCCCAAGGGCGTGGACCGTGCCGAACTGCGCCGCGCCGTCGAGGAAACCCGCAAGGCCATCGAAGAAACCGTGCGTGACGCCCGCCAGCGGGCCCGCGAACAGGCCCTAGACGAGGCCCGCGACCAGCTCGAGGAAGCCCGCTCGGCCATCATCGAGGCCAACCGCCACGAGCCCCGCTACCGCATCTTCTACAGCAAGCTCGGTGACTTCCTGGATGAGCTGGCCTTCCTGATCGTGCTGTCCTCGGCCGTGATCAAGGCCATGTACAAGAGCCGCATCGTGGCCGAGTTCAAGGCCGCCAAGGCCACCGAAACCGCCGAGGCCGAGTCGCTGAAGCGCCAGGTCGTCGAGGCCCGCATGGCCGCGATGCAGGCCCAGGTCGAGCCGCATTTCCTGTTCAACACCCTGGCCTCGATCGACCACCTGATCGAGACCGACCCGGCCCGCGCCTCGCAGATGCAGAAGAACCTGATCGCCCTGCTGCGCGCCTCGATGCCCACCATGCGGGAAGCCAATGCCACCGGCGGCGTGCGCGAACTGGGCCGCGAGATCAACGTGATCCGCCCCTACCTGGAGATCCTCAAGGTCCGCATGGAAGAGCGCCTGCAGACCGAGATCGACGTGCCCGAGGGCCTGCTGTCGGCCGAGTTCCCGCCGATGATGATCCAGGGCCTGGTCGAGAACGCAATCAAGCATGGCCTGGAACCCAAGGCCGAGGGCGGCAGCCTCAAGGTCAAGGCCGAGATCGTGCACGGCAAGCTGCAGGTCACCGTGGCCGACACCGGCCTGGGCTTCGGCCGGGCCGCCACTTCGGGCACCGGCGTGGGCCTGGCCAATATCCGCGAACGACTGTCCCTGCTGTATGGCAGCAAGGGCACGGTCACCATCACCGAGAACCAGCCGAGCGGCACCGTGGTCACCATTGCCGTGCCCTACCGCAGCCGATCGGAAGACGAACCCAAGAGCGAAGGAGCGAAAGCATGAAGCGCGTGTTCCAGATCTTTGCCGTCATCGCCCTGCTGGCCCTGGTCGCGGCCGTGTCCGGCGGCCTCAGCCTGTGGCACCACATCGGCAGCCATCCCGACATGTCCATCAGCATCAACGGCGACGAGGTGCTGCTTGGCTCGCTGGACATAGGCGACCTGGTCGGCGGCATCATCGGCCTGGCGGTGGCGGCCTTCGTGGTCCTGATCGTCGTGCCCCTGGCCCTGCTGCTGGGCATAGGCCTGCCGCTGCTGATTGTCGGCGGCATGATGGCCATAGGCGTGCTGGCCGTGGTCGGCATAGGCGCGGTGGTGTTCTCGCCCCTGCTGCTGCTGGTCGGCATCCTGTGGCTGGCCCTGCGCAGGAAGCCGGCCAAGACCACCACGCCGCCGCCACAACCGGTGACAGCACCGACCGAACCGACGCTGGCACACGACTAACATCGGCCCATGAACGACACCGCCCCCCCCAAGCAAGTGCGCGCCGTCCTGGCCGACGACGAGCGCCTGATGCGCGAACAGCTGCGCAGCCGCCTGACCGAGGTCTGGCCCGATCTGGACATCGTCGCCGAAGCCAAGAACGGCCTGGAGGCGGTGGAGCTGGTCCAGGCGCACAAGCCGGACCTGGTCTTCCTGGACATCCGCATGCCGGGCCTGACCGGCGTCGATGCCGCGCGCCAGATCGCCCAGTTGCCGGAGGACGACGACTGGCTGCTGCCGGAGATCGTCTTCATCACCGCCTACGACCAGTACGCGGTCGAGGCCTTCGAGCAGGGCGTGGCCGACTATGTGCTGAAGCCGGCCGAGCGCGAGCGCCTGCAGGTGACCGTGGAGCGGGTCAAGAAGCGCCTGGCCCAGCGCCACAGCAACGAGCCCGTGCCCGACGACGGCAAGCCGGCCCAGCCCATGCAGCAGCTGCTGCACAAGCTCTCAGGCCAGCTGAACCCCAGCGGCATTCCCAACTACCTGCAGTGGATCCAGGCCACCGTGGGTCAGACCATCCAGATGATCCCGGTCGAGGACGTGCTGTTCTTCATCAGCGACGAGAAGTACACCCGGGTGCAGACCGCCAGCGTCGAGGCCCTGATACGCAAGCCGATCAAGGAACTGGTGGACGAGCTGGACCCCAAGCTGTTCTGGCAGATTCACCGCTCGACCCTGGTCAACGTCAAGGCCATCGCCGGCATCACGCGCGATTTCCGCGGCCGCCAGCTGGTCGGCATCAAGGGGCTGAACGAGAAGCTGGAAGTCAGCCGCAGCTACACGCACCTGTTCAAGGGCATGTAAGCAGGCGGGAAGCCGCCTCGCTTCAGCGGCGGCGCGGCGCCGGCTGCAGCGTGCCGCCGTAGAACACGCTGAACTCGTTCAATTGGTAGGCAAAGGTGCCAGCCTTGACCGACGGGTCCTGCCTGACCATCTCATGGGCGGCGGCCTCGTTCTCGGCCGCCAGCACCACCAGACCCACTTCCCCGTAACGGGCGCCCATCACCAGGCTGCCCTGGTCTCGCAGCTTCTTCAGGTTGGCCGAATGGGCACGGACCTCGGCCTGCTCCTGGTACGGCTTGTTCTTGTCCCAGCCCGGGCCGGTACGGAACTCGACGGCGAACAGCGGCACCGAAGCCGCCGGCGCCGAAGCCGCTTGCGCCATCGCCAGGCCCGAGCCCAGGGCCAGCAGGCCGGCCATCATCAGACGCTTCGTCATGGTTTGCTCTCCTTGGCCGATGGCGCCAGCCAGCCGGCAATGCACCACTGCGCGGCCCAGTAGGTCGGCAGCACCATCCAGGCCGCCCAGGGCAGCGGTCCGGCGAACTTGTTGGCCGCCAGGCAGGCGTCCGACACCACGAACAACAGGCCGCCCAGGGCCAGCAGCCGGTTGCGCGGCGTGTCCGACAAGCGGGCCAGCACGGCCGTCTGCGCGCCCATGGCACTGAGGCACAGGACATAGGCCACCACCGGCGCTTGCAAGGCAGCCGGAACGCCGGCCCACAGCTGGCTCAGGATGGCGCCGGCCAGCAAGCCGTAGAAGACGAAGGCCCAGGGCCAGGCCGCGAATCGCTGGTGCCGGGTGAAGGCCCAGAGGTAGCAGAGATGGGCCAGCAGGAACGACACCAGGCCCGGCAGAAAGCCCTCGCGGGGCCACAGCAGGGCCACGTCGCCCGCCAGCGACGCGAGCAGGCCGGCCCGTACCCACAGCCGCGCCGCATCGCCCTCGCCGCGCGGCCAGGCCCGCCAGAGGATGAGGACCGTGGTGAAAGGCTTGAGCACGAAGAACAGCGCCGTGGGTGCCCCCAGCTGCGAGCCGAGGATGGCCGCGAGGGCGCAGACCAGGATGAGCGGATTGAGCCATTGCATGGGTCCAATCTGAGCATGCGACACTCTTCGCCCCAACGGTAAATGCCCTGTGAATCGACCGATGAAGACCCTGAGCAAGCTCCTGGCGGCTCCTTGCCTCGCCCTGATCCTGTCGGCTTCCGCGCTGGCCGCCGACGCCACCGAAAAACCCGCGCCCTGCACGCCCACGACCCTGGCCTGGCACTGCCCCGGCTACCTCGAGCTGCGTGAAGACAAGGTCGGCAACGCCGCCAGCCTGACCTGGTTCGAGACCGATGAAGTGCTGGCCGAACGGAGCAGTGGCCAGGAGCGGCAGCGCTTCATGATCGTCAAGCCGTCCAATCTGATGCTCTATCAGGGCGTCGGTGTGATCAACCTGAGCGCGCCGGCCCTCAATCCGTTCAACCGTTTCGACCAGGTCTTCGCCGAGGCGATGGGCGCACTGCGCCGAGCCTTCGAAACCGGCCCGTCGTCCGTGCCCCTGGGTGAAAGCCAGCGCGAGGCCCAGCTCGACGGCAAGCCGGCCAAGCTCAAGCTCACGCGCAAGGGTGGCAGCCCGGTAATCGAGTTCGAGCTGTCCCGCCCGGACGGCAGCATCCACAACGGCAAGTGGGACCCGCGGCGCCCCAAGCCCTGGGACGCGGCGATCACGCTCGAGGGCTGGACCGACGCCCGCGGCAACGCGGCCCCGGCCTCGATAGGCGCGGCACGCCAACCGGCCCAAGCCGCGGCCAAGCCGGCCAGCCAGCCTTGAGCCCGCGGCTCGGCTCGCTGTTGCTGGGATTGCTGCTGGGCTTGGCGACGATCTGCGACGCCGGCGCTGCCGACTGCGCGCCCGCCGAGTTGCACTGGCAATGCGTAGGGCAGATCAGCCTCAGCATCGACTCGCGCACCTTGAGCCTCGCGCTGGACGCGCAGGGCAATTCGCTGGCCGAGATCGCCCAGCCCGGTGAAACAACCAAGCGCCACCTGCAGCTGGTCCGGGACGGGCGTTCACTGGATGCGGGCCTGAGCGCCGCGGAGCAGGCGCGGCCCTCGCCCTTCTTCTTCTTCGACCAGGTGTTCGCCGCGCCGCTGATGGCCTTGCACCAGGCCTTTCCGGCGGGCCCGGCCACGGTGCCGGTCGACCGCCGGCGACAGGCAATCCAACTGCCACAACTGGGCGGTGCCAATGGCCAGCTGACCAGCTGGCGCGAAGCCGGGCGCATCCACTTCATGCTGCAGTTGGACCGCATGCCCCTGCAGCAGGGTTGGTGGGATTCAACCCGGGTCGCTCCGCTGGCCTCGCTGGCCGATCAGCCCGGCTGGCTGCCCAGCCGCGGCCCAGAACCACTGACTCAGCCTTCGAGGCCCTGAGTCAGCCCTTCAGCTGCTGAGCCTGCGCCGCCGCGCTGGCCGCGGCCTTGGCGGCCAGGGCCTCGCGCATCTTCTTGAGCTTCTCTCGCGGGTCTTCCTTGCCCGACCCTTCATGCAGCTTCATCTCCAGGATGAAGCGGCTGGGGATGCCCATCACCAGCTCGCGCGCCTTGCGGCGGCGGCGCAGGGTGCTGACCGCCAGCGTCTTGCGGGCGCGGGTGATGCCGACGTACATCAGGCGACGCTCTTCCTCCAGCCGCTGCGGGGTCATGTCTTCACCGTCGGCCTTGAAGGGCAGCAGGCCCTCGTTGACGCCGGCCAGGAAGACATGGGGCCATTCCAGGCCCTTGCTGGCATGCAGGGTGGTCAGCACGACCTGGTCCTGGTCGTCGCCGCGCTCGGCCATGGAAAGAATCACGCTGATCGTCTGTGCCACCTGCAGCACGGTCTGCTTCTCGGTCTCGAACTTGCCGCCGTCCTCCTGGATCTCGCCGCCGCAACGCTTGGCCACCCAGTCGACGAAATCGAGCACGTTGTTCCAGCGCGCGGCCGCGACCTTCTCGTTCTCCTCGTTGTCGTAGAGGTGCTGCTCGTAGGCAATGGCCTTGAGCCACTCCAGCAGCAGGACCTTGGCCTCCTGCGAGCCGGCCGTGTGGCGGGCCTTGTATTCGAGCTCGTTCACGTAGCGGCCGAACTCGTGCAGCGCCGTGATCTGCTTGACGCTCAGCGCCGTGCCCAGGCTCTCGGCGAACAGGGCCTCGTAGAGGCTGCACTTCCACTTGGCCGCGAAGCCGCTCAGGCCGGCGATGGTCTGGTGGCCTATGCCGCGCTTGGGCGTCGTGACCGCGCGCAGAAAGGCCGGGTCGTCGTCCTGGTTGACCAGCAGGCGCAGCCAGCCGCACAGGTCCTTGATCTCGGCCTTGTCGAAGAAGCTCTGGCCACCGCTGACCTTGTAGGGAATCTGGGCCCGGCGCAGCGCCTGCTCGAACGGACGGGCCTGGTGGTTGGCGCGGTAGAGGATGGCGAAGTCCTTGAACTCGATGCCGGCGCCGCCCTGGCCACGTATCGCCTGGATGCGCGCCACGGCACGCTCGGCCTCGTGGTCCTCGCCGTCGCATTCGACCAGGGACACCGGCTCGCCATCGCCGAATTCGCTCCAGAGCTTCTTCTCGAACAGCTTGGGGTTGACCGCGATCACGTTGTTGGCGGCGCGCAGGATGGCGCCGGTGGAGCGGTAGTTCTGCTCCAGCGGTATGACCTTGAGCTGCGGGAAGTCCAGCGGCAGGCGCTTGAGGTTCTCGATCGTGGCGCCGCGCCAGCCGTAGATGCTCTGGTCGTCGTCGCCCACGGCGGTGAACAGCGCCCGGCCGCCGACCAGCTGCTTCAGCAGGTCGTACTGAACGGCATTGGTGTCCTGGTATTCATCGACGAGCACGTAGCGCAGCGTGTCCTGCCATTTGCCGCGCGCCTCGGCATCCTCGGTCAAGAGCTTCAGGGGCAGCGAGATCAGGTCGTCGAAGTCCACTGCCTGGTAGGCCGAGAGCCGCTCCTGGTAGCGCTCCATCACGACCGCGGCCACGCGTTCGTTCTCGTCCTTGGCCTGGGCCGCGGCCTGGTGCGCATTCAGGCCCATGTTCTTCCACAGCGAGATGGTCCATTGCCAGGAGCGCGCCTGGTTGGCATCGACGGTGCCGCCGGCATCGCGCAGCACCGACAGCACGTCGTCGCTGTCGAGGATGGAGAACTGCTCCTTCAGTCCGACCCGTGTGCCTTCTTCGCGCAGGATGCGCACGCCCAGCGAGTGGAAGGTCGAGATCGCCAGGTCCTTGGCCGCACGCGGGCCGACCAGGGCCTTGGCCCGCTCGCGCATTTCCTGCGCAGCCTTGTTGGTGAAGGTGATGGCGGCGATGTTGCGGGCCGCATAGCCGGCCTGCAATAGCCGCGCGATCTTGGTCGTGATCACCCGCGTCTTGCCCGAGCCGGCACCGGCCACCACCAGGCAGGGACCGCTCAGGTGGTGGACCGCCTCCAGCTGCGCGGGGTTGAGCGTGGCGGCGGCATCGAGAGGCGGGGCGGACATGGGAGAACAGCGCAGGCGGGCTGCGCATGATAGCGGTGGCTACTGACGCGAATCGGCCGCCACGCCGGGCGACAGCGCCCGCAGTGTCAGTCCCAGCAGCAGCACGCTGTAGAACAGGAAGCCCAGGCGCGGTGCATCGATCAGGCTGTCGAACAGGCCCACGGTCAGGAAGCCCACGATGGAGGCGGCCACGGCCGGCGCCAACGGATGGGCGCGGGCGCGGCCCAGGCTCACCCGCCACAGGGCCGCTACCACCAGGGCGGTCCAAAGCCAGAGTCCGACCCAGCCCTGCTCGAACTGGATGTGCAGCGGCAGGCTCTTGGCATGCCAGGGCAGGTGGTGGCGATCGCTGGTGAAGTACCAATAGGCCAGGCCCTTCGAGAAATCGCCATTGGCCAGCAGCGGGCGGCCGCCAGCGTCCAGCAGTTGCAGGTCGGTGACGTCCAGTTCGCGGCCGCTGTGCGTCTCGGCGATCGACAAGGTCACCAGTCGCGGCGCCCACCAGTCGCCGCCCACGCCCGGCGGCAGCGGCTTGAGCTTGATCTGCAGGCTCTGCCATTCGCCGGGCCGGCCCTTGATCTCCACCTCGCCCTCGCTCACCGCGCCGTGGTAAAGCAGATGCTTCTCGCCCAGTTCCGCACGCAGACCCGCGTCGGCATTGGCACGGACCCGCGCCTGCAGCACCAGAGCCCCGCTCGGTGCGGCCAGGCGCTGGCTGACCCGCAGCAGCCGGCCGGAGTCCAGTCCATGGCGGCCGCCGCTGAGCCGCAGCAGGGGCTTGCCTCCGTCATCCGACAAGCGGTAGTCCCCCACGCGCTCCGGCACCGGTGCACCGTAGAAACGCGCCGCCATGTAGCGTCCGCTGCCCTTGCCCAACCAGCGCTCCGCGTCGCCCTGCAGCAGCCAGTAGCTGCTGCGCCAATGATCGACCCGGGCGCCGAAGTCCTGCACGCCGGTGGTCATGCGCTCGCTCAGGTAGGCGCCGCCTTCCAGCGTGGACACCAGGGCACCCACGGCCAGCAGCACGCCGGCCAGGATGCTGCGCGCGCGCCAGTGCAGGGTCAGCATGCGCTGCGCCGCCGGCGGCGTGAAACCCATCAACCACACCCAGGCCAGGGCCCAGAGCAGGGCCGGCCCCAGCGTCGCCTTCAGTGCGGCCTCGCCACCCCAGTTGCCTGCCACCACCGCCACGCAGCCCAGCCCCCAGAACCAGACGGTGCTGACGATCAGGGCGCGCAGCATCGGGTCGCCGGCCTGGGGCCGCCGCGAGATCAGCCAGGCCCCCAGCGCCAGGGCCAGCGCATAGAGGCCATAGGCCGACTTGGGAATCCAGCTGGCCACCACCCAGCTGAGCCCGGCGGCCAGCAGGCCCAGCAGGGCCGCCATGACCAGCACCAGCAGGCGCTGACCCAGCCGCCCGGCCGACAGCTCGCGCGGCGCGAACAGCAGCAGCAGGCCGGTGCCCGACAAGGCCAGCAGGCCGCGGTAGCCGGCGACTGCAAACACCTGCGACGCGCTGAATCCGAACAGCAAGATCAGCAGCAACCAGGGCAAGGCCCTCAGTGCCATTTCCAGATGATGCGGCTGCTCGGCCAGCAGGGCATTGCGAGCCCGGTGCTGGCGATAGCCCAGGATCAGCAGCACCGCCAGCGCCACCGGCAGGGCCAGGTAGACGCCGCGCGAGAAGGTCGTCAACGCGGCATAGACGCCCAGCAGCAGCAGGGCGACCAGCAAGCCCAGCAGCACCGGGCTGCGCTGGCGCAGCAGGGCCGCCACCGCGAACGGCAGGCAAAGCAGCAAGGCGCCATCGAGCTGCGCACCGCCGACCTGCATCTCCCAGAACATGGCCGTGCTGCGGTAGTCGGAGCTGAAGTTCAGCAGGCCCGGGAAGGCGACACGCTCCCACAAGGCTGCCAGCGAAATGCCGGCCAGGGCCAGACACATCGCGAACAACATGCCGCGCTCGACCCGGTCTGGCCGGCTGGCGCTGGCGCGTTGCCACAGCGGAAACAGCAGCAGGGCGTAGACAAAGCCCTTGGCCTGGCGAGGCGCGTTGAGGCTCTCCAGGTACCCCTGCCACCAGCCGAATTCGAAGCCGCCGGCATCGCCCAGGCCGCGCTTGACCGACCACAGCAGCCAGAGTCCATAGACCACCAGCAACAGCTTGGCCAAGGCGGACGGCGCCAGCGGACGCCGCCAGGCGGCCTGCTTGTCGCCGGCCCTGCCGAAGGCATACGCCGCGTAGCCACCGGCCGCCGCGGCCAGTACCAGCAGGTCCAGTTCCTCGAAGATGAACCAGCCGGTCCAGGTCGCCAGGCCCAGCACCGGCACCAGGCCGATCAACAGCAGTGGCGCCGCCTGCCACCAGCGAAAGCTCGCCACCATCGCCACCAGGTAGAGCCCCGTGGCCAGCGGCCTGAGCAGCGGGTAGTTCAGCACCAGGGCCAGGCCCAGGGCGCCGCAACCGGCGGCCAGCAGCAGGGCCAGCCAGCGGGCCGCGTGGTCCGGACGGCTCAGCGCCGGCGGCGACGGTGCCAGCGAGGGGCTGGTCAGGGCGGACGAGGCATCGGTGGACATGGCGAACCATGATAGCCACGGGGACCCGTGCGCAAGCCCCTGTGGATGACGAAGGACATGAGCATTTCCCCGGGGACACCGGGCCCGGCGTCAAAGGGCCGTCGCGAATCCCGACTAAGCTGCGGCGATGCAATCCGGCCCCGACTCCCAAGACCGCCGCCAGCTGCTGCAGCTGCTGCTGGCCTCCGGTACCGCCCCCTTGTTCCTGCGTCACGCGCGCGCCGCCGACCTCGAGCGCTTCGGCCTGGGCCTGGCTTCGGGCTGCCCCAGGCCCGACAGCCTGGTGCTGTGGACCCGGCTGACCGGCCCCGGCCTGGCCGAGCCGGTGCCGGTGCGCTGGGAACTGGCCGAGGACGAAGGCTTCCAGCGCCTGGCCGCCAGCGGCACCGAGCTGGCCGAGGCCGACAGTGCCTTCACGGTCCACGCCGAGCCGGGCGGACTCAAGCCCGACCGCTGGTACTGGTACCGCTTCAGTGCCCTGGGCCAGCGCAGCAGCACCGGTCGCACCCGCACCTCGCCGGCGCCGGATGCCCAGGCCAGCCTGCGTTTCGCCATCGCCTCCTGCCAGCGCTGGGACCACGGCCGCTATGCCGCCTGGCGCGACATGGCCGAGCAGGAGCTGGACCTGGTGCTCTTCCTCGGCGACTACATCTACGAATACAGCACCGCCCACGACAGCGATGCCCAGCGCCGCCACCAGGGCGGGCCCTGCCGCACGCTGGACGACTACCGCCAGCGCTACGCCCAGTACAAGAGCGACCCTCATCTGCAGCGCATGCATGCGCGCGCGCCCTGGATCTGCACCTGGGACGACCATGAGGTGTCGAACGACTGGGCCGGCGATCAGCCGGAAGTGCCGGACGCCGGCTTCCACGCCCGCCGCGCCGCGGCCACCCAGGCCTATTGGGAGCACATGCCCTTCCCCAAGGCCTGGCGTCCCCGCGACCCGGACCGTGCGGCGATCCGGCTCTACCACCATTGGGACTGGGGCCAGCTCGCCCGCATCATCACCACCGACGACCGCAGCTGGCGCGATCCGCAGGTCTGCCCCAAGCCAGGCCGCGGCGGCTCCAACACGGTGGACGAGCGCGACTGTCCCGCGCTGAACCAGTCCGGCCGGACCCTGCTGGGCGAGGCGCAGGAGCGCTGGTTGGCCAGGACCTGGGATGCCAGCCGCCCCTGGAACCTGCTCGCCCAGCAGACCCTGATGGCCCGCCATACGCTGCGGGACACCGCCAAGGGAGGCGGCCGCTACTGGACCGATGGCTGGGACGGCTACCCGGCCGCCCGCGCCCGGCTGCTCAAGGACCTGGCCGGGGCCCAGGTGCCCAATGCGGTCGTGCTGGGCGGCGACGTCCATACCAACTACGTGGCCGGCCTGCGCCTGGACTTCGACCGGCCCGAGACGCCGCTGCTGGCCAGCGAGTTCTGCGGCACCTCGATCAGCAGCCATGGCGGCTCGCAGGACAAGCAGAACCAGGCCCTGGCCTGGAACCCGCACGTGCTGCATTCGCGCACCGACCAGCGCGGCTACATGCGCTTCGAGCTGGCTGAGGGATTGATGAACGCCGAGCTGAGGACCGTGCAGTCGCACTGGGACGAGGCGAGCGCCATCGAGGTTCAGGCCCGCTTCGTCGTCGAAAGCGGCAAGCCGGGCCCGCAGCGCGCCTAGGCCGTCGACCGGCGGTTCAGCGCGGCGTGCCGGCCGTCAGCTGGCGCCAGAAGCGCCAGAACCAGGCCATGCCACCGGGCGCGTCCTCGGTGGGCACGGGCTCGTCCAGCGGCACCGGACCGGAGTTCGGGATCGGCATCGGTGTCAGCGTCAGGGCCGAATGGCTCTCGCCGGCCAGCCAGGCACGCAGGTCCAGGCCCAGGGCCTCACTGTTGGCATGGCGCTGCTCAGGCAAGGGGCTGGCCGCCTTGTGGACCAGGGCCTCCAGGCTCAGCCGCTGGGCCGGGCTCAGCTCGGGCCAGCGCGTGGCCACGCTGTCGTGCTCGGGACCGGCTTCGTGATGGTCGGGCAAGCGCTCGTGGACCAGCTCGCACAGCAGGGCGCCCAGCGCATAGGCCTCGCTCGACGGGCTGACAGCCCCGCCCTGGCGGCGCTCCGGGCTGGCGTAGGCCAGCAGGGCCGGATGCGGCGGCACGGGAATGTCTTCGTGGCTGAGATGCAGGCCCATCAGCTGCAGGCGACCATCCACGCCCACCCACAGCAGGCTGGGGTCCAGCTCGGTCAGCATGAAGCCCTCGCTGTGCGCATGGGCCAGGGCGTCGCAGAGCTGCAGCAGCAGGGCCAGGCGTTCGCGCACGCCCAGCCTTTCGGTCAGGCTCAGGAGCGGCCGCGCCTCGACCAGGGGCAGGACCAGGAAGGGCTTGCCATGCGGCGTGACGCCGCTGTCCACCGGCGTGACCATGCCGTGGTGCTGCAGCTTGGCCAGGTCGGAGGCCCCATCCGCAAAGCGCAGCATCAGGGCCGCGGCGTCGGCGGCGTTCTCGAACACGATCAGGGCGGCCCGCTGGCCGCGGGCCAGGGCATGCTCGGCCCGGTACCACTGGCCGGCGGCACTCGCATGCAGGGCGCGGCGCAGCACCCAGACGCCCAGGCGCTGCTCGGGCACCAGGGTGGCCCCGGAAGGCGGGCCGGCGGCCGGCCGCGGACGATGGTTGAAGGCAAATCGCATTGCGGCCGATGTTAGCCAGCCCCCGTGGCGGCCGAAACCCAAGCCCCCCACGAACCGAGGGGCCGCGAGGATTCGCTCACGCCCTGAATCGGGGGGATGGCCTTGCGATACTTGCCGCCCATGCAAGCCATTCTCGCCGTCACCTTGCCCTTTTTCGCCCTGGTGCTGTGCGGCTATCTGGCGGCGGCGCGCGGCGTACTGGCCGAAAGCGCCATCCCGGGGCTGAACGGCTTCGTGCTGTTCTTCGCCCTGCCCTGCATGCTGTTCCGCTTCGGCATGAACACGCCCGTGCTGGAGCTGCTCAACCCGGCCATGCTGGGCCTTTATGTGGGCGTAGCCTTGCTGATCGTCCTCGGCACCATCGCCCTGACCCGATCGTCGCGTGTCAACCTGAAGAACGCCTCGTTCGGTGCCTTGGTCGCCGCCTTCCCCAACACCGGCTTCATGGGCGTCCCCCTGCTGGTCGCCCTGTTGGGTCCCACGGCCGCCGGCCCGGTGATCTGCACCGTGCTGGCCGACCTTTTCATCACCAGTTCGCTGTGCGTGGCCCTGGCCAGCAGCCAGGATGCCGGCCCGGGCCGCGGGCGGGCAGCCCTGGGCCAGGCGCTGCGCGGCGCCCTGTCCAATCCACTGCCCTGGGCGATTGCGCTGGGCATGCTGGCCTCGGTCACCGGGCTGAGGCCGCTGGGGCCGGTCGATACCGTGGTGCGAATGCTGGGCGACGCTGCCTCGCCGGTGGCGCTGTTCACCATAGGCGCAGTGTTGTGGCGCTCGGGCCAGCACGCCCACAGCCGCACGCCGGTCTCGCTTTACCTGCCGGTGGCCCTGATCAAGCTGCTGCTGCATCCGGCCCTGGTGCTGGGTCTGGGTGCGCTGGGCCGGCGCTGGGGCCTGCTGGCGCTGAGCGAATTCCAGCTGCTGGTGCTGGGTCTGGCCGCCGCCCTGCCCAGCGCCAGCAACGTGTCGCTGCTGGCCGAGCGCTACGGCGCCGACAACGGCCGCATAGCCCGCATCATCATGGCCTCGACCGGCCTGGCCTTCTTCAGTTTCTCGCTGCTCGCCTGGCTCTTGATCAGCCCGGCAAAATAGCCACCCAGAAAAGCACCCCGGGGAGTCCTACATGCCCTTCATCGGAGCCGGCCTGCACCTGCTGGTCGCCCTGTTCTTTGCGATCCACGCCGTGCGGACCGGCCAGCCGCTGTACTGGCTGGTGATCCTGTTCATGTTCCCGCTGCTGGGCAGCGCGGTGTATTTCTTCGCCGTCTTCCTGCCCGGCTCGCGCCTGGAGCGCGGCGCACGCCGCACCGTGGCCGCCACGGCCCGCGCGCTGGACCCGGGCCGCGAACTGCGCGAAGCACGCGCGGCCCTGGAGGCCACCCCGACCGCGCAGAACCAGATGCGTCTGGCCAACGCGCTGCTGGAGGCCGGCCAGCCGCAGGAGGCAGCCGAGGCTTTCGAGATCTGCCTCAAGGGTCCGTTCGCCAGCGACGCCGAGATCAAGCTGGGCGCCGCCCGCGCCTGGCTGGAAGCCGGCCAGGCCGGCCGCGCCGTGAACCATCTGCAAGCGATACGCGCCGACCAGCCCGGCTTCCGCAACGACCAGCTGAGCCTCTTGCTGGCCCGCGCGCTGGCCGCCGACAAGCGCCATGAAGAAGCCCGCGCCGAGTTCGAGCACGGCCTGGCCCGCTTCGGCAGCTTCGAGGCTCATGCCGAGTACGCGATCTGGGCGCTGCAACGCGGTGAACAGGCGCTGGCCGACAAGCTGCAGGCCGAGATCGAGAAGATGTGCCGTAGCTGGAACCGCCACACGCAGGAGCTGAATGCCCCGGTACTGCGCCGGCTGGAAGCAGCCCGCCGCTGATTCGCCGATGCTGATGCGCCGCGCCCTGCTCCTGCTCTCTCTCTTGACCGTCCTGGGCCTGGCCCAGGCGCAGGAGCCTGCCGGCTACATGCAGCCAAGCAGCGCGATCCGCCAGGTGCTGGACGCACCGGCCCTGCCCCGGCCGCTGGTCTCGCCCGACCAGCAGACCCTGGCCTTGCTTGAGCTGCGGCCCTATCCCTCGATCGAAGAGCTGGCTCGGCCGGTGCTGCGCCTGGCCGGCCTGCGCTTCGAGCCCGGGCCGGGCACGCCGCAGCCGCTGCAGGTCCTGCAACGAATCCGGTTGCGGACCATCAGCGCCACCGAAGCCTCGGAGCGGGTGATCGAGCTGCCGCCGGGCGGCAGCTTCCACAGCTTCGTCTGGTCGCCCGACGGCCAGCGCTTCCTGCTGGAGCGGCGGCTGGACCAGTCCAATGAACTGTGGGTGGGTGAGGTGGCCAGCGGTCGACTGCGGCCCATCGCCGGACTCAAGCTGAACGACGCCTTGGGCCAGGGCGAGCAGGCCTGGCTCAATCCCCAGGAACTCGTGCTGCTGAGCGTGGCCCGCCGCGGCCCGCCACCCAAGCCCACGCCGCGACCGGCGGTGCAGGAGGCCAGCGGCCGGGCCTCGCCCGAGCGCAACTACTCCGACCTCCTGCAGTCGCCGTACGACGAGGCGCTGTTCGAATACCACGGCCGCTCGCAGATGGTGCTGGTCAACATCGCCACCGGCAGCTCGCGCGAGATCGGCGAGCCCCAGCTCTATAGCAGCGTGAGCAGTGTGGGCGCCGGCCAGTACCTGCTGACCGAGCGCCTGGTGCGGCCGTTCAGCTATGACCTGACCTGGGACGACTTTCCCACCGTGGTCGAGGTGCGCTCACGCGACGGCCGCCTGATCAAGGAGCTGGCCCGCATGCCCATGCGCAAGGGCGTGTCCATCGACGGGGTGCTGGTCGGGCCGCGGGTCTTCTATCCCGCACCGACCAAGGAGGCGGCGATCTACTGGGTCGAAGCGCTGGACGGCGGCAACAACAACGCCCGCGTGCCCTTTCGTGACCGCCTGATGCGCCTGGACCCGCCCTTCAACGGCGAGCCGCGCGAGGTGCAGCGCATGCCGCACCGCTTCACCCAGCTGCGCTTCCTGGACGACGGCCAGCAGGCCCTGCTGACCGAGACCGACCGCAACCGCGCCTGGGTGCGCACCTATCTGCTGCCGCTGAACGGCGCGCAGAGCAAGCCGCTGTTCGAATACGCGCAGCGTGAGCGTTATCGGCATCCCGGCTTCCCGCTGATGCGCCTGCTACCCAACGGCCATGCGGTGATACGCAGCAACGGCCAGGGCGAGATCTTCATGCTGGGTCAGGGCGCCAGGCCCAAGGGCGAGCAACCCTTCATAGACCGGCTTTCGCTGCGCGACGGCGCCAGCACGCGGATCTTCCAGTCCAACGAGGCGATCTACGAGCAGCCACTGGCCCTGCTGGAAGGCAACCGCGTGCTGATGACGCGAGAAAGCCCCAGCGAGCCGCCCAATGTCTACCTGCGCGACGGCACCGGCCTGCATGCGCTGACCCGCTTGAGCGACCCGACCCCGAGCCTGCGACGCATCCACCGCGAGTTCGTCAGCTTCAAGCGCGCCGACGGCGTGGAGATGTCGTTCTGGGTCAACCTGCCACCCGACTACAAGGAAGGCGAGCGCCGGCCCACCCTGGTCTGGTCCTATCCGCTGGAGTTCAACGACCCGACCTTGGCCGGCCAGGTCAGCGGCCCCACCAGCCGCTTCGTGCGCTTCTCCGGCCTGGCGCCGCAGCTGCTGGCGCTGGACGGCTATGTGGTGCTGTCGGACGCGACCATGCCGGTGGTCGGCGACATCCGCTCCATCAACGACGGCTTCGTCGAGCAGATCACCATGAACGCCCGCGCCATCCTCGACAAGGCCGAGTCGCTGGGCTACACCGACCCCAAGAAAGTCGCCGTGGGCGGCCACAGCTACGGTGCCTTCATGGTGGCCAATCTGCTGGCCCACACCGACCTGTTCAGGGTCGGCATCGCGCGCAGCGGCGCCTACAACCGCACGCTGACACCCTTCGGGTTCCAGAGCGAACGGCGCTCGCTGTGGGATGCGCGCGAGACCTATCTGCGCCTGTCGCCGCTGATCTACGCCAACCAGATCAAGGAGCCGCTGCTGCTGATACACGGCGATGCCGACAACAACTCCGGCACTGTGCCGCTGCAGAGTGAACGGCTCTACCAGGCACTGGCCGGCCTGGGTGGCACGGTGCGCTTCGTGTCGCTGCCGCACGAGTCCCACGGCTATGCGGCGCGCGAGTCGATAGGCCACACGCAGTGGGAGATGAGCCACTGGCTCAGACAGCACTTGGGCGAACCCAAGTAGGCGCGCGTTGCTAGATCGCCAGCGGGTCTACATCCACGGCCCAACGGATCAGGCCCCGGTGCTCCCGCTTGAGCACACCCAAAGCCGGCAGCCAGGCCGCCAGCAGGCGCTGCAGCAGCACGCGATTCGGTGATTCGACCAGCATCTGCAGGCGCTCCACATTGGCGACCCGCGAGATGTGCATGGGCACGGGCGCGTAGATCAGCACCTCTCCGGAGGCGTCCAGCGATTCGGCCACCTTCGCAGCTGCCTTGAGGAAGTCGCGAGCGGCGTCGGCCGTGCGTGCCTCGGCCCGCAACAAAGCCAGATGGACAAAGGGCGGCAGGCCGGCCGACTCGCGCTCCTCCAGCTGGCTCTTGGCGAAGCGCTCGAAGTCATGCTTGACCAGGGCCTGGAACAGCGCATGCTGCGGATGCCAGGTCTGCACCCACATTTCGCTGCGCGCCGCCTGCGCTGCATCGCGGCCGGCGCGGCCACCTGCCTGCATCAAGAGGGCGAACAGCCGTTCGGGGGCACGGAAGTCGCTGGAGAACAGCGCCCCGTCCGGATTGACCGCGGCCACCAGGGTGATGCGGCGGAAGTCGTGGCCCTTGGTCACCATCTGGGTGCCGACCAGGATGTCCACCTCGCCGGCATGGACCGCGTCCAGCTGCGCTTCCAGCGAGCCCTTGAGCTTGGTCGAATCGGCGTCGATGCGGGCGACCCGCGCGCCGGGCAAGGCGGCGGCCAATTGCTCTTCCAGCTTCTCGGTGCCGCGGCCCAGCGGCGCGATGTCGGTGTTGCCGCAGTCCGGGCAGCCGAAGGGCACGCGTTCGGACAGTCCGCAGTGGTGGCAGCGCAGCGTGCGGTCGCCCTTGTGGAAGACGCGGAAGGCGCTGCAGTGCGGGCACTGGCTCTTCCAGTTGCACTCCGTGCAGTGCAGCACCGGCGCATAGCCGCGCCGGTTCAAAAAGATCAGGCTCTGCTCGCCCCGCTCGATGCGCAGCCGTATCGCCTCCAGCAGCGGCGCACTGATGGCCGTGGTGACTCCCTTGATGCGCGGCAGGCTGTTCATGTCGAACAGGCGCACCCGTGGCATCGCGCCACCGCCTATGCGCTGCGGCAGGGCCAGGCGCTGATAGCGGCCCTCCTCTGCGCGTTGCCAGGATTCGAGTGAGGGCGTGGCCGAGCCCAGGATGACGGGCAGCTTCTCCAGCCGCGCGCGGTAGACCGCCAGGTCGCGGGCCGAGTAGCGCGCGCCATCCTGCTGCTTGTAGGACGGGTCATGTTCCTCATCGACCACGATCAGGCCCAGCCTGGGCATGGAGGCGAACACCGCCAGCCGCGTACCCAGCACCAGCTGGGCACGGCCCAGGTGGGCGGCCAGCCAATTGCGCAGCCGCTGGGCCGGGCTCAAGCCGCTGTGCAAGGAGACTGTGGGCGTGCCGGCAAAGCGCTCGGCAAAGCGCGCTTCCAGCTGCGGCGTCAGATTGATCTCGGGCACCAGCACCAGGACCTGGCGGCCGGCCGCCAGCGCATGCTCGGCGGCGCGCAGATAGACCTCGGTCTTGCCGCTGCCGGTCACGCCGTAGAGCAGCAAGGGCGGCGGTGCCTGGTCGGAGTCGGACTGCAAGACCGCATCAAGTTGGGACAGGGCCTCGGCCTGGGCCGGGCTGAGCTCGGGCAGCGGCGCCCGCTCGCCGGGCTCGGTCACCGGCAGCTTGTCGAGCTTCTTCAGCCGCGACTTCAATTGCTTGGGGTCCAGCTCGCGCAACTGCGGCGGCAAGACGGCCGCGGCCAGCTCGCCGACGCTGCGCTGGTAGTACAGCGCCGCGAATTCGACCAAGGAGCACCAGGCCGGTGACAAGGGCGGCAGCGCATCCAGCGAAGCGCTGATCGGCCGGAGCTGGTCCAAGGCGAAGGCCTCGCCGCTCGCTTCGGCCCGGCCCGGCGGCCAGACCACGCCCAGCAACTCGCGCGCACCCAGCGGAACCCGGACCAGGCTGCCCGGAGCGAGCGCCTGCTCACCGGCATAGTCCAGCGGCCCAGTCAGTCCGCTGTGCTGCGGTGCATCAACGGCCACGCGCAGCCGGTGCGGAGCGGCTTCTTGCGGTTCGCTCATCTTGCCGGCCTTCGCTCAGGCTTTAGCTGAGCTTTGATACGCAAGTCACTGATTTGCAAAGGCTGGGCCTCGAATCTTGCAAACTGTGGATAACTTTGTGGGGAAGATACGCACAGGCCGGCTCCGCGCCTGGAAAGCCCTTGGATTCCCCTGTCGCGCCGAATTCGTGCGACATGCGTACTTGTATGAAAAATCAAGGACTTAGCCGGCAATCGGGAAAACGAGAACTTGCGCCGCAGCAATCCCGACAGCCGCACACCGCTTGCACACATTTGGGGATAAGTCCCTACCCTGAGTGCTTACTTCACGAACGGATCAGACCGTTGCTCGCAGCTTGCGCGAATGGCTGTGCACCGCCTCGACCAGGGCGCTGACATGCTCCGGCGGCGTGAACTGGCTGATGCCATGACCCAGGTTGAACACATGGCCACCCCAGCGACCGTCGGCGCGCTGCGGCCGGCCGAAGCTGTCCAGCACGGCACGCGCCTGCTCGGCCACCGCCTCGGGCGGGGCGAACAGCACATTGGGGTCGAGATTGCCTTGCAGGGCCACGCGGTCGTCGAGCTGGACGCGGGCGCGAGCCAGGTTGACGGTCCAGTCCAGGCCCACGACGTCGGCGCCGGCATCAGCGATTTCGTCCAGCCACAGGCCACCGCCCTTGGTGAACAGGATGCGCGGAATGCGCTGGCCTTGGTGTTCGGTCTTGACCTGGGCCAGCACCTGGCGCGAATAGGCCAGGCTGAAGCGCTGGAAGGCGCCGTCGGCCAGCACGCCGCCCCAGGAGTCGAACAGCATCACCGCCTGCGCGCCAGCCTCGATCTGGGCATTCAGGTACCGGGCCACAGCCTCGGCATTGACCGCCAGGATGCGCTCCATCAGGTCGGGGCGCGAATACATCAGGGCCTTGACGTGGCGGTAGTCGTCCGAGCCGCCGCCCTCGACCATGTAGCAGGCCAGCGTCCAGGGGCTGCCCGAGAAGCCGATCAGCGGCACGCGGCCGTTCAGCGCCTGGCGGATCGAACCGACGGCGTCGAACACGTAGCGCAGCTTGTTCATGTCCGGCACTTCGAGTGCCGCCACCGCGGCTTCGTCGCGAACGACCTTTTCGAACTTGGGACCCTCGCCCTGCGCGAACGACAGGCCCAAGCCCATGGCATCGGGCACGGTCAGGATGTCGCTGAACAGGATGGCTGCATCCAGCGGATAGCGTTCCAGCGGCTGCAGAGTGACCTCGGTGGCGTAGTCCTTGTTCGTCGCAAGGCCCATGAAGCTGCCTGCCTTGGCACGGGTGTCGCGGTACTCGGGCAGATAGCGGCCGGCCTGGCGCATCAGCCACAGCGGCGTGTAGTCGGTCGGTTGGCGCAGGCAGGCGCGCAGGAAAGTGTCGTTTTGCAGCGGGGACGTCATGGCCGGGATTATCCGCTGCCATACTGGCGCCCTTCGCGCCCTTGAACCGTCCGCGGCTGCCTCTACCTTGTGGCAGCACCACAGGAGGATGCTGATGAACCTGATCCCGTTGAAGCGCTCGCTGGCCCTTTCCACCGTCGTCGTCGCCGCCCTGGCCTTGAGTGGCTGCGGCTACAACGAATTCCAGCGCCTGGACGAGCAGAGCACGGCCGCCTGGAGCGAGGTGCTGAGCCAGTACCAGCGCCGCGCCGACCTGATTCCCAACATCGTCAACACGGTCAAGGGCGAGGCCAATTTCGAGCAGGAAACGCTGACCAAGGTGGTCGAGGCGCGCGCCAAGGCCACCAGCATCAATGTGACGCCGGAGCTGGCCAAGGACCCCGAGGCGCTGAAGAAGTTCCAGGCCGCCCAGGGCGAACTCTCCAGCGCGCTCTCGCGCCTGCTGGTGGTCAGCGAGAACTATCCCAACCTGAAGGCCAACCAGGGCTTCCAGGACCTGCGCGTGCAGCTGGAGGGCACGGAGAACCGCATCACCGTGGCCCGCAACCGCTATATCAAGTCAGTGGCCGACTACAACGTGCACGCCCGCTCCTTCCCGAGCAATCTGACGGCCATGATGTTCGGCTACCAGACCAAGCCCAACTTCCAGGTGCAGAACGAGGCCGCCATCACGACGGCACCGACGGTCAGCTTCGACACCAAGCCCGCCGCGCCGGCCGCCCCTGCTGCCTCCAAGTAAGCCAGGCATGCGCTGGCTGCTGACCCTGCTCCTGCTGCTGTGCCAGGTCTTGCCTGGCTGGGCGCAGGAGCTGCGCCCGGTGCCGGTGCTGACCGGCCGCGTGATCGACCAGACCGGCACGCTGGATGCGCTGCAGCTCAGCAGCCTGGACGCCAAGCTGGCCGCCTTCGAGCAGCAGGCCGGGCCGCAGATCGTCATCCTGATGTTGCCCTCGACGGCGCCCGAGGACATCGCGGCCTACGCCCAGCGCGTAGGCGATGCCTGGAAGCTGGGGCGCCGCGAGGTTGGCGACGGCCTGCTGATCGTCGTGGCCAAGAACGACCGCAAGGTCCGCATCGAGGTGGCCAAGGCGCTGGAGGGCGCGGTGCCCGACCTGGCGGCGCGTCAAATCATCCAGAACGCCATCACGCCCGCGTTCAAGAAGGGCGACTATGCCGGCGGCCTGAACCAGGCCGTGGATCAGCTGCAGGCGCGCATACGCGGCGAGGCCCTGCCGGCGCCCAAGATCAAGCCGGCGAAGGCGGCAGCGAGCAGCAGCGGCAGCGGCGGCTTCGACTGGGAAACCCTCGCCCTGATCTTCTTCATCGGCGTGCCCCTGGTGGGCGGGGTGATGACCTCGATCATGGGCCGCAAGCTCGGCAGCCTGACGACCAGCGCCGGCGTCGGCGGCGTCAGCTGGCTGATAGGCCACAGCCTGTGGATCGCAGGCTTCGCGGCGCTGCTGGCCCTGATCCTGATAGGCGTGATGGGCATTGGTTCCTCGATGCGCCGCGGCCGCAGCTATGGCGGTGGCAGCGACCTGCCCTTCATCTGGGGCGGGCACGGAGGCGGAGGCGGCGGTTCCTGGAGCGGCGGTGGTGGCGGCGGCAGCGATGGCGGCGGCTTCTCGTCGGGCGGCGGTGGCGATTTTGGCGGCGGCGGCGCCTCGGGAGACTGGTGAATGGCCTGGTTCCAACGACTGCAGCGCCTGCTCAAGCATCGCAGCCTCGACGCGCTGGACGCACGCCGCGCCTTGGGTCCGGCGGCACTGGAAGCGCTGAAGGAGCGCATCGAAGCCTCGGAACGCCTGCACAGTGGCGAGCTGCGCGTGGTGGTCGAGGCCGGCCTGCCGCTGTCCTACCTGATGCGCGATGCCACGGCCCGCGAACGCGCCGTGAACCTGTTCGGCAAGCTGCGCGTCTGGGACACCGAGCACAACAACGGCGTGCTGATCTATCTGCTGCTGGCCGAGCACCGCATCGAGCTGCTGGCCGACCGCGGTCTGATGGGCGAGATCGACGGCCTGACCTGGCAGCGCCTGGTCGAGCGCATGCGGGAGCAGTTCCGCGCCGGGCGCTTCGAGGACGGCCTGATCGAGGCGGTCGAGGCGGTCAGCGAGCTGCTGGTCGAGCATTTCCCGCGCGCCGCGGGCGAAGCCAATCCGAACGAGCTGCCGGACGAGCCCTTGCTACTCTAGGACCAGGGTCTGCATGCCGGCCCAGGTCTCGCCCGGAGCCAGGCGCACGGGCCGCTCGATGGCAGCGGCCTCCACGCACAGCATCTGCTGCCAGCCGTCGGCCGGCATGTCGGCCAGCTGGGCACAGGCCTCGGGGCCCGGGTTCCAGACCACGGCATCGGCAAAGCCCTGCTGGCGGACCCAGACGCGGCGCGAAGGCCGGCCAGCCGGCTGCTCCTGCAGGGTCAGGTCTTGCGCGACACCGTAGTAGATGCGGTCCAGCGGCGGCTCGGGCAACAGCAGGTCCACGCGCTGGCGCTCTTCGGTGCCAGTGAGTGCGTCCCAGTAGTGCAGGCCGGAGAGGCCGCGCACGCTGGCGTCCAGCAATCGACCCAGACCGAGGTAGGTGTGCAAGGCCGCGGTGAAGTCGAGCTCGGCTTCGCCACGGTTCTCGCAAGCCAGCTCGATCTCCAGGCTGCGGCCGGCGACGCGCACGCAGAGCTCGGCCTCGAAGCGATGCGGCCAGACCAGGCGCGTGGCCTCGTCGTCCTGCAGGCGCAGCACGGCCATCGCGTCGTCCTTGCCGATCTCGGCCGAGACCAACTGCCAGGGCTTGGTGCGGGCAAAGCCATGGCGCGTGCCGCTGCCGCGACCGGCGAACTGCGGAAAGATCACCGGCACACCACCACGTATCGCCTGGCCGGTGGCATAGGCGCTCTTGGGCGACAGGTAGAGCTGCTCGCCGGCGCCAGCCGGCTTCCAGGACACCAGGTGGGCGCCATGCAGCAGCAGCGTGGCAGCGGCGCCGTCGGGGGCGCGCAATTCAAGGGCGTCTAGGCCCTGGTGGCGGGTCAGTGCAATCGGCTTGGCCATGGGGCTTCAGGCTGAGAAAAGACAACGCCCGCCGGACTTGCATCCGCGGGCGTTGGGGATGATACGGCGACCCCGGCAGGAGTCGCGACGCATCAGCGTGGATTTACTTCTTGCGGAACTTGCGCAGCGCAGCGATCTGGGCGGCCATGGCAGCGAACTCGCTTTGCGCGGCGGCAAAGTCGATGTCGCTCTTGGCGTTCTTCATCGCTTCCTCGGCCAGCTTCTTGGCCTCGGTCGCCTTGGCTTCGTCCAGGTCCTTGCCGCGGATGGCGGTGTCGGCCAGCACGGTCACCGTGCCCGGCTGCACCTCGAGGATGCCGCCGGCCACGAAGACGAACTCTTCGCCGCCGTCCAGCTTCTCGATGCGCACGGCACCCGGCTTGATGCGGGTGATCAGCGGCGTGTGCTGGGGCAGGATGCCCAGCTCACCGCCTTCGCCCGGCAGCGCGACGAACTTGGCCTCGCCCGAGAAGATCTGCTCCTCGGCGGACACCACATCAACGTGGAGAGTTGCCATGTCAATCTTCCTTTAGCGTGTAAGAAGGTTCAGTAAGCAAGCAGTCGGGTCTCAGGCTAGGCGCCGTGCGCAGCCGGGTTGGGCACCCGGCGAGCACGGCAACGACGCATGAGGCCCGAATGCGCCGCTTACTGGAGCTTCTTGGCCTTTTCGAAGGCTTCGTCGATCGTGCCGACCATGTAGAAGGCCTGCTCCGGCAGGTGGTCGCACTCGCCGGCCACGATCATCTTGAAGCCGCGGATGGTTTCCTTCAGCGGCACGTACTTGCCCGGCGAGCCGGTGAAGACTTCGGCCACGTGGAAAGGCTGCGACAGGAAACGCTGGATCTTGCGGGCGCGGGCCACGGCCAGCTTGTCTTCCGGCGACAGCTCGTCCATGCCCAGGATCGCGATGATGTCGCGCAGTTCCTTGTAGCGCTGCAGCACTTGCTG
Organism: Pelomonas sp. SE-A7; assembly: GCF_030345705.1. Classification (NCBI taxonomy): domain Bacteria; kingdom Pseudomonadati; phylum Pseudomonadota; class Betaproteobacteria; order Burkholderiales; family Sphaerotilaceae; genus Roseateles; species Pelomonas sp. SE-A7. The sequence continues at coordinate 162,934 of NZ_JAUASW010000003.1, forward strand.
GACGGCGCGGGTGGTCGTGTAGTGCTCTTCGCCGACCACGTTCGGGTCCACCTGGCGCGAGGTCGAGTCCAGCGGATCGACGGCGGGGTAGATACCCAGCGAGGCGATGTCGCGCGACAGAACGACGGTGGCGTCCAAGTGGGCGAAGGTGGTGGCAGGCGACGGGTCGGTCAGGTCGTCCGCGGGAACGTAGACGGCCTGGATCGAGGTGATCGAACCGACCTTGGTCGACGTGATCCGCTCTTGCAGACGGCCCATTTCCTCGGCCAGCGTCGGCTGGTAGCCCACGGCCGACGGCATACGACCCAGCAGTGCCGACACTTCGGTACCGGCCAGGGTGTAGCGGTAGATGTTGTCCACGAAGAACAGCACGTCACGGCCTTCGTCGCGGAACGACTCGGCGATGGTCAGGCCGGTCAGGGCCACGCGCAGACGGTTGCCCGGGGGCTCGTTCATCTGGCCGTAGACCATGGCGACCTTGGAGTCTTCGAGCTTCTCGAGGTTCACGACGCCCGAATCGGCCATCTCGTGATAGAAGTCGTTGCCCTCACGGGTACGCTCGCCGACACCAGCGAACACCGACAGACCCGAGTGAGCCTTGGCGATGTTGTTGATCAGCTCCATCATGTTCACGGTCTTGCCGACGCCGGCGCCACCGAACAGACCCACCTTGCCGCCCTTGGCGAACGGGCAGATCAGGTCGATCACCTTGATGCCGGTTTCCAGCAGGTCCTGCGACGGGCTCAGCTCGTCGTAGGCCGGAGCAGCGCGGTGGATCGAGGCGGTCATGGCCTGGTCCACGTCACCACGTTCGTCGATAGGGTTGCCCAGCACGTCCATGATGCGGCCCAGCGTGGCCTTGCCCACCGGCACCTTGATGTTCTCGCCGGTGTTGTAGACCTGGGTGCCGCGGCGCAGGCCGTCCGACGAACCCAGAGCGATGGTGCGAACCACGCCGTCGCCCAGCTGCTGCTGGACTTCCAGCGTCAGGGCCGAGCCATCCATCTTCAGCGCGTCGTAGACACGCGGCATCTGGTCACGCGGGAATTCCACGTCCACCACGGCGCCGATGCACTGAACGATCTTGCCCACTTGTTGAGTGTTAGCCATTTCTTCGTTCCTTCAATTCAAAACTTGTAGCGTTAGCACGCGATCAGCCGACGGCGGCCGCGCCACTGACAATTTCGCTGAGCTCCTTGGTGATCGCGGCCTGGCGGGTCTTGTTGTAGACCAGCTTCAGCTCACCGATCAGGGTGCCGGCGTTGTCGGTAGCGGCCTTCATGGCCACCATGCGTGCCGATTGCTCGGACGCCATGTTTTCTGCGACGGCCTGGTAGACCAGGGCCTCGGTGTAGCGGACCAGCAGCTCGTCGATGACGGTCGCGGCATCCGGCTCGTAGAGGTAATCCCACGAGTGGTTGCCACCGGCCGTCTTCATGCCCTCGGTGCTCAGGGGCAGCAGCTGCTGCACCACAGGCTCCTGCTTCATCGTGTTGATGAAGCGGGTGTAGCAGAGGTAGACGGCCGACAGCTTGCCTTCGGCATACGCGTCGAGCAGCACCTTGACCGGGCCGATCATCTTCTCGATGTGCGGCTGGTCGCCCAGCTGCGTCACCTGAGAAACGACCTTGGCGCCGATGCGGTTCATGAAGCCCAGGCCCTTGTTGCCGATGGCAACGACCTCGGGCTTCTGGCCCGCCGCTTCCAGCTCCTTGAGCTTGGTCGTGGTGGCGCGCAGCAGGTTGGTGTTCAGACCGCCGCACAGGCCCTTGTCGGTCGTGACGACCACGAAGCCCACCGTCTTCGCTTCCGCGTTCGCGCTCAGGAAGGGATGCTTGTACTCGGGGTTGGCCGTGGCGAGATTGGCGGCGATGTTGCCGATCTTCTCGCTGTAGGGCCGTGCCGAGCGCATCCGCTCCTGCGCCTTGCGCATCTTGGAAGCGGCGACCATTTCCATGGCCTTGGTGATCTTCTTGGTGTTCTCGACCGACTTGATCTTGCCGCGAATTTCCTTGCTTGATGCCATGATTTCTCCTGTTAGGTCCGGGCCGCTCTTTGCATCACAGCCCGGTCATGGTCGATTAAGCGAAGGACTTCTTGAACGTCGTGATCGCGGCGTTCAGCTCGGCTTCAGCATCCTTGTCCATGGCCTTGTCGGCTTCCAGCTTGGCCAGCAGAGCGGCGTGGCTGGTCTTCAGGAACTGGTGCAGGCCGTGCTCGAAAGCCAGGACCTTCTTGGTGTCGATGCTGTCCATGAAACCCTTGTTCACGGCATACAGCGTCGCGCCCATCAGGCTGATCGACAGCGGCGAGTACTGAGCCTGCTTCAGCAGTTCGGTCACGCGGGCACCGCGGTCCAGCTGCTTGCGGGTCGACTCGTCCAGGTCGGAAGCGAACTGCGCGAAGGCAGCCAGCTCACGGTACTGGGCCAGGTCGGTACGGATACCGCCGGACAGCGACTTGATCAGCTTGGTCTGGGCAGCACCACCGACGCGCGACACCGAGATACCGGCGTTGATGGCGGGGCGGATACCGGCGTTGAACAGGCTGGTTTCCAGGAAGATCTGGCCGTCGGTGATCGAGATCACGTTGGTCGGCACGAAGGCGGAAACGTCGCCGGCTTGCGTCTCGATGATGGGCAGCGCGGTCAGCGAGCCGGTCTTGCCCTTGACTTCACCCTTGGTGAAGGCTTCGACGTAGTCGGCGTTGACGCGAGCGGCACGCTCCAGCAGGCGGCTGTGCAGATAGAACACGTCGCCCGGGTAGGCTTCGCGGCCCGGCGGACGGCGCAGCAGCAGCGAGACCTGGCGGTAGGCCACGGCTTGCTTGGACAGGTCGTCGTAAACGATCAGGGCGTCCTGGCCGCGGTCGCGGAAGTACTCGCCCATCGTGCAGCCCGAGTAGGCCGACACGTACTGCATGGCCGCCGATTCCGACGACGAGGCAGCGACGACGATGGTGTATTCCATCGCGCCGGCAGCTTCCAGGGCACGCACCACGTTCTTGATCGACGAAGCCTTCTGGCCGATCGCAACGTAGACGCAGGTCATGTTCTGACCCTTCTGGTTGATGATGGCGTCGATGGCCACGGCGGTCTTGCCGGTCTGGCGGTCGCCGATGATCAGCTCGCGCTGGCCACGGCCGACGGGCACCATCGAGTCGATCGACTTCAGGCCGGTCTGCACCGGCTGGTCGACGCTCTTACGTGCGATCACGCCCGGAGCCACCTTCTCGATGACGTCGGTCATCTTGGCGTTGATCGGGCCCTTGCCGTCAATCGGCTGGCCCAGGGCGTTGACCACGCGGCCGATCAGCTCGGGGCCGACCGGCACTTCCAGGATGCGGCCCGTGCACTTGACGGTGTCGCCTTCCGAGATGTGCTCGTAGGCACCCAGAATCACGGCGCCGACGGAGTCGCGCTCGAGGTTCAGGGCCAGGCCGAAGGCCGGCTGGCCGTCGGCGCCAGCCGGGAACTCCAGCATTTCGCCTTGCATCACATCGGACAGGCCGTGGACGCGGACGATGCCGTCAGACACGGACACCACGGTGCCCTGGTTGCGGACGTCGGTCGAAGCACCCAGACCCTCGATGCGGGACTTGATGAGTTCGGAAATTTCAGCAGGATTCAGTTGCATTGCTTGCTCCCATCTGCTCGGTCCCGCGGTACGCACTCCGGTGGAGCGCTACTCGGACCAAGGGGGGTGATTCGGTCAGTGTTGTTGCCGACTAGAGCCGCGAGGCTCAAGCCGTCAGAGCCACCTTCATGCGTTCCAGGCGGGCCTTGACCGAGGTGTCCAGCACCTCGTCGCCAACGACCACGCGGATACCGCCGATCAGCGAGGGTTCCAGCGCGACCTGCGGCACCAGTTTGCGACCGAAGCGCTTCTCCAGCGTGGCCACCACATCGTTCAGCTGGGCTGCGTCGATGGGGTAGGCGCTGAAGATCTGCGCGTCGGCCACGCCGGCGGCCGCGTTGGCCAGGGCATGGAACTGCTCGACCACCGCCGGCAGCGCCGCGAGGCGGCCGTTCGCCACCACCGTGCGCAGGAAGTTCTGCAGCTCCGGGGCCAGGGCTTCTTGCTTGGCCGCCGCGGTGATCACCGCGAAGACCTGCTCGGCCGTGACCTTGGGGTTGTCGGCGAACTGGCGCAGCTCGGCGTCGGCGGCGACCAGGGCCAGCGCGTCAAGCGCCTGGCCCCAAGCCTTCACGTCGTGCTTCTGTGCGACCTGGTACAGCGCTTCGGCGTACGGGCGGGCAATGGTTGCGAGCTCGGCCATGATTACAGCTCCGTCTTCAGACGGCCCAGCAATTCGGCGTGCACGCTGGCATTGACCTCGCGCTGCAGGATCTGCTCGGCGCCCTTGACGGCCAGCGCAGCGACCTGCTCGCGCAGGGCTTCGCGGGCACGGGTGGCCTGGCTCTCGGCTTCCACCTTGGCGTCGGCCACGATCTTGGCGCCGACTTCCTCGGCACGCTTCTTGGCTTCTTCCACGATGGCGGCGGCGCGCTTTTCAGCGTCCGACAGCAGTTGCGTGGTCTCGCCGCGCGCTTGTGCGCGCTGCTCGTCGGCAGCCTTGCTGGCGTTGGCCAGCTCGGACTTGGCCTTGTCCGCGGCGGCCAGGCCGTCGCGGATCTTCGCGGCACGTTCGTCCAGCGCCTTCGTGATCGGAGGCCACACGAACTTCATCGTGAAGCCGACGAACGCGAGGAACACGACGATCTGCGCGATCAGTGTTGCGTTCAGATTCACTTGGGAATCCTCCCTAATGCAGGGTCAGAAGAGGATTACTTCAGGAAGGTCGACGTGGCGAACCACAGGGCGATACCAGTGCCGATGATGAAGGCGGCGTCGATCAGGCCGGCCAGCAGGAACATCTTGACTTGCAGTTCGCCCATCAGCTCGGGCTGGCGAGCCGACGACTCCAGGAACTTGCCGCCCATCAGAGCGATACCGATACAGGCACCGATAGCGCCCAGACCGATGATCAGACCGCAGGCCAGAGCGACCAGACCGTAGACTTGTTCCATGATGACTCCTAGTTGTTCAGGTAAAGAGAAAAGAAAAAAGCGAAGGGAAAAACTCTAGAACCGCTGTAGCGCGATCAGTGCGCTTCGTGTGCTTGGCCCAGGTACACCAGGGTCAGCATCATGAAGATGAAGGCCTGCAGCACGACCACAAGGATGTGGAACAGGGCCCAGGCGAAACCGGCGATGAAATGGCCCAGGAACAGCAGTGCGCTGGGCGCGTTGGCGCCGGTCCAGGCCGCGCCCATCAGCGCGATCAGCATGAAGATCAGTTCGCCGGCAAACATGTTGCCGAACAGTCGCATGCCATGCGAAATCGTCTTGGCGGCGAATTCGATCAGCTGCATGGCGAAGTTGACGAGGCCCAGGACCACGGCCAGAACCGGGTTCTTGCTGCTGCCGAAGGGGGCGCAGACCAGCTCGTGAGCCCAGCCGCCCATGCCCTTGATCTTGATGTTGTAGAACAGACAGATCAGCAGCACGGCAATCGACATGCCCAGCGTGGCGTTGATGTCGGCCGTGGGCACGACGCGCATGTAGGCGTGGTGCGGGTCATGGCCCATGCCGCCGTAGATGGCAGCCCAGGCGTTGGGAATGACGTCGAGGGGGAGGAAGTCCATGGCGTTCATCAGGAACACCCAGACAAAGACGGTGAGGCCCAGGGGGGCAATCACGCGGCGCGACTGTTCGTTGTGGATCAGGCCGGCCGTCTGGTTGCCGACCATCTCGACCAGCAGTTCCACGGCAGCCTGGAAGCGGCCTGGCACGCCGGCGGTCGCCTTGCGGGCACCCAGCCACAGCAGGAACAGGCCCAGCAGGCCCATGGCCAGCGACCAGAACAGCGTGTCGTAGTTGATGACACTGAAGTCCACCAGCGAGGCTTGCTTGCCACCGACGCTGTTGAAGTAGGTCAGGTGGTGCTGGATGTACTCACCGGCGGTCGGCGCGTGTCCTTCTGCTGACATGTTCGGGTCCGTCTTCTTAAGCTTTTTTGAATCGACCCTGCGTGAACAGGGCCAGCCAGTTACCTTTCAGGCATCCGATCATGGTCAGCAGCATTGCCAGCCAACTCAGATCGGCGACCTGCCTGACCACCGCCACCAAAATGACGCCGGTCAGCAAAATCTTGATCAGCTCCCAGACTGCGAACGAGAGCACGGCGGCTCCAATGTTCACGGTCCGGCGCCGCGTCATGCCCCAGGCCATCAAGGCAGCAGGCATCACGACGGCCAGGGCGCCATACAGCGCCGACCTTCCCTGGACAGCTCCGGCGAACACCCACCAGAGACCGACCAGCACCCCACCAATGGCAGCCTCGGCCGCCACCACCCGCCAAGGCGAGAGAGAGGGATGTTTTGCCTTCAGGGCTTCTGCCTCCTCGCGGGACAGGGCCTTGAAAGCCGCTTCGTCGCCCGCATGTCCCTCGCTCTCGTCATCCCAGCCGGTCGATGACGCCTTGTCTCGGGCGCGCATCTCGATAGGGGTCACGTTTGTCTCAGGGGCGGTCGGCAAAACCCAAAGATTATATGTGGAAACCCGAAGTTTCCTGACAATCCCGGGCGCCGCGCCCCAGAAAAGGACAGCGCAGACGAGCCCGGCCAGTGCCGGAAGTGGGGCTCAGCCCCGTGCAGGCCTCGGTGCAAACCCGCAGACCGGCAACTGGACCTTCAGCACACAACCCGCAAAGGGCTCGCGTGCCAGCTCATCGGTCGGGCGCCCATCACGTGCGGTGGTGATGTAGAGCGTCTTGAGGTCCGGGCCGCCGAAGGCCGGCATCGTCGGACAGCGCACCGGCAACCGGACCGCCTGCAGCAACTCGCCCGCGGGCGACAGTCGCACGATGCGCGCGCCTTCGTACATCGCGACCCACAGGCAACCCTCGGCATCAACGGTCGCGCCATCGGGCCGGCCGCCGTAGCTTTCCAGAGGTTCGCCGGCCACGCGAGCCGGGAACCGGGCGAAGCGGCGCCGATTCGCAATCGCCCCGGTCGCCGGATCGAAGTCGAAGGCGTAGATCTCATGCGCCTTGGTGTCGGTCCAGTACATCGTGCCCTGGTCCGGGCTCCAGGCCAGGCCGTTGGAATTGGTGATGCCCTCGGCCATGCGCTGGAAACCGCCGTCGGCCCAGCGGTACAGCGCCGCTTCGGGCTGGCGCGCGTCGTCGATGGTGCCTATCCAGAAGCGGCCGGCGGCGTCCGGCTTGCCGTCGTTGAAACGCTGCTTGGCCGGATCGAAAGGCGGCGCTCCCAGCTGCCGGCTACCACCGGTGGCGGTATCCAGATGCCAGAGCCCGTCGCGCCTCGCAACCAGCAGACCGCCCTGTTCGGCCAAGGCGATGCAGCCCGGTTCGGCCTCCAGCTGCCAGCTCCTGAGGGCACCGTCTGCGGCGAGCCTGAGCACCTGGTGTGCGGCGATGTCCACGTAGTAGAGCGCCTGCTCGGCCTCGCACCACAAGGGGGATTCGCCCAGCCGGGCCGGTGCAGCGCCGGCGCATTCGATCAGCAATTCATTCATGGCCGGCGATGCTAGGGCCGAAACCGCAGGTAACCCGGTCAGCCCAGTTCCACTTTGAGGTAGTGGGCGCCCGGGATGGGATTGAAATAGAACGGCGGCACTTCGACGAAGCCCAGGCTCTCGTACAGGCCGCGCGCCGCCTCCATGTCGTCCAGCGTGTCGAGCAACATATTGGAATAGCCAGCCTCGGTCGCCCGGTCTATCAGCGCCTGGGTCAGGCTGCGGCCGAGGCCGAAACGGCGGAAGGCCGGGCGGACGAAGAGCCGCTTCATCTCGCAGGCGTTCGGGTAGTCGGAATCGGTCAGATCCCGAAATGCGCCGCAGCCCGCCGGCTGGCCATCGACCCAGGCGACGAGGAACACGCCACGCGGCTGTGCGTAGGGCCCGGGCAGGCCGGCCAGTTCGGCCTCGAAGCCCTGGAAGCAGAGGTCGACCGCCAGGCTCTCGCTGTAATCGATCAGCAGCTTGCGCGCCTCATCCCACTGCTCGGCACTCTCGGGCACCCGCAGCATGATCTCGGGACTGCTCATTCCCCTCCCCCCATCACAACGAGCAAATAGACGGCTGCCACGCAGGCCGCCAATAGCGTCAGCGCAAACAGGCGCGTGGCCACGGTATCGCGGGTGGCGGGTACATGGGCCGGCAAGCGCTTGTTGCCGCTCAGCATGGGGCCGATCAGGTCGCGCCCATGGCCGAAGCGGTAATAGATGATGGCCACCACATGCAGGCCTATCAGCAGGAACAGGCCCCACTGGCCCCAGCTCTTGTGATAACCGGTCCAGGCCAGGCTGGCCTCGCTGGAGACCAGGCGTATCAGCGGCCCGGTGTTGGCGATCTCGTCGTCGGCAATCAGGCCCGAACCGATCTGCATCAGCAGCCAGACCAGCATGGCCAGCACAGACAGTCCGCCCAGCGGGTTGTGGCCCACGTCGAAATGCTCGCCCTCACGTGGCTTGCGGCGCAGGTAGCGCCAGATGGCCGCCGGGCTGTAGATGAAATGGGTGAAGCGCGACCAGCGCCCGCCGACCAGGCCCCACAGCAGCCGGAAGCCCACCAGGGCCAGCACCGCATAGCCCAGCCGCATATGCCAGACCATGGCATTGCCACCGATCTTGGCGCTGGTCACCGAGCCCAGCACGCACAGTACCAGGGCCCAGTGGAACAGCCGGGTCGGCAGGTCCCAGACCCGCACCTCTTCATGATCCTGATGACGACCGTCGGCCATGCCTCTTGCTTGCAATCCCGCAGTGCGAAGGCGGCAACGATACCGCAGCACGCCGGCGCTGCAAATTCCATACACTCGACCGCGCGGCGGTGCCGCCGCATCCTCAGCCCCACCTCTCGCAGCAAAGGATTCCCGGATGTTCAAGCAAGTTCTGATCGCCCTGGCCGGCACCGTCGTCCTGGCTGGTGCCGCCCAGGCCCAGCAGCGCCCCGAGCAGGCCATCAAGTACCGCAAGTCGGTGATGACGCTGATGGGCTCGCATTTCGGCCGCCTGGGCGCCATGGCCCAGGGCCGCATCCCCTTCGATGCCGCGGTCGCGGCCGACAACGCCCAACTCGTCGCCATGCTGGCCAAGCTGCCGTTCAACTCGTTCGGACCCGGCACCGACAAGGGCCTGCCGCACCGCGCCAAGCCCGAGGTCTGGACCGAAACGGCCAAATTCAAGGAAGCGGCCGACGCCTTCCAGGCCGAGGCGCCCAAGCTGGAAGCCGCTGCCAAGACCGGCAATCTCGATCAGTTCAAGGCAGCCTTCGGCGCCGTGGGCAAGACCTGCAAGGCCTGCCACGACACGTTCCAGGCCGAAAAGGACAACTGAAGCAGTCGTTCCTAGAGGCGAACCTGGCCATGGATCAGCGACGCCACGTCTCCGCCTATCCAGGTCGCCTCGGCATCGCGCCAGACATGGACCCGGCCGTCGCGACCCAGAGCCTTGCCCTGGCCGGCCAGATAGGCCTCGGGTGCATGGCCGGCCTGCATCAGCCATAGCGCCAGGCCGGCGTTGAGGCTTCCGGTGACCGGATCCTCGGGCACACCCAGGCCCGGCACGAAGCCCCGCACCTCGAACTGCAGTTCCTGGCCGGCCGGATAGGCGCCGACCACGCCGAGCTTCAGTCCCTTCATCGCTATGAAGTCCGGCTTCAGCGCCAGTACCGCTTCGGCGCTGGCCAGCCGCGCGGCCATCCACTGCGGACCGTTGTCGACCCAGACCAGGTCCAGCATCTCTGCTTCCTGAAGCCCCAGCGCGCGCAGCGCCTGCTCGCGCAGTTCCGGCTCGACCGGCCCCGAGCGGCGCAGCGGCGGCGCGGCGAAAGCCAGTCGAGCCCCCTGACGCTTGATCCGCACCAGGCCGATCTCGCATTGCTGCATTACTTCGCCCGGCTTCTTGGGGTCGCCGCCGCTGGCCAGCCAGGCATGGGCCGAGCCCAGCGTCGGATGGCCGGCGAAAGGCAGCTCGCCGCCGGGCGTGAAGATGCGCACCCGGTAGTCGGCCGCCGGGTCGGTCGGCTCCAGCAGGAAGGTGGTCTCCGACAAATTGGTCCAGCGCGCGAACGCCGCCATCTCGGCATCGCTCAGGCCTCCACCATCAACGACCACGGCCAGAGCGTTGCCCTTGAGCGGCTGGGCGGTGAACACATCGACTTGCACGAAGCGGCGCAGCAGGCTCATTTCGATTCCTCTTTGTTCTGCAGATAGAGCCCCGGCCGCACCACCTCCATGCCGCGGTCCGGCGTGGCCAGCGGCTGGAAGCCGTGGCGGGCATAGAGCCCGTGGGCATCGCGGGTGAACAGCGAAAAGCGTCGCAGCCCTTGCAAGGCCGGGTGGGCCATCACGGCCGCGATCAGCGCATCGCCGAGGCCGCGCCCGCGCAGGCCGTCCTCGACGAACACGTCGCAGAGATAGGCAAACGTGGCCTGGTCCGTGATCGCGCGGGCATAGCCGCGCAGCCGGCCTGTCTCGTCGCGCAGCACGAAGTTCAGCGAGCTCCGCATCGCCCTTTCGAGCAGATCCAGCGGAATGCCTTCGCACCAGTAGGCGGTGACTAGATAGGCATGGGCGGCCGTCAGATCGGCCCGATCCCAGGCCGTGTCTACGCGCCAGTTCTCCGGCAGGGCCTCGGCCATCAAGGAGCCGGGGCTTCGGCCGTGGCCATCACCTCGCGCAGCACCTTGCCCAGGATGGCGACGCCGTCGCGTATCAGCTCGGGCGTCAGCGTCACGAAGGACAGGCGCAGCGTGCGCAGATCCGGCGACTGGGCGTAGAAAGCCGCGCCGGGCACGAAGGCGATACCCGCGTCCACCGCCTGCGGCAGCAGGGCCATGGCGTCGAAGCCCTCGGGCAGGCGGATCCAGAAGAACATGCCACCCTCGGGCTTCAGCCATTCGCAGCCCTCGGGCAGGTGCTGCTGGAGCGACTCGGCCATGGCATCGCGATTGGCCTTGTAGCGCGCACGGATGCTGGGGATATGGCCTTCCAGGAAGCCGTTCTTGATGACCTCATGGACCACGCGCTGGTTGAAGCCCGGCGTGTGCAGGTCGGCCGCTTGCTTGGCCTGCAGCAGCTTGGGATACAGCTCCTTTGGGGCGATGAGGTAGCCCAGGCGGAAGCCGGGCGTCAGGATCTTGGAGAACGAGCCCAGGTAGATCGTGCCCTCGGGCCACAGCGAGGCCAGGGCCGGCGGTGGCGCCTGATCGAACCAGAGGTCGCCATAGGGGTTGTCTTCGACGATGGGCACGCCGGCCGCCTTGGCCGCGGTCACCACGGCCTGGCGGCGCTCCTGGCTCATCACCCGGCCGGTGGGGTTCTGGTAGTTGGGCAGCAGGTAGGCGAAGCGGGTGCCGGGCGCATCATGGGCCAGGCGGCCGAAGGCCTCGGGGCGCACGCCCTCGTGGTCGCTCTCCAGGCTGGTGAAGATCGGCTCATAGGGCGTGAAGGCCTGCAGCGCGCCGAGGTAGGTGGGAGTCTCCACGGCCACCGGTGCACCCTGGTCGCACAACACCTTGCCGACCAGGTCCAGGCCCTGCTGGGAACCGCTGGTGATCAGGACCTGGTCCGGATCGATCTTCATGCCCAGCTGGGCCACGCGGGCCGCCACCCACTCGCGCAGCGGCGCGAAGCCTTCGCTGGCCGCGTATTGCAGCGATTCCTTGGCGTTGTGGGTCAGCACGGCATCGCAGGCCGCCTTCAGTGCCTCGACCGGGAAGGTGTCGGCCGAGGGCAGGCCGCCGGCCATCGACAGGATGCCGGGCTTTTCGGTGACCTTGAGGATCTCGCGAATGATCGAGGGGTTCATGCGCGCGGCGCGGCGCGCTTGGGTCCAGACAGTACTCATGGCTCTCTCGGTTGCAACGGGCTCAACGGCCCTGGGAATCATCATAGGCAAGCAGCAGCCAGTCGACGGCGGCTTGCGCATGCAGGGCCGTGCCGTCGAACAGCGGCAGCAGGTCGGCGTCGCGCTGCACATCGAGCAGCAGGCACAGCTCGGTGCAGCCGAGGATCACGGCCTCGGCGCCGGCGCCGGCCAGCTCGGCAATCGCCCCGCGGTAGAACTGGCGCGAGCGCTCGAGCACCTGGCCGCGGCACAGCTCCTCGTAGATCACGCGATGGACCTCGGTCCGCTGCTGCTCGCCCGGAATCAGGATCTCGATGCCATGCCGGTCCCGCATGCGGCCGCGATAGAACTCGCCTTCCATCGTGTAGCGGGTGGCCAGCAGGCCGGCGCGGCGCACGCCGGCCGCCTTCAGGGCCTCGGCCGTGGCATCGACGATGTGGATCAGCGGCAGGCCACCGAGGCTCTCGACCTGGTCGGCCACCTTGTGCATGGTGTTGGCGGCAATCATCAGCGCGCCGGCCCCGGCCGCCTTGAGCCCCGCCGCGGCCTCGCCGAGCAGCAGGCCGGCCGCCTCCCAGTCGCCCGAGCGCTGCAGCGCCTCGACCTCGGCGAAGTCGACGCTGTGCATCAGCAGCCGGGCACTGTGCAGGCCGCCCAGGCGCGCGGCCACGGAGCGGTTCAGCAGCTGGTAGAGATGGCTGCTGGATTCCCAGCTCATCCCGGCCAGGATGCCGAGGATGCGCGGCTGGCGTCTCGAAGCAGGGTTCATGGCGGCCCAGTCTAGCGGCTCGACCAGTACAGCACCGATACACTCACCCGTACATCGAACGGATCTGTATTGGCATGAGCACCAGCACAAGCAGCCCCCGCGACCAACTCATACGCAGTGCCAGCACGCCGCTGGCCCAGCAGTTGGCCCAGCGCTATGCCGAGCGCATACAGCAGCGACTGCTGCTGCCCGGCGCCCGCCTGCCCTCGGTGCGCGAATGCGCCCGCCACCATGGCGTGAGCCCCTACACCGTGGTCGCCGCTTACGACCAGCTGCTGGCCGCCGGCCTGCTGGAGGCGCGCAAGCAGCGCGGCTTCTTCGTGCGTGAATCGGCCCCCAAGCTCAAACCGGCCGCCCGCAGCGCGCCGGTGGCCACCGCGCCGCGGGCCTTCGATGCCACGGCCCTGATACGCGGCATGTTCCAGGCCGACGCCGCCACCTCGCCCGGACTGGGCACCCTGCCCGCCGATTGGCTGGACCGGCCCATGCTGCAGAGCGCGCTGCGCAAGGTCGTGGCCCAGGGAGCTGATGCGCTGACCCTTCAGTACGGCGAGCCTGGCGGCGATGTGCGCTTGCGCGAGGTGCTGGCCCAGCGGCTCAATGCCGACCTGGGAATTGCAGCCACGCCCAGCCAGGTCCTGAGCACCGTAGGCGCGACCCATGCGCTGGACCTGATCACCCGCGGTCTCTTGCAACCGGGCGATGCGGTGCTGGTCGACGACCCAGGCTGGGCCATCGAGTACGCCCGCCTGACCCAGGCCGGCATGCGCCTGCTGCCGGTGCCGCGCGGCGCCGATGGCCCCGACCTCGCGGTGATGGACCGCCTGATCGACGAGCACCGGCCGCGCATGTATGTCACCGTCTCGGTACTGCACAACCCGACCGGCCAGACCCTGAGCCTGGCCGCTGCCCACCAGATCCTCAAGCTGGCCGAGCGGGCCGACCTGCTGATCGTCGAGGACGACACCTATGCCTTCATGGCGCCCAACCATGCTCCGCGGCTGTCGGCGCTGGACGGGCTCAGGCGCACGCTCTACGTGTCGGGTTTCTCCAAGATCCTCACGCCGGCCTGGCGGGTCGGCTATGTGGCAGCCAGCCCCGAGCGCATAGACAAGCTGACCAACCTCAAGCTGCTGTCCACGCTGACCACCAGCCCCTTGATGGAGCGCGCCGTGGCGCTATGCCTGGAGCAAGGCCAGCTGCGCCGCCACGCCGAGCGAGTCAATACCCGGCTCGATGCGGCTCGGCAGCGCGCCGTGCGCCTGGCCCTGGACGCCGGCTGCCAGTTCATCACGCCGCCGCAAGGCCTGTTCGGCTGGGTCGATGTGGGCGTGGACACCGAGCGCGCCGCCCAGCGTCTGCTGGACCTGGGCTGGCTGATCGCGCCCGGCCTGCTGTTCAGCGCCACGCGCCGGGCCGGCACCGCCATGCGCATCAATTTCGCGACCGCCCAGGACGCTCGCTTCTGGAAGCTGCTGCAGACCTTGCGGCAGGAACTTTGAGCGATCCACGCACCCTTGGTGTGCGCTCACTGGCACGGTCTGGTGCATGGCCTCGGCGGCTCATAAACAGCCGCAAAAAAATCGCCGCGAATCGCTGGGACTTTGCGCCGCAGGCGGGCTCAGGCGGCTAGGATTTGCGCTTTCCGGCAGGCCTTGAACCCCGCTTGTCGCCCCGCTGTTTTCGTACCGACATGAGCGACAGTGCCCCTCTGCGATTCCTGATCGTCGATGCCTTGGCCGGCGTGCAGACCTTTGCGCGCCAGCTGCTGCAAGGCTATGGCTTTCCGACCGACAGCCTGGCCGTCGCCAGTGACACCGTACAGGCACTGGAACTGGGCCGCCAGCAGCCGCCCGACTTCCTGATCTGTGACGACTTTCCCAAGTCGGAGCTGGATGCGTTCGCGCTGTTCGAGCAGCTCAAGCAGGCCAACCCGGGCTGCCGGCTGGCCTTGCTGAGCTTCGAGATCACGCCGGAGCTGGAAGCCAAGGCCAGCCAGGCGGGCGCCCGCTTCCTCTTGAAGAAGCCGTTCGCCGCCACCGACCTGCGCGACGCCTTGCGCAAGTCGCTGGACGCCCTGGCCCAGGAAAGACCGGATCTGCACGCCCGCATGATGCAGGTGATGAAGCCCCCGGCGCCGGCCAAGTCGGCCGCCCCGCCCCGCCCCATCGTGCTTCCGCCCATGCAGCCGGCCCTCAAGCCCGGCGACAAGGTCAGCCATGCCGGCAAGACCAGCACCATCGAGTACATCGTGATCCGCCACGGCGAGCTGGCGGTCCAGCTGCGCGGCCAGTCCGGCCTGGTCCCGGCCGCCCAGCTGACCAAGCTCTGAACGACCCGGCGGCCGGCTCCACCGTTCAGCGCGCTTCGAGCAACTCCCAACGCTCCATCAGCGCCAGCAATTCGTCGTCAATGGCGGCCGCGCGCTGCGTCACCTCGCCGATGCGGGCCGTGCCCTGGGCATACAGCTCGGTGCCGTTGATCAGCCCATGCAGCTGGGCCTGCTCGGCCTCCAGCGCCGCGATGCGGCCGGGGATCTCGTCCAGCTCGCGCTGTTCCTTGTAGCTGAGCTTGCGACGTGCGGGCACAGCGGGGGCTGGCGCAGGCGCCGCAACCGGAGCAGCGGCCGGCGCGGCCTTGGCCTGCAGGGCGGCGGCGCGCTGGCTCTGGATCAGCCAGTCCTCGATGTCGCCCTCATACTCGCGCCAGCGCCCCTCGCCCTCGTTGACGATGGTCGAGGTGACCACGTTGTCGAGGAAGCGCCGGTCGTGGCTGACCAGGAAGACCGTGCCGTCGTAGTCGGCCAGCAGCTCTTCCAGCAGTTCCAGCGTCTCGATGTCCAGGTCGTTGGTCGGCTCGTCCAGCACCAGCACATTGGCCGGCCGTGCGAACAGCCGCGCCAGCAGCAGGCGGTTGCGCTCGCCGCCCGACAGCGTGCGCACCGGCGAATCGGAGCGGGCCGGCGAGAACAGGAAGTCGCCCAGATAGCTCTTCACATGCTTCTTCTGGCTGCCGATCTCTATCCATTCGCTGCCGGGACTGATGGTGTCGGCCAGCGTGGCGTCGAGATTGAGCGCGTCGCGCATCTGGTCGAAATACGCCACGCTGAGCTTGCTGCCCAGGCGCACCGTGCCGCTGTCGGGCGCCAGCTCGCCGAGGATCATCTTCAGCAGCGTCGTCTTGCCGGCACCATTGGCGCCGACCAGGCCGATCTTGTCGCCGCGAAGGATGGTGGCCGTGAACTCACGGACGATGTCGCGTTCGCCATAGCGCTTGGACACGCCCTCGAGCTCGGCCACGATCTTGCCGCTACTCGCCCCGGTGTCCACGTCCAGCCTGACCTTGCCCTGCACGTCGCGGCGGGCAACGCGCTCGGCGCGCATCTCGTGCAGCCGCTGCACGCGGGCCACGCTGCGGGTGCGGCGGGCCTCGACGCCCTTGCGTATCCAGACTTCTTCCTGGGCCAGCAGCTTGTCGAAGCGGGCATTGGCCAGCGCCTCGTTCTCCAGCTCATAGGCCTTGGCCGCCTGGAAGGCCGCGAAATTGCCCGGATAGCCGCGCATCTGGCCACGGTCCAGCTCGACGATGCGGTTGCAGACCTTGTCCAGGAAGGCGCGGTCGTGGGTGATCAGCAGCAGCGAGCCCTGGAAGCCGTTGAGCAGGTCTTCCAGCCAGCGGATCGCATCCAGGTCCAGGTGGTTGGTCGGTTCGTCCAGCAGCAGCACGTCGGGCTGGGCCACCAGGGCACGGGCCAGGGCCACGCGCTTCTTCAGCCCGCCCGACAGCGATCCCACGCGGCGCTCGCCATCCAGGCCCAGGCGATGCAGGGTCTCATCGACCCGCTGCTCCCAGTTCCAGGCACCGATGTGCTCGATGCGCTCCTGCAGCGCCGCCAGGTCCTCGCCCTCGGCATGATTCTCGAAACGGTCGCGAAGGGCCTTGGCCTCGGCCACGCCCTCGCTGACCACGTCGAAGATCGAAGCCTCCGGGTCCAGGGCCGGCTCCTGCGGCACATAGACGCTGGTCAGGCCCTGCTGCAGCTGCAAGAGCCCGTCGTCCAGCCTCTCCAGGCCGGCCAGGATCTTGAGCAGCGAGCTCTTGCCCGTGCCGTTGCGGCCGATCAGGCCGACCCGCTCGCCGGTTTCGAGGGCGAAATTCGCACCATCCAGCAGGGCCACGTGGCCGTAGGCGAGATGGGCATTGGTAATCGATAAAACAGCCATAGGGGGCGGATTGTCCCGCATGCCCCGGGGAGGTCCGTCTCGACAGCCCCAGGCGCGCCGACTATGCTTTGCTTCGCGAACCACCATCCGCTGACGTCCAGCCTCGTCGCGAGAGTCAAGCCCATGGCCAACGCCATAGACACCACTGCCAGGATCCTGACCCAGACCCAGGCCAGCCGCGAACGCTCGCTGCAGCGCCTGGGCAGCGGCAAGTCCATCAATACCGCCTCCGACGACGCGGCCGTGGCGGCCATCGCCGTACGGCTCTCTGCCCAGCTCAATGCCTCCAGCCAGTTGCGCCGCAACGTGGGGGATGCCCTGTCCTTGGCCGATACCGCCGGCGGTGCCCTGGGCCAGGTCAGCGCCGCCCTGGTCCGCATGCGCGACCTGGCGATCCAGGCCGCCAACGGCAGCTACACCAGCAGCGACCGGGTCGCGATAGAAACCGAATACGCCAAGCTGTCCGAGACCCTGGACAAGCAGGCCGGCGGCGTGCAGTTCAACGGCCGCCCCATCCTGGACGGCAGCCTGCAGCTGAACGTCCAGACCGACGAGCAAGGCGGCGAACAGCAGCTGAACCTGGCCGATGTCTCGACCCAGGGCCTGAGACTGGCCGGCCAGTCGCTGGCCACGGCCGACCAGGCCCGCCAGGCCGTCGATGCGCTCGACCAGGCCATAGAGCAGGTCGGCGCCCAGCAGGCCGGCATAGGCGCGGCCCAGGCCGGTTTCCAGAGCGTGATCGCCAACCTGGAAGGCAGCTACGAATCGCTGGCCTCGGCCCGCAGCCGCCGCGTCGACACCGACTATGCGGCCGAGTCGGCCAACAGCAGCCAGGCCACGGTCCGCCAGCAGGCGGCGCTCAAGGCGGTCGCGCTGTACAAGCGCAACCAGGTGCTGCAGACCGATCTGCTGCCGGCGCCGATCAAGGATTGAAGCAGCCTTTGCGCTGATTTCCTGAGCCTCCTCGCTGCCGGACTAGACTCCGCGCCCTGGAGACGGGCAATTCCGCCCGCCCGGAGGAGGAACATCCATGAGAGCAAGAAATTCGTTGGCACGCCTGTCCCTGGCGCTGAGCCTGGCCGGCCTTTGCAGCCTGGCCGCCGCCCATTCGCTGAAGCCGCAGCGTGCGGTCGAAGGCATCACCGAGTACCGCCTGGCCAATGGCCTGCAGGTGCTGCTGGCGCCGGACGACAGCAAGCCCACGACCACAGTCAACGTGACCTACCGCGTCGGCTCCAAGCACGAGAACTACGGCGAAACCGGCATGGCCCACCTGCTGGAGCACCTGATCTTCAAGGGCAGCCCCAAGTACCCGGCCCCCTGGGACGAATTCAGCAAGCGCGGCCTGATGGCCAACGGCTCGACCTGGTTCGACCGCACCAACTACTTCGCCGCCTTCGCCGCCAACGAGGCCAACCTCAAGTGGTACCTGGAATGGCAGGCCGATGCCATGGTCCACAGCCACATCGCCAAGCGCCACCTCGACACCGAGATGACCGTGGTGCGCAACGAGATGGAGATGGGCGAGAACGACCCCGGCAATGCCACGACCCAACGGGCCCTGGCGGCGATGTTCCAGTGGCACAACTACGGCAAGGACACGATTGGCGCCCGCGCCGACGTCGAGAACGTCGACATCTCGCGGCTGCAGGCCTTCTACCGCCAGTACTACCAGCCCGACAACGCCACGCTGATCGTCTCCGGCAAGTTCGACGCCAACAAGGTGCTGGACTGGGTGGAGCAGAGCTTCGCCAAGCTGCCCAAGCCCAAGCGCCAGCTCAAGCCCACCTACACCAACGACCCGGTGCAGGACGGCGAGAACCAGGTGACCGTGCGCCGCACGGGCGGCACGGCGCAGTCGCTGGCGGCGTACCACATTCCGGCCGGCCCGCACCCCGACTACGCCGCCATCGAGCTGCTCAACCTGGTGCTGGCGCAGACCCCGGGCGGCCGTCTGCACAAGCGCCTGGTCGAGGAGAAGAAGCTGGCCGCCTCGGTCGGCCACTTCGGTCTGGCGCTGGCCGAACCAGGCTTCACCAGCGTCAGCGCCGAGCTGGCACCGCAGGCCTCGCACGAGGAAATGAACAAGGAGCTGCTGGCCGTCGCCGAGAGCTTTGCCTCGCAACCGCTGAGTGCCGAGGAGCTGCAACGCGCCAGGACCAAGTGGCTGAACGACTGGGAACGCCGCTTCACCAGCCCCGAATCGGTGGGCATCACGCTGTCCGAATACATCGCCCAGGGCGACTGGCGGCTGTTCTTCCTGCTGCGCGACCGCATCAAGGCGATCAAGCTGGAAGAGGTGCAGCGCGTTGCCACCGAATACCTGCAGCGCAGCAACCGCACGCTGGCCCAGTACATCCCGACCGACAAGCCGCTGCGAGCACCGGCCCCCAGCTTCGTCCAGTTGGACAAGGAACTGGCCGGGTTCAAGCCCCAGGCCGCGGCCCAGGCCGTGGCGGCCTTCGAAGCCTCGCCGGCCAATATCGACAAGCAAACGCAGCTCAGCCAACTCACCAACGGCATGAAGCTGGCCCTGCTGGCCAAGCCCTCGCGGGGCGAGGCGGTGCGCGGCCAGCTGCAATTGCGCTTCGGCACGGCCGAATCTCTGCAAGGCCAGCAGGCGGCGGCCGAACAGCTGGCGGCGATGCTGAGCATGGGCACCGAGCGCCTGAACCGCCAGCAGCTGCGCGATGCGCTGGATGCGGCCAAGGTCGAGCTCAATGTCTCGGCCCAGCGCGCCAACCAGCTGGTGCTGAGCTGGGCCACCAAGCGCGAGCATGCGTCGGAGGCGCTGCGCCTGATCGCCGAGATGCTGCGTCAGCCCCGCTTCGAGGCCGCGGCCCTGGAAGAGCTGCGCGCCCAGGGCCTCACCGCCATCCAGTCCCAGCGTGACGAACCGCAGGCCCTGGCCTCGGTGGTGGCGCAGGCCGCGCTGAACAAGCATCCGCGTGGCCATGTGTTCTACGCCCGCAACTTCGCCGAGCAGGAACAAGACCTGAAGGCCCTGAAGCTGGACGACCTCAGGCAGTTCCACGCCCGCTTCTACGGCGCCGATGCCGGCCAGCTGTCCCTGGTCGGCGACTTCGATGCCGCCGCGCTGAAGGCCGAGGCCGAGAAGCTGTTCGGCAGCTGGCGCGCGACAACCCGCTTTGCGCGCACCGGCGACAAGGCTTCCGACCAGCCCGGCCGCGTGCAGCAGGTGGTCACGCCGGACAAGCAGAACGCGATGCTGTTCGGCATCCTGCCCATGCCCATCGACGACGACCATCCGGACCGCGCCGCGCTGCAACTGGCCAACCACCTGCTGGGCGGCAGCATGAGCTCGCGGCTGTGGATGCGCATCCGCGAGAAGGAGGGTCTGTCCTACGGCGTCGGCAGCGGCGTATCGCTGCGCCCGCGCGACCCGGACTCGGCCTGGTTCCTGTACGCGATCTTCGCGCCGCAGAACCGCGCCAAGGTCGAGACCGCGCTGCGCGAGGAAGTGGCCCGGGCGCTGGCCGAGGGCTTCACGGCCCAGGAAGTGGCCGACGGCCGCCAGGCCCTGGTCAACGAGAGCCGGATGATGCTGGCACAGGACCCGGCCCTGGCCGACCTGCTGTCGCGCAACCTCTACCTGGATCGCCGCATGGACCGCCAGCAGCAGCTGATCGACGCGATCGGCAAGCTGACGCCGGATGCGGTCAACGCCGCGCTGCGCAGGCACTTCAAGCTGGACGGCTTCCAGCTGGTGTTCGCCGGCGACTTCAAGTAAGGGCGCCAGCCCTGCAGGCCCTCAGGCGAGGGCCTGCTCCAGCGCATCTATGAACATCTTCGCCACGTCGAAGCCGGTCTGCTGGCTGATCTCCTGGAAGCAGGTCGGGCTGGTGACGTTGATCTCGGTGAGGCAGTCGCCGATCACGTCCAGGCCCACCAGCAGCAGGCCGCGCGCCGCCAGGATGGGGCCCAGGGCCTCGGCGATCTCGCGGTCGCGCGCGCTGATCGGCTGGGCCACGCCCTTGCCGCCGGCCGCCAGGTTGCCGCGCACCTCGCCGCCCTGCGGAATGCGGGCCAGGCAGAAAGGCACGACCTGGCCCCCGATCACAAGCACGCGCTTGTCGCCGTCCTTGATGGCCGGCAGGTAGCGCTGGACCATCACCGTCTCGGCGCCGCCCTTGTTCAGGGTCTCGATGATGGCGCCCAGGTTCAGGCCATCGGCGGCCACGCGGAAGATGCCGGTGCCGCCCATGCCGTCCAGCGGCTTCAGGATGATGTCGCCCTGCTCCTTGTGGAAGGCGCGGATCGCCGCCTCGCTGCGCGTGACCAGGGTGGGCGCGCTGAACTGCGGGAACTCCAGGAGCGACAGCTTTTCCGGATGGTCGCGCAGCGCGGCCGGCCGGTTGAACACCTTGGCGCCTTCGCGCTCGGCCTGCTGCAGCAGGTGGGTGGCGTAGAAATACTCGCTGTCGAAGGGCGGGTCCTTGCGCATCAGCACGGCGCCCATGTCGGCGAGGGCCAGCTCGGCTTCGGCCACCACGGTGAACCAGTCAATGGCATCGCCGGTGAGCGTGATCGCCCTCGCACTGCGAGCCACGACGCGGCCGCCTGAATGCCACACCAGGTCGGCCGGATGGCAGGCCCACAGCTCATGGCCGCGGCTTGCGGCCTCGCGCATCATCGCGAAGGTGGTGTCCTTGTAGGTCTTGAACGACTCCAGCGGGTCGGCGACGAAGAGCAGTTTCATGGTGAGGGGAACTTCTTTGATGGTTCAAACGCGTCGGCGGAAGTGTTGCACCAACAGAGAAACCGTGCCGGCCACCACGCCCCAGAAGGCCGAGCCTACGCCGGCCAGGCTGACGCCCGACAGCGTGACCAGAAAGGTCAGGATGGCGGCGTCGCGGTGGCGCTCATCCTGTAGTGCCTGCGAAAGCCCGCCCGCGATGGTGCCGAGCAAGGCCAGGCCGGCCACGGCCGCCACCAGCTCCTTGGGGAAGGCCGCCAGCAGTCCCACTACCGCACCACCGGCCAGGCCCAGCAGGATGTAGAACACGCCGGCCGCGGCCGAGGCCCAGTAGCGGCGGGCCGGATCCTCATGCGCCTCGCGGCCCATGCAGATGGCCGCGGTGATCGCCGCCAGATTGAGGGCGAATGCGCCGAAGGGCGCGAGCACCAGGGTGGCAAGACCTGTCACCGTGAGCGTGGGCGAGACCGGCGTCTGGTAGCCCGAGGCGCGCTGGGCCGCCACACCGGGCAGGTTCTGCGAGGCCATGGTGACCAGGAACAGCGGCAGGCCCACGCCGACCAGGGCAGCGGTCGAGAACACCGGCGCGGTCCAGACCGGCCGGGCCCAGGCCCAGTCCACCAGCTCCAGATGCAACCGCCCCTGCACGCCCGCCACCGCGATGCCGACCAGCAGCACGACAACCACCGCATAGCGTGGCCACCAGCGCCGGCCCAGCAGGTAGGCCAGGGCCATCAGCAGCACCAGCAGCGGCGCTGTGCGCACGCTGCCCACGGCATCGAGACCGAAGCGGGCCAGCACCCCGGCCAGCAGGGCCGAGGCCACGGCCAGCGGGATTCGGTCCATCAGCTTCTCGAACCAGCCGGTGAGGCCGCTGACGAGGATCAGCGCGCCGCAGAGCAGGAAGGCGCCGGTGGCCTCGGCCAGCGTGAGGCCGGAACTGGCGGCGATCAGGGCCGCGCCGGGCGTGGACCAGGCCACCTTGATAGGCAGCCGGGTCCAGAGTGACAGCGAAAGGCTGGTCAGCCCCATGCCCAGGCCCAGGGCCCAGATCCAGGAGGCGCTCTGTTGCGCATCGGCACCCAGGGCCTGGGCGGCCTGGAATACGATGGCCACCGAACTGGTGAAGCCGACCAGCACGGCGACGAAGCCGGCCACGACGGCGCTGAGCGAGAGCTGCTGCAGGCGGTTGGATTCCATGGGCGGAGCATAGCGAGCCAAGCATGTGCAGATTCCTGGCCTACGTGGGCGATGCGATCTTTCTGGACGAGCTGGTCTGCGTGCCGCCGCATTCGCTGGTGCGCCAGTCGCTGCGCGCCGAGGAGGCCAAGGTGGTCACCAACGGCGACGGCTTCGGCATAGGCTGGTACGGCGAGCGCGAAAGCCCCGGCGTCTACCGCGAGGTGATGCCGGCCTGGTCGGACGAGAACCTGCTGGCCCTGTGCGCCAATGTGCGCTCCCACTTGTTCTTCGCCCATGTGCGGGCCGCCACCGGCACCGGCATAGCGAGGCAGAACTGCCATCCGTTCCGCCATGGCCCCTGGCTATTCATGCACAACGGCCAGATCGGCGGCTACGGCCAGCTGCGCCGCGCGATGGAGGCACGGCTGCCCGACCATCTCTATGCCGAGCGCCGCGGCGCTACCGACAGCGAGCTGCTGTTCCTGCTGATCCTGGCCCGCATCGAGATGGGCGAGAGCGTGCCGGACGCGGTGGGCCAGGTGCTCAACGAGACCCTGGCCATGATGCATGTGCTGCACATCACCGCCCCCCTGCGCTTTGCAGCGGCGCTGGCCGATGGCAGGCAGGTCCATGCCTTCCGCTTCTCGAGCGACAAGCGCGCGCCCACGCTCTACCTGCACCACCACCAGAGCCGCGGCATCCTCGTGGCCTCTGAGCCGCTGGTGGACGATCACGAGGGCTGGGAGCTGATACCGCAGGGCACGGTGGTGCGCTTCGATGCCCAGGGGCATCACAGCCAGGCGCTGGCCTGAGGCCGGCGCTCAGATCTCGACCTTGGAGCCCAGCTCGACGATGCGGTTGGTCGGCAGGTGCAGGAAGTCGGCCGCGGCGGCGGCGTTGCGGTGCATGCTGGCGAACAGCTTCTCGCGCCAGAGGGCCATGCCCGAGCCTATGGTCGGAATCACGATGTCGCGCGACAGGAAATAGCTGGTCTCCATCTCGTCCAGGTGCACGCCATGCTGCTCCAGCAGCTTGAGCGCGTAGGGCACGTCGGGTTCGTTCTTGAAGCCGAAATGCAGGCTGACCTGCCAGCAGTCGTTGCCCAGGGCCTCCATCTGCACCCGCTTGTCGAAGCCTATCCAGGGCACCTCGTGGTGCTTGACCGTGACGAACAGGTTCTGCTCGTGCAGCACCTTGTTGTGCTTGAGGTTATGCAGCAGCGCATTGGGCGTGATGCCCGGCTCGGACGACAGGAACACGGCCGTGCCCGGCACCCGCACCGGCGGGCTCATGAACACCGCCTCCAGGAAGCCGGGCAGCTCGATGGCGTCGTGCAGCAGCTTGTCGCTGAGCAGGCGGCGGCCCTGCTTCCAGGTCAGCATCAGCGTGAACATCCAGATGCCGATGAGCAGCGGGAACCAGCCGCCATGCGTGACCTTGAGCAGGTTGGACGCGAGGAAGGTGATGTCGATGATGAAGAACAGGCCGGTGGCCAGCAGGCACAGGGCCAGCGGGTATTTCCAGCCGAAACGGATCACGTAGAAGGTCATCACCGTCGTGATCGTCATGTCGATGGTGACCGCCACGCCGTAGGCGCCGGCCAGCTTGCTGGACGAGCCGAAGAAGACCACGGCCAGCACCACGAAGGCGAACAGGCCCCAGTTGATGAAGGGCACGTAGATCTGGCCGGTGTCGCGCACCGAGGTGTGCAGGATGCGCATGCGAGGCAGGATGCCCAGCTGGATCGCCTGCTTGGTGACCGAGAAGGCGGCCGTGATCAGCGCCTGCGAGGCCACGATGGCGGCCAGCGTGGCCAGGCCGAACAGTGGCAGCTCGGCCCAGGACGGCGCGATCAGGAAGAAGGGGTTCTTGATCGCCTCGGGCCGCTCCAGCAAGAGCGCACCCTGGCCGAAGTAGTTGATCACCAGGGCCGGCATCACGAAGCCGTACCAGGCGATGCGGATCGGCTTCTTGCCGAAGTGGCCGAGGTCGGCATAGAGGGCCTCGCCGCCGGTCACCACCAGCACCACGGCGCCCAGGGCCACGAACGCCACCCAGCCGTAGTGCAGGCAGAAGTCCAGCGCATACATCGGGTTGACGGCGGCCAGCACCTTGGGGTTCTCGGCGATCTGCGGCAGGCCCAGCAGGGTCAGGCAGCTGAACCAGACCAGCATCACAGGACCGAAGGCCTTGCCCACGCCGCCGGTGCCGAAGCGCTGCACCGAGAACAGGCCGGCCAGCACGATCAGCGTGATAGGCACGATGGCATCGTGGTACTGCGGCGCATAGACGTCTATGCCCTCGACCGCGCCCAGCACCGTCATCGCCGGCGTGATCACCGCGTCGCCGAAGAAGATGGCCGTGCCGAACAGGCCCACCATCATCAGGCCGCGACGGAGCTGGGGCTTGTCCTTCACCGCCATCGTGGCCAGCGCCAGCATGGCGATCAGGCCGCCCTCGCCGTTGTTGTCGGCGCGCAGTATCAGCAGCACGTACTTGATCGAGACCACGATGGTCATGGTCCAGAACAGCAGGGACAGCACGCCCAGGATGTTCTGTGGATTCAAGGGGACATGGCCCCCGTGGAAGACTTCCTTGAGCGCATACAGCGGGCTGGTGCCGATGTCGCCGTAGACCACGCCCAACGCGGCCAGGGTCAGTGCGGCCAGGGCCGCCGGCGAACGGGTCGCCGTCGAAGAAGAACTCACGGGTGGTGTCGCACAGCCTTGTGGCGGCTGCATCGAGTCGAGGAAAGGCGGTATTTTGCTACTGCCCTTGTGTGCCGCGCCAATCGAACCCCCGGTGTTGGCGGGAGGCCATTGACGGCCAAAGAAAAAGCCGGGGCACCTTGCGGCGCCCCGGCTCGGACCGGGAGGTCAGGCGGTGGACTTATTCCCAGGAATAGGTCGCGCCAACCGAGAAGCGACGGCCCAGCTGGCCCGGGGTGCCCGGGTTCCAGTAGGTCCAGGCCGACGGCACGCCGCTGGCTTGGGTGTAGTTGGCCGTGGCGTTCAGAACCGAGCCGGTCAGGATCCAGTTCTTGAAGCCGCGGTAGGCCACGCCCAGGTCCAGCACGTCTTCGGCGCCGATCTTGCAGTAGTCGCCGTTACGCAGGAAGGTATTGGCGGCCGTGGTCGAGGTCAGGCAAGTGCCCGTGGTGGAGCTGAATTCCGAGTCCGTGTGGCTGAAACGAGCCCAGGTCGTCCAGTCGGCACGGCGCCAGTCGACGCGCAGCGAGGCCTTGGTCTTGGGCACGTCCAGCGCGATGCCGGTACCGACGTAGCGGTCCGGAGTGGCGCCGGCCAGCACGACCTGGTCGAAGCGAGCCGTGTAGGTGCCCGACAGCGTGAACGTGAAGGTGCCCATTTCCTGGGTCGGCACGCGCAGCTTGGCGTCGTAGTCCAGGCCCGAGGTCTTGGTCCAGCGGTAGTTGTCGTAGCCGCGGATCAGGGCAATGATCGGACCGCTGTTCTGCACGCCAGGCAGCCAGGTGGCCTGGTCCGGGTTGCGCAGCACGTTGGCGGCGGCCGGGCCCGTCGGGTTGGCGTTGTAGGCCTCCATCACGTCGACACCGCGCTGGGCACGGATTTCGTTGTCGCGCTTGAAGTACCAGGCGTCCAGCGACATTTCCAGGTTCTTGGTCGGCGAGAAGATCGCGCCCAGGGTCATGGAACGCGAGGTTTCGGCCTTCAGGTTGGGGTTGGCCGAAATCACGGTCGGGATGGAACCCGGGTTGGGCGTCAGGCCGCTGAAGCCGAGCACGTTGCAGTCACGCGTGCTGGACGGGTTGCCGATGCTGACACCGTTCGGGCAGCGCAGCTTGTCCGGCACGCCGTACAAGCTGAACGTGTGGAACGACATCATGAACGAGTTGCCGATCTGCGACAGCGACGGTGCGCGGAAGCCGGTACCGGCCGTGCCGCGGAACGCCAGCGTCTGCGGGATCGCCGACCACTTGAAGCCGGCCTTGCCGGTGTTCGAGTTGCCGAAGTCGTCGTAATGCTCGTGGCGGGCAGCCAGTTGCAGTTCCAGGGACTTCAGGACCGGCAGGTCCAGCTGGGTGTAGGCAGCCCAGGACTTGCGGGTGCCCGAGGTGCCGTTGGCCACCAGGCCGACATAGTCACCCGACAGGTAGTTGGCGTCCGGCGTGGAGTCCAGCTTTTCCTTGCGGGCTTCGACGCCCAGGGCGATGGCGGCATTGCCACCGTCCAGCTTGAACAGCTGACGCGAACCGCGCAGGTCACCCGACATCACGGTCGACTTGCCGGTGTTGACGGCGTCGGAGGCGATGGTGGCGATCGCGGCACGATCGTTCATCTTGCCGAAGTGGTAGGTCGCGTTGGCGATCGCGGCCGGCAGCAGCGAGGCGCGGACGCGGTCCTGCTGGGTACGTTCGCTGTCGATCTTGGAGAACAGCAGGGCGCTGTCGATGTCCCAGCCGCCGATTTGACCTTCCAGGCCGACCGTCAGGCGGGTCTGCTTCAGGTCGCTGATGTCGCCGGTCTTCAGGTCTTCAAAACGCGGAATGATCTGGATGTCCTGGGCCGAGGCGGTGCCGCGGGTCGGGTTGTCCGGATGGTTGGCGTTCAGGATGATTGCCGGCAGGCCCTTGAACACGCCGCTCAGCAGCGGCCAGGTCACGACGTTGGCGTTGCGCTGAGCCTGGGTCACCAGGGTCTGGTTGAACACGTACTTGGTGCCGGTGCCGGTGGTCTTGGTCTTGGCGACCATCAGGTCGGCGAACAGGGTCAGGTCGGGCGAAACCGCGAAGGTGCCGCGCACCATGCCGTTCACGCGATCCTGCTTGGCCATGGCTTCGGCGGCCTCGTCGGCGTTGAAGCGGCACATGCCAACAGGCAGCACCTGGGCAACACCGGTCTGCACCGTCGGCACGCCCTTGCCCACTTCGTTGGCAGCCGGGCAGTCACCCATGTGGCCCAGGAAGTTGGTGCCGAAGTAGCTGCCGGCGAACGAGGTGGTGTTCGGGACCTTGTAGTAGTTGGTGAACTGCGACGAGACCGAGCTGGCCTCGTAGCGCGACAGCGCGCCGTTGGTGTTCTGGTACTGGTTGTAGGTGCCCAGGTCGCCGACATGCTTCAGCTCGCTGTAGCCCACGGCGTCGCGATGGAAGGCGTCGATGCCGCCGAAGATGTTGAAGCGCTGCGAATCCAGGCTGCCGAAGCCGAAGGTGAAGCCCGCGCTGGCGTTCTTGCCGACGCCACGGTCAGCAGCGCCGACCTGGCTGGTCACTTCGAAGCCCTGGTATTCCTTGCGCAGGATGTAGTTGATCACGCCGGCCATGGCGTCCGAACCGTACGAGGCCGATGCGCCATCCTTCAGGATGTCGACGCGTTCGATGGCGGCGCGCGGGATGGTGTTGGCGCTGACCAGGTTGCCGCGACCGAAGTTCACGTCAACGGCAGCGACCGGGGCGATGCGGCGGCCGTTGATCAGCACCAGCGTGCCTTGCGAGCCCAGACCACGCATGGAGATCGTGGCCAGGCCGGCGACGAAGCCGGAGGCGGCACCGTCGCTGATCGAGCTGGTGTCGATCGAGCTGACCGAGCGCAGCATTTCTTCAACGGTGGCGAAACCCGAATTGCGGATCTCGTCACGGGTGATCGTCTGGACGACCGACGGGGTTTCCTTGTCGGTACGCTTGATCAGCGAGCCGGTCACTTCGACCCGCTCGATCTTCTGCACCTCGGGGGCCGGGGCAGCCTGCTGGGCCTGCGCCTGCGAGACCAGGCCGACGACGGCCAGTGCCAGGGCGGTAGGACGGAATTGCATGAATCGCTCCTTCAACATCACGATGAACTCTGCATTTGTCGGCCGCTGGCGCTTGCACCCGGCGGCGACTGGCCTCCTCATTCATTGGAGGGAGCGACTCCCCATTCAGTGGGGATGCGCTACGTGTCGGTTTGACGACAAGGCCCGAAGCGGCGGATGGTAAAGCAGTGTTAACGCAGGGTCTCGGCGGCGTTCCCCACGCACAACGCCGGGCCGGATGGCACTTGACGTGCGGGGCAGCAATCGGCACGAAGCGGCTTGCACCCGGTCAAGCGGCCCCAAAACCAAGGGTTAACCCTTGAATTTGCTGCTCACAAACACCGAGGCGCCCAGATTTGCCTTTCGATTCAAGCCGAACCATGCCGCCGGCCCTGTCGATTCGGCGGTCGGCCAGCCGCAGCGGCACCCCTGCGCCCGGTATTCAGATCCGCGAAAACCCGAAGCACCGGCCGACTATGAATTCTTGTTAAGGCCCTGGATCGAAAATCTCATGCCGCGACTGGCGGCCCGCCCGCCTTGCCCCCTTACAAGCTCGTCCATGCAACGTCCGTCCGCCGAGACCATCAGCCCCGATGAAGTCGAGAACTTCATCCGGCGCCGCCTGAGCCTGCGCCACCTGCGCATGTTGCTGGCGCTCAACGCCACCGGCACTATCAGCGCCGCCGCCGAATCCCTGCACGTCACCCAGCCAGCCGTCAGCAAGGCCCTGGCCGAAATCGAGGGCGGCGTGGGCCAGGCCCTGTTCGCCCGCCGCGGCCGCAGCCTGCGCCCGACGGCCATGGGCCAGCGCCTGGTGGACCTGGCGCTCAAGCTCGATGCCGACCTCAGGCGCGGCGCGGGCGACCTGGGCTCGATGGCCCGCGGCGCCTCGGGTGAGCTGCTGGTCGGCTCGACCAATGCCGCCCTGGCCAAGATCCTGCCGGAGGCCATAGTCGCGATGAAGGCCGAGCATCCGTCGGTGACCATCAGCGTGCGCACCCATGCACTCAGCAGCCTGTTCGCCGAGCTGCGCGAAGGCCGGCTGGACCTGGTGATCGCCCGCGTACCACCGCAGGAGCTGCCGGCCGATCTGGAGAGCTCGCGGCTGATCGAGCAGACCCAGGTGCTGACCATCAGCAGCATCCATCCGCTGGCCAAGGCCGGTCCGGTGGGCTGGGAGACGCTGACCCGCCAGGCCTGGATCTGGGAACTGCCCGGCACCCGCTCGCGGGCGCTGCAGGACCGCATGTGGCAGGGCCTGGGCCTGCCGCTGCCGACCAATGTGATCGAAACCGGCGACCTGATGCTGGCCCTGAGCCTGATGAAGCGCATGCCGCTGCTGATGGTGATGCCCCAGCATGTGGCGCGGGTGGCGGCCCAGACCGGCGTGCTGAACATCCTGCCGCTGGCCATGGACTCCGGACTGTCCGACCTGACCGCCTGGCATCTGCGCGAACCGCAGGGCGAACTGGTGCTGCGTTTCAAGCAGCTGCTGCTGGAGGCCGCCCAGGCCTCGGTCTGATCCGAGCCGGCCGGCCGGCCGGGCGACAGCCGCCCCGATAATGCGGGCATTCCCGAACCGGAGCCCCGCGCCATGTTCCAGCACGTCGACGCCTATGCAGGCGACCCCATCCTCAGCCTCAACGAGGCTTTTCAGAAGGACCCACGGCAGAACAAGATCAATCTGTCGATAGGCATCTATTTCGACGACGACGGCCGCATCCCCATGCTGGACTCGGTGCGCAAGGCCGAGCTGGCCGTGGTGGCCGATGCCGGTGCCCGGCCCTACCTGCCGATGGAAGGCGCGGCCAATTTCCGCGAGGCGGTCCAGGCCCTGCTGTTCGGTGCCGAGCATCCGGCGCGCAAGGAAGGACGCATCGTCACCATCCAGAGCGTGGGCTCCAGCGGCGGCCTCAAGGTCGGTGCCGACTTCATCAAGCGCTACTTCCCGGCCAGCCCCATCTATGTCTCCGACCCGACCTGGGACAACCACCGCGCCGTCTTCGAAGGCTCGGGTATCGAGGTCAAGACCTACCCCTATTACGACGCGTCCACCGGCGGTGTGCGCTTCGCCGAGATGCTGGAGGCGATCCGCGCCCTGCCGGCCAAGAGCGTGGTGCTGCTGCACGCCTGCTGCCACAACCCCACCGGTGTGGACCTGAGCCCGCTGCAGTGGGACGAGCTGATCCCGGTGCTGCAGGAGCGCGAGCTGCTGCCCTTCCTGGACCTGGCTTACCAGGGCTATGGCGACGGCCTCGACGAAGACGCGTTCGCGATCCGCGCCATGCTGGATGCCGGCCTCTCGTTCTTCGTCGCCAACAGCTTCTCCAAGAGCATGAGCCTGTATGGCGAGCGCTGCGGCGCGCTGAGCGTTGTCTGCCCCGACGCCGCCCAGGCCCAGCTGGTGCTCGGTCAGCTGAAGTTCATGATCCGCCGCAACTATTCCAACCCGCCGCTGCACGGCGGCCAGGTCGTCGCCCGGGTGCTGAGCGATCCGGCGCTGCGCACGCTGTGGGAGGGCGAGGTGGCCGAGATGCGTGTGCGCATCCACGCCATGCGCAATGCGCTGTACGAGGTGCTGGCCGCCAAGCTGCCGGGCCGCAACTTCGACTACTTCCTGACCCAGCGCGGCATGTTCAGCTACACCGGCATGAGCCCCGAGCAGGTGGATCGCCTGAGGAACGAATTCGGCGTCTACCTGGTGCGCTCGGGCCGCATGTGCGTGGCCGGGCTCAACACCAAGAACGTCGAAGCCACGGCCCAGGCCATGGCCGCCGTGCTGGGCTGAGACGCCGCCAACCCAGCTGAATCATCCGGGCCGCGATATGCGGCCCGGTTATAGGCGGCGGCGCCGCTTTCATTGGCCCAGGGCCGGTCTGTTCCTTACGCTGCGAAAGCTGTAATCGGATGGAATCGGCCCAGGGCACGGATGAAACATTGTGTGGTGATCGGCGGCGGCGTGGTCGGACTGACCTCGGCCTGGGCACTCGCCGAACGTGGCCATGCGGTCACGTTGATCGAACGTGAACGCGAGGTGGCGCTGGGAGCCAGCCATGCCAATGGCGGACAGCTGAGCTATCGCTACGTCTCGCCGCTGGCCGATGAGGGCGTGCCCCTGAAGGCCCTGCGCTGGCTGCTGGACCCCGACGGCCCGCTGCGCTTCAAGCCCGAGGCCAGCTGGCAGCAGTGGTCCTGGATGCTGGCCTTTCTGCGCGCCTGCCGCGCCCCGGTGAATCGCCGCATGACCGAGAAGCTGCTGGCCCTGGGCGCCTTCAGCCAGTCGGCCTTCTCGCAGCTGCACCAGGCCACCCGGCTGGACGGCATTGCGCTGCGCGCGCCGGGCAAGCTGGTGGTCTACCGCAAGGACGAGGAATTCGCCCGCGTGGCCGGCCGGGTCCGGGCCCAGGCCGGCTCGCTGGAACAGGCGCTCAGCCATGACGAATGCGTGGCCCTGGAACCGGCGCTGGGCTACAGCGACACCCAGCTCGCGGGCGGCATCTTCACGCCCGGCGAGGCGGTGGCGGACTGCAAGCAGTTCTGCCTGCAGCTGGCCAAGGCCTTGCAGCAGCACCCCAATTTCCGCGGCTTCCAGCAGGCCGAGGTGAGCGGCTTCCTGCAACGCGGCGGCGACAGCATCGCCGCGGTGCGCACGTCCAAGGGCGAGATCGCCGCCGACCAGGTGGTGCTGGCCGCCGGCCTGCAGAGCCGCCCGCTCGCCGCGCAGCTGGGCATCAGGCTGCCGCTCTATCCCCTCAAGGGCTACAGCCTGACCGCACCCATCGCCGAGGGTCATCATCCGCCCGAGGTCAGCGTCACCGATTTCGAGAAGAAGATCCTGTACGCCCGCATAGGCGACCAGCTGCGCATCGCCGCCATGGTGGACCTGGTCGGCGAAGACGACAGCATCGACCCGCGCCGCATCGCTTCGCTGCACAAGGCGGTGCGGGCCACGTTCCCCAAGGCGGCCGACTACGACCAGGCCATCGCCTGGGCCGGCCTGCGTCCTGCCACGCCTTCGGGCGCACCCATCGTCGGCGCCACGCCGGTCTCCAACCTGTGGCTCAACGTGGGCCATGGTGCCCTGGGCTTCACCTTCTCCTTCGCCACCGCCGACATCGTGGCCGAGCTGGTCTCCGGCCGCAGCAGCCCGGTGGCGCTGGACGGCTTGCAGCTGGCGGCATGAGCCCCGCCCGGCCGCCCGTAGGGGCTCGCTCCCGCTTGGCGGGACAGCGCCAAGCGCGAAGGGTGCAGACATGAATTCGGCACAGCTGGCCGAGGCCTTGCTTGAGGCCGTTCGTGCGCAGCAATTCGAGCTGACGAACGACAAGCTGCAGGACGGACGGCCGCTGGGCCTGATGCCCAGCATCGACCTGGCGGTCGCGGCCTTCCCCGCCGAAGGCACCCCGGTCTGGGCCAATGTGCTGTTCTCGCGCGAGCATCCGCAAGGCCTGGTCGCGAGCTTCGACGGCAGTGCCGGGCCGGTGAACAACGTCCACTACCTCGCCGACCAGCAGGATGCCGAGCAGCGCTCGCCCGCCTGGTTGCCGGGGGCCGACTGGTCGCGCCTCGATTGGCAGACCCTGGCCGGCCAGCCGGGCCAGCCGCGTGTCGTGGCGCCCTACCCGGCCTCGCTGATCAAGCTGATGGTGATGGTCGCCGTCGCCCACCAGGTCGACCTGGGCCGCTGCCGCTGGGAACAGGACTGGCGCTGGCAGCAGCGCGGCCGCCGCGTGCTGGACTGGGCCTTCGACATGACCGTGGTCAGCTGCAACGACGCGACCTCGGCCCTGGTCGCCCTGCTGCATGAACTCGGTGCCCTGGGCGGCGAGCACAACGAGGTCGAACAGCTGTTCCAGCGCTTCGGCCTGGGCACGCTGCGCTTCGCCGACACCCGTGCCGACGGCGGCTGGCGCAATGCCGACGGCGCCGGAGTCGGCCATCTGCAGATGACGGCCTGGGACGCGCTGCGCCTGCTGTGGCTGATCGACCCCGATGCGCCGCCGGCTCCGTGGCTGCCGGCAGGCCAAACGCCGATGCTGAGTGCCAAGCAGACGGCGGCGGTGCTTTATTGCCTGCGCGAGCAGGGCCTGCACGAAATGCTGTCCAGCACCGTGCTGGCCGGCGTGCCAGGCTGGGTGCCCGGCCTGCCCGCCCGGGTGCCGGCGCGCTGGCTGCAGAGCGACGGCTCGGCCCGGCTGGCCGAGGACCGCGCCTATCCGGCCGACCTGCGCCAGGCCCAGGCGAACGCCTCGCTGGAGTTCCTGCACAAGACCGGCAATACCGAGAACTACGGCTCCGACGCGGGCATCGCCCGCGGCCTCGGCCGGGCCCGTCGCCACTACCTGATAGCCTTGACCAGCAGCCTGGGCCGTCGCTTCTCGCCGGGCGAGCCTTGCGCCACGACCTGGCGCCTGGCCGCCCTGGGCGCCCGCATCGACGCGCAGCTGCGCACCTGGTTCGGAGACTGACGCAGTACCCATGCCCCAAATCGACCGACTGCTGATCCCCGCGCTGGGCGAAGGCGCCACCCTGGGCCTGATCGCCCCGGCCGGCCCGCCCAAGCCCGGCACGCTGGAACAGATCCCGGCCCTGCTGCAGCGCCACGGCTTCAAGCTCAAGCAGTTCCCCGGCTGTGCCGGACCGACCGCGCTGGGCTTCCTGGCCGCCGACGACCGCCAGCGCCTGGACGACCTGCACGCCGCCTTTGCCGATCCCGAGGTCGATGCCGTGCTGTGCGCCCGCGGTGGCTATGGCTGCGCGAGGCTGCTGGACCAGATCGACGGAGAGCTGCTGAGCCGCCATCCCAAGCTGCTGATCGGCTACAGCGACATCACCAGCCTGCACGGCCTGCGCGACCACCTGGACCTGCCCGGCCTGCACGCGCCCATGCCGGCCTCCGACCTCTTGCATGCCGAAGCCGGTCCGGACGCCGACGCGCTGTTCGTCCTGCTGAAGCAGGGCCTGCGCGTCGGTGACCGGCTGGCGCCTTCGTTCGCCGCACATCCGCTTTCGCAAGGCCGCGAGGCCGCGGGCCGGCTGATAGGCGGCAACCTGGCGGTGTTCACCGCACTGGCCGGCACCCGCTGGGCGCCGCGGGCCGAGGGCGCGATCCTGTTCTTCGAGGACATTGCCGAAGAGCCCTACCGGGTCGACCGCCTGCTGGCCCAGCTGCGCCTGAGTGGCGTGCTGGATGCCGCGGCCGGCTTCCTGATCGGCAGCTTCAGTGACGCCGAGTCGCCCGACGCCGTGCTGGCCGACTACCTGCGCCCGCTGGGCAAGCCCATCCTCGCCGGCTGGCCCTCGGGCCATTGCCGTCCGAACGCGCCGCTGCCGCTGGGCCTGAGGGTGCGCATGGATGTGGCCGGGCAAGCCCTGACCCTGCTCGGCTGAAGCGCCGCCCCCAACAAAGAACAAGCCCCGCCTGGCTCGCGCCGGCGGGGCTCTTTTTTGGGCGGGTCCGCCGCAGCGGACCCGGTGCTCGATCAGAAGAACTCGTACTTGACCGAGGCCTGCAGCGTGCGGCCGCGCGGGTCGGCCACGCGCGGATCCCAGCCGGCACCGATCACGCCGTCGACGTTGTGCCAGGTGAACGGCGGCTGCTTGTCGAACAGGTTGATGACGCCGGCGGTGATCGTCATGTTCTTGATGCCGCTGTAAGTGGTGAACAGGTTGAACGTGGTGTAGCTGCTGACGTTGCGCTTGACCTCGCCCGTGCTGCGGTAAGCGGTCATGTCCTCGTCCTCGTAGCCGTCCTTGTAGGTGGCCGAGACGGTGCTGGTCCACTTGCCCTGCTTCCATTCCAGGCTGCCCGTGCCCTTCCAGGGCAGGTACAGGGTGGTGGCGTTCCACTTGCCCACGTACTGCACCAGCGGCGCGTTGTCGATCAGGCGCTCCTTGTGGCTGATCATCTTGGTGAGGTTCAGCTTGGCGGTCAGGCGGCCATCGCCTATCAGGGTGCGGTGGACCAGGCCCATGTCGATGCCCTTGGTCTGGCTGGCCGATGCATTCACCCAGCCGGCCTGGATGTAGCTGACATTGCCGCTGCCGTCACGAATGAAGTTGTCCTTGAACAGGTCGTAGTTCGTGATCATCTGGGTCACGCTGAGCGTGCGGATCCGATCCTCGAGCTTGACCTGCCAGTAGTCGGCAAACACCTGCATGTTGCTCATGGGCTCGAACACCACGCCCAGGGTGGCCTGCTTGCTCTCTTCAGGCTTGAGCAGCGGGTTGCCGCCGGTGCGGTACAGCACGCCGCTGCGGGCGCACTGGGTCGGGTCGACCGGGCAGCGCACCGGGTCGTTGAACACGCCGGTCAGCGTGTTCTCGAGCACGCCCAGGTTCAGCTGCTGGGGCGTGGGAGCGCGGAAGCCCGTGTTGGCCGAGCCGCGGATCAGCAGCTCCTTCATCGGCGTGAACTTGAAGGCGATCTTGGGATTGGTCGTGCTGCCGATCTGCGAGTACTTGTCGGTCCGCACGGCCAGCTGCAGTTCCAGGTTGGTGAACACCGGCACCAGCAATTCGGCGTAGGCCGCCTTGATGGTGCGCTCCTGGTCGGGCGACTTGGCATTGCTGGCGCAGCCCATCACGGCGTTCTTCACCAGCAGGTTGGCGGCCGAGAAGGTGTCGCGGCAGGCGATCTGGTCTTCGATCGAGCCGGAGAAGCCGTAGAACTCCTTGCGGTAGTCAAAGCCCACGGCGAAGTCCAGCGAACCGGCCGGCAGCTTCATCAGCGAACCCGACAGGGCGCCGTCGAACTGGGTCACCTTGGTCTTGCCGCCGAAGATGCGGCCGCGCGCCTTCGTGTCCTCGATCAGCTTCATGACCTCGGGCGTCTGGCTCTGGCCCGGCAGCAGGAAGGGGTTGTACTTGCCGCTGGCCAGCAGGTCCACCAGCTTCTGGGTGTAGGCATAGCCGTCGTACAGATAGGCCGAGCCCTTGGCCTCGCCCTTGGAGACGCCGAGCTTGTAGTCGTAGCCGAAGACCTCGCCGTCCAGGCCGGCGGCCAGGCGCTTGTTCTCCGAGCGGTTCTCGACGGTGCGATAGCCCCAGTCCCACATGCGCAGACGGTAGGCGATGGGCTTGGTCGGGTCGAAGTCGTTCGCTCCGATCAGCGCCTTCATGTTCAGGTAATACGGGCCGTTCACCGGGTAGTTGGTGATGGCATTGGTGCTGGTGCTGAACTGGTAGGGCGTGAACTCGGAACGCACGTCGGTGCGCGAGCCGTTGAACTCGACGAAGGCCGTGTCCGTGTCGGTCACCGCGAAATTGGCGCGGGTCAGCAGGTTGTAGCCTTCCTTGGGAGGCGTCAGCATGAACTGGCGACCGTAGTCGGTGGCGCAGCGGTACTGGCTGTTGGCCTTGGTGTAGCCGAACTTGTCCCACAGCGTGATGTTGGTCGACAGCGGCACGCCGAACGGCACCTGGTCGCACTGGTTGCGGTAGGCCAGCAGGTTCAGGTTGGTGTACTTGGTCGCGTCGCCGGTACCGATGGTCGTACCGGTCGTGGCCAGGGCGGTGCCGGCCGAGGCAATGATGTTGGCGTGCGGCGCGCTGGTGGTGTCGGGCGACAGGCCCATGGCCGGCTGGTAGCCCGTGGCCCATTCGCGGTCGATGCCGCGCAGGATGGTGTTGCGGTCGGCCGTGAGGCTGGCCATCACGTTGAAGCGGTCCTTCTCCAGCGTGCCGACGCCACCGGAGATCGAGGCCCGCTTGGTCATGCCGCCGCCCGACTGCATCGGGTTGCTGACGTTCACGCGCAGGGCCGCGCCCTGGTAGTTCTTCTTCAGGATGAAGTTGATGACGCCGCCGATGGCGTCCGTGCCGTAGATGGCCGAGGCGCCGTCCTTGAGGATTTCGACCCGCTCCACCGCTTCGATCGGGATTGCGTTCAGGTCCACCGCGCCGCCCGACATGCCGTGCGTCGAAACGCGGCGGCCGTTCAGCAGCACCAGGGTACCGGTCGGGCCCAGGCCGCGCAGGTTGGCGAAGGAGGAGCCGCCGGTCAGACGGTCCTGGTCGGCGCCGAACACGCTGTTGCGCGAGGTCGCGTTGTCCACGTTGGCCGAGTTCTCGCCCAGCGAGTTCAGCAGCTCTTCGGCCGACTGGGCGCCCGTGTTGCGGATCTCGTCGGCCGAGATCACCTGCAGCGGCAGGGCGGTCTGGTTCACGCGCTTGATGCTGGAGCCGGTCACCTCGACCTTCTCGATCTTGGTCGGGGCGCTGGTCTGGGCCAGCGCCACGCCTATCAACTGGGTACCGAGGCCAACGACGGCAAGGTGGTGCGCGAGCTTGTTCAACTTCATGGGGCTGCTCCTGGTGATGCGAGTCCGGACATGGTTTCCGAACCTGAACTTCTATTGCGGATCGGTAACGATGATCGGGGACCGCACAAGGGCTGCCCATAGGGCTGGACCGTAGCTGTTGCGCCCAGTTCACTGAATGCTTGACGGCTCCTCATAACCCAGCGGAATGCAAGCCGGCCAAGCCGTCAGCGCGAGCTGCGGCGGCAGGCTCTACATTGGCGCCAGTCCCCTTCAGACCGCCCCTGTTCCATGCAATTGATCACCGAAGCCCAGGTCGCCTCCGTGCTGACGCTGCCGACCGCCACCGAGGCCCTGCGCCGGGCCTTCACCCAGTTCGGCCAGGGCCAGGGCGCCGTGCTGGCCCGCCACCGCGCCGCTGCCGAAGCGGCCGACGGCGCGCCGCTGCTGGTCAGCGCCATGGGCGCCCTGCTGCCGCAGCTGGGCGTGCTTGGCACCAAGGTCTATTCGACCCGCAGCGGCCAGTTCCAGTTCCTGATCAACCTGTTCTCGACCACGACCGGCGAGCCCTTGGCCACGCTGGAGGCCAACGAGCTGACCCGGCTGCGCACCGCGGCCAGCACGGCCGTGGCGGTCGATGCGCTGGCCCGCCCAGATGCCAAGGTGCTGGCGATCTACGGCGCCGGCACCCAGGCCCGCGTCCATGCCGAGGCCCTGCTGCCGCTGCGCCGCTTCGAGCGCGTGCTGGTCTGCGCCCGCAGCGGCGCTCCCGAATTCGCCGCCGAGCTGGCCGGGCAGCATGGCCTCAGCTGCGTGGCGGTCGACGCCGCCAGCGCTGCCAGCCAGGCCGATGTGGTCGTCACCTGCACCCGCTCGACCGAGCCCTTGTTCGACGGCGCCCTGCTGCGGCCCGGCACCCTGGTGGCCGCGGTCGGCTCCAGCAAGCCGGCTGCCCGCGAGCTGGACGACGCCCTGCTGGCCCGCGCCAGCCTGATCGCCGTCGAATGGAAGCCGGCCGCCGAGACCGAGGCCGGCGAGTTCTGCCGCGCCGCACCGGGCGTGATCGACGCTTCCAAGGTGGCCGAGCTGGGCCAGCTGCTGGCCCTGCCGCGCGCCATCGATCCGGCCGCCGTCGTGGTCTACAAGAGCGTGGGCATTGGCCTCGAGGACGTGGCCATTGCCCACCAGGTCTACCAGGCGCTGCAAGCCGCATGAACAATCCGATGATGAAGACCCGACTCCAGACCGCCCTGCTGCTCGGCGGCGCCCTGCTGCTCAGCGCCTGCGCCTCGCTGCGCCAGAGCCAGGAGATCCCGGCCCCGGTCAAGGAGGCCTTGACCAAAGCCGCCCTGCCGGACAACGCCCTTGCCGCCGTGGTTCTGCCGCTGGATGCGCGCGAAAGCGGCCTGCGCCTGCAGCCGCAAAGGCCGATGTCGCCGGGCTCGACGATGAAGCTGGTGACGGCCATCGTCGGCCTCGACAAGCTGGGCCCCAACTGGCGCGGCCGCACCGAGCTGCTGGCTACTGCGGCGCCGCAGGGCGACACGCTCCCCGGTCCGCTCTACCTGCGTGGCGGTGCCGATACCGACCTCGACTGGGGCGCCCTTGCCATGCTGCTGCGCCAGCTGCGCGAGCAGGGCGTGCGCCAGATCCAGGGCGGCCTGGTGGTGGACCGCACGCTGTTCAAGCCGGCCCGCATCGACATCGGCGTGCCGCCCTTCGATGAGGCACCCGAGTTCCAGTACAACGTGATCCCGGACGCGCTCTACCTCAACGGCGTGATGCTGGGCCTGCAGCTGCAAAGCGATGGCGAGCGCCTGGCCGTGGCCCGACTCAGCCCGGGCTGGGCCGGACTCGAGGTCGATGCCAGCGGCCTGAACCTGAACGATGCCGCCTGCAAGGACTGGGACAGCAAGGGCTGGAAGATTCCGCAGCTGGCCAACGAGGGGCGCAAGCTGCTGCTGCTGGGCCAGTACCCGCGCAACTGCAGCCAGTCCACCGAGATCAATTCGCTGGAGCGCCAGGCCGTGACCGCCGCGGCCGTGCGCCAGCTCTGGCGCGAGCTGGGTGGCGAGATCGGGCCCGGCGATGTGGAAGGCGCGACGCCGGCCGGCGCCAAGGTGCTGGCCACCCATCAGGGCCGGCCGCTGGCCGAGGTGATACGCGGCATGATGAAGCGCTCGGACAACCCGCTGACCCGCCTGGTCTACCTGAGCCTGGGCGCCAAGGCCGCGCAGGGCGAGGAAGAGACCCGCGCCGCCGCCGAGCGCACGGTGCGCGAATGGTTCGCGGCCAAGGGCATTGCTACCCAAGGCCTGGTGCTGGAGAACGGCTCGGGCCTGTCGCGCAGCGAGCGCATCAGCCCGGCCCAGATGGCCGCCCTGCTGCTGGCCGCCCAGGACGGACCCTGGCTGGCCGAGCTGCAGCAGAGCCTGCCCATCGCCGGCTATGACGGCACCATGGCACGCCGCCTCAAGGGCACGCCGGCCGAGATCCGCGCCCGGCTCAAGACCGGCACGCTGCGCGACGCCGTGGGCCTGGCCGGCTTCGTGCCCGACAGCCAGGGCCGGGTCTGGGTCGTGGCCGCCATGGTCAACGACGAGAAGGCCGCGGCCAAGGGCCGGCCGGTGCTGGACGCGCTGATCGACTGGGTCTCGCGCCAGTAACAACCACTAGGCCGCGCGGCCTCAGGGCCGCGACGCCAGCGCTTATGCTGCGGGCTCCTCGGAAAGGAGTCCGCCTCGATGCCGAAGCAAGTCGCCAGTCTGGCGCTATTCCTGTGGCTGCTGGCCCTCGGCCTGCCCCTGGACTCGGCGATGGCCGAGCCGGCGCGCAGCTTCGTCACCGAGCCCTTCCCGCCCTACACCTATGCCGAGCGCGGCAAGGCCGCCGGCCCCATGGTCGCGGTGCTGCAGGCGGTCTGCGAGGAACTGCGCTGGAACTGCCTGGTCGAGGTCCTGCCCTGGCGGCGCGCGCTGGGCCTGGCCCAGGCCGGCCGGGTCGACGGCATCTTCACCGTGGTCGACACGCCCGAGCGGCGGGTCTACTTCCATGTCAGCCAGCCGGTGATCGCCGCCCGCTACACGCTGTTCTCGCGCGCCGGCGACGATTTCCGCTTCAAGGACAAGCAAGGCCTGCAGGGCCGCACGCTGGGCGCCTACGGCCCCTCGGCCACCGTGCTGGCGCTGGACGAGCTGGTGGCCGATGTGGCGGGGGTGCAGACCGTGATCGAGACCGACAACCGCACCGTGCTGCGCAAGCTGGCCGCCGGCCGCTACGGCCCCAAGGGCCTGGCCCTGGTCAACGAAAGCGTGGCCCTGACCCTGATGCGCGACGAGAAGCTGGACGGCCTGCAGACCGCCGGCTCGATCAAGGACTTCGACTACGCCTTCGGCCTCTCGCGCCAGCGCGTCAACGAGGCCGATTTCAAGGCCTTCAACGAGGCCCTGGCCCAGCTCTGCCGCAGCGGCCGCACGGCCGAACTCCTGCGGCCGTTCGCGGTGCCGGCCTCGGCTTGCAGAAAGCCCTGATCCAAGCTCAGACCGTGACCGGCTTGAGCAGCTGGATGGTGCCGGCGTCGGCGTCCATCTCCGCCTCCGCCCCCACCGGAATCGTCAGCTTGCGCTTGACGTGGCCGAACTGGGCGCCGCGGTAGACCGGCACGTTCAGTGGCAGGAAGTAGTCGTCGAAGACCTCGTCCAGCGTCAGCACGCCGTAGTTGCCGTCGCCCGGTTCGCACTTGGTGAAGTGGCCCAGCACCACGCCGGCCAACTGGTCCAGCGCGCCGGCCAGGCGCAGCGTGGAGAGCATGCGGTCGACGCGGTAGATGTATTCGTTGATCTCTTCCAGGAACAGGATGGCGCCGCGGAACTCGGGAGCGTAGGGCGTGCCTATCAGCGAGCTCAGCACGGCCAGGTTGCCGCCGACCAGGCGGCCGCGTGCCTTGCCACCGCGCAGCGCGCGGGTGCGGTACTGCGTGGGCACGATGTTGTCGCCGCGTTCGGGCGGCGGGTTCTTCAAGAGGGCCGCCTCGCCTTCCATCACCAGCGAGCGGAAGGCCGCCACGCTGTAGCCGTTCCACTCCGAGCTGGCGACCGGGCAGTGAAAGGTCACGAGGCCGGTCTGGCGCTGGATGCCGTTGACCAGCGAGGTCAGGTCGGAGAAACCGCCGAAGAACTTCGGTCTGGCGGCAATGGTCTTGTAGTCCAGCTTGTCGACGATGCG
This sequence comes from Pelomonas sp. SE-A7, assembly GCF_030345705.1. Classification (NCBI taxonomy): domain Bacteria; kingdom Pseudomonadati; phylum Pseudomonadota; class Betaproteobacteria; order Burkholderiales; family Sphaerotilaceae; genus Roseateles; species Pelomonas sp. SE-A7. The sequence goes on from NZ_JAUASW010000003.1 coordinate 204,952, forward strand.
GTTGCAGCCCGAGCCGCCGGTCATGGCGATGATGCCGGCCACCGAGTCGTCGGCGAACATGGCGTTGATGTCGGCGGCGCGCTGCGCGTCGGTGCCGCCGAACTGGCCGTAGCGGGCCCGCAGGTTGGCGCCATGCCTGACCTTGAAGCCCAGGGCCTGCAAGGCCTCCGTGGCGATCTCGATAGGCTCGCGCTCGAAAGTGGCATTGGCCGGGCTGACCAGGGCCACGGTGTCGCCCGGGCGCAGCCGGCGGGCATGGATCTGCGGCTTGGCGGCGGACTGCAGTGCAGCTTGCGGCGCGGCAGCGGCAGCCAGAGCCGGAGACAGGCCGGCCGCGGCCAGGGTCTGGATGAAGTGACGACGCTCGCTCATGCTTTGCTAACTCCAGGATTCAGAGGACACGCGGCAGGTCGCGCCGCACGGCGACCCGATCGCCGAAATCGAAATGCCACCACTCGGTGCTGATGCCGTGGAAGCCGGCCTGGCGCATGGCCGCGCGCAGCCAGCCGCGCTCGCGCAGCTGGGCTTCGCTGAGCTGGCCCAGGGCCAGGTGCTCGGCCTCGTGGTCGGGATGGGAGACCAGGGTCATCTCGTCGAAGCCCGTGCCCATGTCGACCTCCGCTCCTCGCGGGTCCAGCACGGTCAGGTCCACGGCCATGCCGAAGCTGTGGATGGAACCGCGCTCAGGATGGGCCAGGTACATGGCCAGCGGCGTGCCGGCCAGCTCGGCGTACAGCGTCTCCTGGATGCGCTGCGGGCGCAGGGCGTCCAGCACCAGGAAACGGTAGCCGGGGCGCCGGGCTTCAAGCCATTGGGCGGCGTTGAGCAGGGCCTCGGCCGCTTCACTGCGCAGGTAGGCACAGTCGAGGCCGCCATAGACATCGTGGCCGACGAAGTTGTCCGCCGTCGCGTAGCGCAGGTCCACAGCGATGTTAGGCAGGCTGGCCAGGGCCCGGAAGTCCGGATGGCCGGGGATCTGTTCGCAGGGAATCATGGATTCAGCGAGTCCAGGCTTTGCTGGGCCGCCTCGCTCAGGTACTTGACCAGGCGGCGCGCGGTCTGGGCCAGCGGCGCATTGGCCGCCGTCAGCAGGAAGAGCTGGACCGGGATGGCCGGGGCCAGCGGGCGCAGGCGCACCCGCTCGCGGTTGGCCGAGGCGGCGGTGAACGGGTCGACCACGGTGACACCGACCCCGGCCTCGCACAGCGTGCGCGCCAGCTGGTAGGTCTGCACCGTGATGCGGCTTTGCAGATGGGCGCCCTGAGCCTCGCCGGCGTTGTGCACCACGTTGCCCAGCGGGTCGTCACCGGCCAGGCCCACCAGCTCGGAGCGGATCTCGCCCACGGCCAGGGGACCATAGCCCTCGGCCTCGGGCGTGCCCACCGGGCACAGCGCCATCATCTGGCCGCTGGCCAGGACCTCGGCCTTGATGCCGGGATGGCGCGGATCCTGCAGCGACAGCGCCAGGTCGGCCTCGCCCAGCATCAGGGCCGAGACGATTTCACGCGTGTGGTTGGTGGACAGCAGGCAGTGGCTGGCCGGGAAGGCCCGGCACCAGTGCGTCATCGCCGCCGGGATCACGGCCGCGCCCAGCGTGGGCGTGGCGACCAGGCGCACCAGCTCCGATTCGCCGCTTCGCAGATTGGCGGCCAGCCGTCGGATCGACACCAGGTCGCGATTGAGCTTGTCGATCTCCACGAACAGGCGCTGGGCCTCGGGCGTCGGATAGAGCTTGCCGCGCACCCGGTCGAACAGGGCCATGCCCAGCTGCAGCTCGCAATGCTGCAGCACCTTGGTCACAGCCGGCTGCGAGATGTGCAGCAGCTGGGCCGCGCCGCTGATGGTGCCGGCCTGCATGACCGCATGGAAGACTTCGATGTGACGGAGACGCATAGGCTGCTTACTCTCGATAGACGTTCTCGAAATCGACAGCGCCGTTGGGTGACATCACGAAACCCTGCACGTCGCGCCGCATCGGAATGTAGACGGTCGAATGGGCCATGGTGATCCAGGGCCGTTCGCGCTTGAAGATCACCTGCGCCTGCTGGTAGAGCTGCTGGCGCAGCACCGGGTCGACGCTGGCGCGGGCCTCGTCGATCAGGGCCTCGAACTCGCGGTTGCAGAACTTGACGCCGCTGGTGTTGGCGGCACAGGACAGGTTGGGCGTCAGGAACTCGTCGGCATCGCCGGTCTCGCCGGCCCAGCCGCTCATGTAGACGCTGTGCTCGCCGTTGTTGGCCCGCTTCAGGTACTCGCCCCATTCATAGGTGCGGATGCTGGCGCGCACGCCGATGCGGGCCCAGTCCTGCTGGATCAGCTGGGCCATCAGCTGGCCGTTGGGATTGGTCGGCCGGGTCACCGGCAGGGCCCAGAGCTCCAGCGCCAGGCCGTCCTTGAAGCCGGCCTCGGCCAGCAGCGCGCGGGCGCGGGCCGGGTCGTACTCGTTCTTCAGGCCCTTGTTGTAGCCGGCAATGGCCGGCGGAAAGGCGCTGACCGCCTGCATGGCATCGCCGCGCGGGAACAGCGCGCGGAAGATGGCATTGCGGTCGATGGCGATGTCCAGGGCCTCGCGGACCAGGCGGTTGTCGGTCGGCGGCTTGCGCAGGTTGAACGACAGGTAGGAGATGTTCAGCGCCTGGGCCTTGGCCACACGCACCGTCTCGGGCCGGCGGTCCAGGGCGGCCAGGTCCACGTCGCGGGCCGGAGCCGCCACATGGCATTCACCGGCCAGCAGCTTCTGGATGCGCACATTGGGTTCGCGGGTGATCGCGAAGATCAGTTTCCCGGTGCGCTGCGGTGGACCCCAGTAGTCGGGATTGGCCTCCAGGCGGATCACGTCGTCCTTGGCATAGGACTTGAAGCGGTACGGCCCGGTGCCCACCGGCTGGTTGTTGATCTGGCGCGCCCGGCCGGTCCGCAGCAGCTGGGCAGCATATTCGGCCGACTGGATGCCGGCCCAGGCCATGGCGAAGTTGGCCAGGAAGGTCACGTCGGGCCGGCGCAACCGAAAGCGCACGCGGTAGTCGTCCAGCCGGTCCATGCCCTCGATCAGCCGGGCCAGGCCGAGGTTGGACGGGTAGATGAAGTTGGCCGGGAAAGCCTGGTTGAACGGCAGCTTGGGGTCGATGAAGCGCTGGAAGGTGAACAGCACATCGTCGGCATTGAAGTCGCGGCCCGGCTTGAAGAACGCCGTGCTGTGGAAGCGCACGCCGCGGCGCAGCTCGAAGACGATGCTGCGGGCATCGCTGGCCAACTCCCAGCGCTGCGCCAGGGCCGGCTCCAGCTCGGTGCTGCCGCGCTTGAAGCCCAGCAGGCCCTGGAAGATCTGCTTGGTCACCGTGCCGGTGCTGGCGCTGTCCCACAGGCCGGGATCGAAGCCCTCGGGACTGGCATCGCTGCAGAACACCAGCGGTTTGGCCGTGGCCAGGGTCGCCAGGAACAAGGCCGCTGCGCCAACGGCAAGACGGCGGAACAGCGGCGACGGGACCTTCATCGGGACAGCAGGGATGGACGAGGCGGCCATTGTTGAAAGCACCCGGACCCTCAACAAGTGAGAACCGGGGCTTTGACTATAACTTTGCCTTATGGGCCAAGGGAGGCCCCGCCGGGTATCCTGGGCGCCCTGCAAACCACTCCGGGTGAAGCCATGCCAAGCACCTCGAAGAAAGCCCTCGACCCCGTCGCCCGGATCGCCGCCGGCCTGCTCTGCCTGACGCTGGCCGGTGCCGGCCAGGCCGATTCCTCGGTGTCCTCGTCGGCCTCCAATGCCGCGTCCTCGACCTCGGGCAGCGTGTCCGATTCCATCCAGGGCAGCAGCAACAGCAGCAGCGGCGGCGACAAGAAGGTGTCGGCCGGCGACTACAAGGTGATCGAGTTCGCCGACGCGGCCCAGAAGCCGGGCTTCGTGCAGCTGCGCCTGCAGGCCCTGGCCGCCACGGGTGATGAATTCACCCTGGTGCTGCCGCGCCAGGCGGCCGACAAGGGCGGCGTCGTGCGCGTCGGTGCCACGGTCGCGGCGGCCCAGCGTCCCTATGGCCTGGAGTTCTCCAACAAGGCCACGGCCCAGCGCTTCTTCCTGGTGCTGGCCGACGACTGGAACCGCGAGCTCCAGGCCAAGCCGGTCTGATGCTGCGCACGCTGGCCGCCGTCTTGCTCTGCAGCGCGGCGGCGCTTTCAGCCCAGGCCGGCAGCCTGCAGCTGTGCAGCAAGCCGGCCGATCCCACGGCGGAACAAAAGGACCGGCTGCTGCGCTTCGCCGCGGTGATCAAGGCCGAGCTGCAGGACTCCGGCCAGGCCCTGGCCCTGGTGTCACGCTCCGGCCTGGACCTGGAGCGCTTCAAGCTGCGCTACTCGCATGCCGGCGTGAGCCTCAGGGACAGCGCCAACGCGCCCTGGTCGGTGCGCCAGCTCTACTACGACTGCGAAACCGAGAAGCCGCGGCTGTATGACGAGGGCCTGAGCGGCTTCGTCATGGGCACGCACGACGCCGACCTGGGCTATGCCTCCCTGGTGCTGCTGCCCTCAGATGCAGCGGCCAGCCTGGCCGAGGCGGCGCTGGACGACGAACGCGCCAAGGCCCTGCTGGGCGAGCGCTACAGCGCCAATGCCTATGCCTTCGGCCTGCGCTACCAGAACTGCAACCAATGGCTGGTCGAGCTGCTGGCCGGCGCCTGGTCGGGCGCCGCGAGTCGCGAGCCGGCGCAGCGCTGGCTGGGCGAGCAAGGCTACCAGCCGCGCGTCATCGACGTGGGCTGGCGGCCGCTGATGTGGCTGGCCCGCCTGATCCCCTGGCTGCACAGCGACGACCATCCGGAGGCCGACCTGGCCGACCAGCGCTACCGGATCAGCCTGCCCGATGCCATCGAGGCCTTTGTCCACGAGCGCTGGCCGGAAGCCAGGCGCATCGAGTTCTGCCACGACCGCGAGCGCATCGTCGTGCGGCGCGGCTGGAAGCCGCTGGGCGAGAGCTGCCGCGCCGAGGACGGCGACCAAGTGCTGCCCTACTGAGCCGGCGCTGCCGCCGGCTCGCGCCGACCGACCTGGCCGTACAGGCGCAGCCGGACCTCGTCGCCCTCACGATCGAAGCCAGCCCGCACGCCGGAGTCGCCATGGATGAATTCCAGCGGCCCGCCCTCGATCGGCGTCATTGCATAGCGGTCGCCGTTGGGGAACACCACGGTCAGCACCGCCGCCTCGAACACCACCGAGACCTGCCAGCCCTGCTCGGCAAACCGATAGCGGCCGGCGAGGGCCTGCAGTGCTTCGGCCGGCCGCTCCACTCGACGCACCTTTTGCTGCTCACGGAAGACCGGCCAGCCATAGGTCCGCGACACGGCGCCGAGGAATTCGAGGCCCAGGCTCAGGGCCTGGTCCGAGTTGCCCATGAAGACGGCGCCATTGCCGGTCTTCAGGTTGAGCGTCAGGCCGGCGCGGTAGCCGAGCGTGCCGGCCCAATGGGTCAGGAAGACTTCGTCGCCCTCGCCCACCAGGCGAAAGCCATAGGCGTGGCCCTCGAAAGGCCGCGCAAGCAGGCGGCGCACCAGGGCCTGGTCCAGCACCCGCCCCTCGCCCTGATGGCCCTTGCGGAGCTCGATCAGCAGGGCCGCAAGATCGCTGGCCGTGGACCACAGGCCGGCCGCGGCCTGCTCCGGATGGTTGTGCCAACCGCCCGCCACCTCACTGCCATCAGCGCGATGGCCATGGGCGGCGCGGGCCCGGCTGGCCTGGGGCAGCGGCAGGTTGAAGTCGGCCTGGCGCATGCCGGCCGGCTTCAGGATCCAGTCCTGCATCAGACGCTCGAACGGGCGCCCGAGCTTGTCCTCCAAGGCGATCTCCGCCACCGTGTAGCCGCCGCCGGAATAGGCCAGGCGGCTGCCCGGCTCGGCCTGCACCTCGACCTTGCGGCCGTTGGCCGGCGGCTCGCCGAGCACCGTCTGCACATCGGTCGGCAGGGCCTGACCCTGGGCGTAGCCGTCGTATCCGCCCGGTGTCAAGCCCGCGGTATGGGCGAGCAGGTGGTGAAGCGTCACCGGATGCTCGGCCGACTGCTTTCCCGCGGGCAGCTGATAGCGGCTCAGGTAGGTGGCCACATCCCGGTCGAGGTCGATCATTCCGGCCTGCTGCAGTCGCAGCGCCGCCAGCACCGTGACCGGCTTGGCCAGCGAGCCGGCCTGAAACAGGCTGTCGCAGCCGGCCGCGGGACCGCCCGGGCCGAGCCGGCCCCAGCTGGCGCTCCAGTCAAGGCGCCCGGCCCGCAGCACGGCCACCGAGAAAGCCGGCACCCGGTGCTTGGCCATGCGTTCTGCGATGGTCTGCGCCCGCGTCTCGCCTTCGAACACCACCGGCGGCAGCAGGTCCTGCTCGACCTGCTGGCGGCGCGGCGCCGCCTCCTTGGCCGTGACACAGGACCAGCGCGCGGGCTCGGCCGCCAGCGCCTGCCCTGTCGCCAGCGACGCGGCCAGCATCCATCCAATCGACTGCTTCGTCATTGCATCTCCTCCGTTGCCGCCCCGCTGCGGCGGGGCCTCGTCCCTCAACGTTCTTCGCCGGACTGCTGGGCCGCATCGGGCGCCAGCGCCGCACTGACCAGCACCGGCGGCTTGTTGCTCAGCAGCTCCAGCTGGCCGGCCCACAGCAGGGCATGCAGGCCCGACTGCAGATGCTCGGGCAGGCGGAAGTCCGGCGTCGTGGCCGTGGCCAGCAGACCCACCCAGGCATTGCGGCCGCTGCGCTTGGCACCGAGCAGGGCCTGGTCGGCCAGCTTGACCGCGTCCTGCCAGCCCAGGGCCTTGGGCTTGTCGGCCACGAAGGGCATGCAGGCAAAGCCTATCGAGCAGTTGACGCGCAGCAACCGGCCGTCGTCCAGCTCGAAGGGCGTGTCGCCCACCACGCAGCGGATGCGCTCGGCCAGCTCGGCGGCGCGGCCGCGGTCGGTGTCGCGGGCCACGGCCAGGAATTCCTCGCCGCCCCAGCGCACCACGTAATCCGACTCGCGCATCAGCTGCTGCAGCCGGCGGCCGAACTGCACCAGCACGGCATCGCCGGCCGCGTGGCCGTACTGGTCGTTGACCCGCTTGAAGTGGTCCACATCGATCAGGAAGAACAGAGTGTCGCAGTCGGGGGGCGGCGCGGCCTCGTGCAGCCGTGCCTCACGCGCACGCCGCAGACTGGCAGCCAGGGCCGTGTCTATGTGCTCGGCCAGGAAGCGGCGGTTGTGCAGACCGGTCAGCGGGTCGCTGATGCTGGCCCGCTCCAGCACGCGCGACTTCTGAGCCAGCGCCGCCGACAGCCGCTCCAGCTCGGCCGTGCGCTCGGCCACCAGACGCGACAGCTGCTGCTCGCGCAGCCGCAGCCAGCGGGTACGCAGCTGCACGACGCCGGCCACGCCCGCCAGCGCCATCAGCACCAGCAGGCCACGGAACCACCAGGTCTGATGCCAGGCCGGCAGCACGCGGACGTTCAGCGCCAGCTCCTTCTCGGTCCAGACGCCGTCGCGGTTGGCGCCACGCAGCAGCAGCCGGTACTTGCCGGGTGGCAGGTTGTTGTAGCCGAACTGGCGCTGGCCCGGCTCCATCTCTATCCACTGGCGGTCGAAGTTCTCCAGCTTGTGGGCATAGCGATTGCGCTCGGGTGCCGAGTAATCGAGCGCCGCGACCTCGGCCACCAGGCTGGTCGCATCGGCCGGCAGCTCGAGGACTTGTGCGGACACCTCGGCCAGCCGGCCCTGATCCAGCCACTGCTCGCCCAGCCGCAGGGCCGTCAGGACCACAGGGGGACGGTAGCTCCAGCGCTGGAACTGGTCGGGCCTCACGATGGACATGCCGCCGGAGCCACCGAACAGCAGCTCGCCGGCGCCGGTATTGGCGGCCGAGCCGGTCCAGTAGTTCATGAACTCCACACCTTCGGCCCGGCGCAGGCCCTGTGCCTGGAGCGTGGCCGGATCGATGCGCGCCAGGCCACTGTCGGTGCTGGCCCAGACCAGGCCCGCACGGTCTTCCAGCAGTGCGTTGATGTTCTCGTTGGCCAGCCCCTGCTCCTTGCCGATATGGCGGAAGCGCAGCGGCTCGCTGCTGCTTTCCAGGATGCTGATGCCGGCGCCGTAGGTGCCGACCCACAGGCGCTGCTGGCGGTCGGTGTAGAGCGAGGTGATGAAGCCGCCCGCCAGGCTGTCGGGTCGAGACGCCTCGGGGACGATGCGCTGGACCCGCCCGCTGGCCGGAAAGAAGCGGTTCAAGCCCATGCGCGTGCCGATCCAGAGGCTGTTGGCCGGGCCGCGCGCCAGGGTGAAGATGCGCTGATCGCTGAGTTGGCGGGCCGGTTCGGGCAGCACCGAGCGGGCCTTGCCACTGCGCAGATCCAGCGACCACAGGCCGTCGGACTGGCCGCCTATCCACAAGGTGTCGCCGTCGGCGAGCAGCGCCCAGCTGGACGAGGCCGGATCACGGCCCTCGATCTTGACCCGCCGGACCTGGCTGCCGTCGCCATTGGCCCGGTACAGGCCGCGCTTGGTGCCAATGAAGACCGTGCCGTCGGACGCCTGCTCCAGGGCCACCACGATGTCCTGCGGCAGCGCCTGCTCGGGCCTGGCCTCATCGGGCTTGAGCCAGGCCACGCGGGCGCCGGTGGGGTCGATGATCTCGACACCGCGCTTGTGCGTGCCCAGCCAGATGCGACCGTCGGCCGTGGGCAGGATCCAGCTCACCTCGTTGGACAGCGACACCTCGCGGCAATGGACCTGCTGGCAGGCCGGCGTGCCGTACATGGTCAGCACCGCGCGCTGGCCCGGATCATGGCGGCTCAGGCCGCGGTTGGTAGCCACCCACAGCAGGCCCGAGCGGTCGCGATAGAGCGCGCGGACCGAGTTGTCGGCCAGGCTGACCGACAGGGCCGGCTTGTGCTGGACCGCTCGGCTGCGTCGGCTGGCTGCATCGACCGCGACGATGCCGTGGCTGAGCGTGCCCAGCCAGACCTCACCCGGCCGCACCTCGTTGATCGTCACCACCTGCTGGACCGACAGCGGCGGCTGACCGGCGAACTCGGCCTCCAGCCGGGAGGCCTCGGCCGCGCCGGGCTCGATGAGGAAGGCACCATGCTGAAGCGTGCCTATCCAGAGCCGGCCGGCGCTGTCCTCGTAGATCGCCTGAGGCTCGGGCTGCCGACCGGACACAGGCAGGGCGACGGCCTGGAAGCGCACGGCGCCGGCGGCCCGGTGGAACAGGCCGCGCTCCGTGCCTATCCAGAGGCCGGCCCGGCGGTCCTGCAGCACGGTCCAGATGCGACTGCCTGGCGCGTCGGCTCCGGTGGTGGGCAGCACCCGGCGAATGCGACCGGTGTCGGGATCCAGGTGATCGAGACCGCCTTCGCTGGCCACCCAGAGCGCGCCCTGGCCGTCCTCGACCACGGCGCGCACGCTGACATGGGCCAGGCCGTTCGGTCCGACGGGGTAGCTGATGAAGCTGTCGGTGGTCGGTTCATAACGGGCCAGGCCCGAGCCCTGGGTGCCGACCCACAGCCGGCCCTTGCGATCGCCGTGCAGCATCTGCACATAGCTGTCGGGCAGGGCACCGGCATGCTTGCTGTCGGTCTGGTAGATGCGGAAGCGGTAGCCGTCCCAGCGGGCCAGGCCGCCCAGCGAGCCTATCCACAGGAAGCCGGCGCCATCCTCGGCCACGGCGGTGGCGATCTCGTTGGGCAGGCCGTCATCCTGGCGCAGGTGGCGGAAGCTCAGCTCGGTCAGCTGCGACCAGCGAGGTGCAGCGGGCTGGACGGCGCTGGCCGGCGCCAACGCCAGCATGGCCAGGCCCAGCACTGCCGCACAGCTCGGCAGGGCTCGCAACCAGGAACGCACGGCAAGAAAGGCAGGGGCTGGCTTTGACACGGTGGGCGATTGTGACCGAGCCGGCCCCCGCCCTCCAAGCGAGCTTGTCTCCGTCTGTTCCAGCTGCTCGGCGCCGGCCGTTCAATGGCCTTCGACCAAGGCGTGCACCAGCGGCGGCAACACGGCCATGCCGCGTACCAGGGCGCCGATGTCGCGGGCGCCGGTCTTGGCACGGATCGCGCCGATCTGGGTGCGCACCGTCGACAGGGCCACCAGGCGCTGCTGGGCAATGGCTTCGGGCGAATGGCCGGCACAGAGCGAGCACAACACGCCGCGTTCGCCTTCGGTCAGGCCATGTTCGCGCGCATAGGCCTGAAGCGTCAGGCTCTGGCACAGCAGAGGCTTGGCCAGCAGCAGCAGGGCCAGGCGGCCCTCGTCCGTGGGTGAGGCCACCGGCAGCACGGCCAGCGCCGGCTGGTCCGGCCGGTCGGATCGCGTGGCGATCAGCTCGCGCCGGCCGCGCTGCACCGCCGCATCGACGGCGCGCCGCAGCCGCAGCTGCTGGCTTTCGTCGCGCAGCGTGAGCTGGCCTTCATCGAGGTAGTAGGGTTCCTGGCGCGCCAGCTGGCTGCGGGCGATGCGGTTGCCGTGCTTCAGGTGCATCTCGGCATCGACCAACAGCACCGGGTAGTCGATCTCGTCGAGGATGGCGGCGGCCAGCGCGCCGAACAGGCCCGGCCCCATCCAGGCTTGGCTGGCCGGCGAGCGGCGGCGCTCGACAAAGGGGGAGGTCGGGGACAGCAGGGCCGCGTCCAGGCCTGAACGATCGAGCAGATCCAGCATGACAGACTCCCTGATGGCGTATTCGCCTTGTATGGATGCGCAGTGTTAGGCAAGGGGGGGTGGGCGGCGAATCCCTTGAAATGAGGAGGCAGCCCTGGGGATCACCCACGGCGGCCCCTGGGGATCCTCCTCATTTCGCATGAGGAGACTCAGCTGGCAATGTTGGGCCCGCCCTGACAAGATCGCCGCCATGCACGCAGCCGCCATCACCGTCGCCCTGGTCGAGGACGACAGCCGTACCCGAGAACGCCTGTGCCACGTGATCGAGGGTGAACCCTCGCTGCGCCTGGCCTTCAGCGCCTCTACCGCCGCCGAACTGCTGGCCTGGTTCGCCGACAACCCGGTCGAGGTGCTGCTGGTCGACCTGGGCCTGCCGGATCGCTCGGGCCTGGAACTGATCCAGCGCTGCTGCCGCATGCAGCCGGCCTGTGCCGTGATGGTGATCACCATGTTCGGCGACGAGGCCAACATGCTGCGCGCCTTCGAGGCCGGGGCCCGCGGCTACCTGCTCAAGGACGGCACCGAGGCCGACCTGGCCACCCATGTGCTGAGTCTGCATGCCGGTGGCTCGCCGATGACGCCCATCATTGCCCGCCAGCTGCTGGCCCGCTGGCGGGCCGAGCAGCCGGCCGGCCGCCGCGAAGGGCCGGCGCCGGAGGCGCTGTCGCGCCGCGAGACCGAGGTGCTGGATCTGATCGCCCGCGGCTTCACCTATGCCGAGATTGCCCAGCAGATGGCGATCTCGGTGACCACGGTGCAGACCCATGTGCGCAACATCTACGGCAAGCTGGGCGTGCACAACCGCAGCGAGGCAGTCTTCGAAGCCAGGCAGTATGGGCTGCTGCGCTAGGGCCGCGCTGCTGATCCTGATGTTCCTGCAGGCCGGCCTGGCGCTGGCCTGCGAGCCGCCGCCGGCACGGCCTGATCCCAAGCTGGGCTGGTGGCGCATTGAGCAGGCCTGCTTCAGCCTGCAAGCCTCGACCGACGCCGCGCCCACGGCAGAACAGTCCCTCGCCCTGCCCCTGCGCTGGGACAAGCTGCGCAACGGCCAGGACGGCCGCGCCTGGCTGCGGCTACGCCTGCCCGAGGGCAACCAGGCCCGGGCCCTGCTGATCGAGCGCGTCGGCAACCAGGCCCGGCTGCTGCTGAACGGCCACAGGCTGGCGACCCTGGGCCGCGACAGCTGGCAGGACATGGCCAAGCAAAGCCAGCTCCTGTTGCTGCCACCAGCCTTGCTTCGCACCGATGGACCGAACGAGCTGAGCATCGAGCTCGATGCCCAGGCGCTGCGCGGCGCCATCCTGACCCCGCTTCGCGTGGGCCCGGCGGCAGAGGCCGAGGCGCTGCAGGCCCGCTGGCGGCTGTTCGACCAGATGCTGCCGGCCGCCTATGTCGCCAGCTTCCTGCTGATGGGCGGCCTGGCCGCGGCGCTGTGGCTGCGCCAGCGCGACCCGGTCTACGGCTGCTACAGCCTGGCCGCCTTGGCCGGCGTGCTGCGGCCGCTGGACGCGGTCTGGCAGAACGCCCTCTTGCCCTGGCCGATGTGGGGCGCGGCGCTGGCCCTGGGCTATGGCTGGCAAATCGTGCTGCTGAACCGCTTCATCGTGCTGGTACTGGGCAAGAACCCGCGCTGGCTGGTCCACACCATCAACGTCGTGCTGACCGCCGTCACCGTGCTGGCCAGCCTCTCGTTCGCGCTGCTGCAGCGCCACTACTGGACCGCCGCCCTGGGCCTGATGCTGACGCTCAGCCTGCTGTCGCTGGCCCTGGTGCTGCGCGAGGCCCTGCGCGATCGCCAGCCCATCGCCTGGATGGTGGTGGTCAGCGGCGCGCTGTCGGTGGTCGCCGGCGTGCACGACTTCTTCCTGGTGCGCACCGGCTGGCTGGGCGAGATGAGCCGGCAGCTGACGCCGCATGCGCTGTTCGCCTTCGTGCTGGTGCTGGCCTGGGTGGTGGTGGCGCGCTACAGCCGCACGCTGGCTGACTACCGCTCGCTCAACGAGCACCTAGCCGAGCGGGTCGCCGAGCGCGAGGAACATCTGCGCCAGGCCTTCGAGACGCTGCGCAGCCAGCAGCAGGAACAGGCGGTGCTGAACGAGCGCCAGCGCATCATGCGCGAGATCCACGACGGCATAGGTTCGCAGCTGGTGGGCCTGCTGAACATGGTCAACCGCGAGGGTGGCAGCCAACGCGAGGAACTGGAGACCCAGGTCCGCCAGGCGCTGGACGAGATGCGCATGGCGGTCGATTCGCTGCAGCCCATGGATGCCGACCTCACCACCGTGCTGGCCACGCTGCGCTACCGGCTGCAGCCGCGGCTGCAGGCCGCCGGGCTGCGCGTGGTCTGGGACGTGGCCTCGCTGCCGCCGCTGGCCGAGCTGTCGCCGCAGGCCGTGCTGCAGCTGCAGCGCATCCTGCTGGAGGCCTTCACCAATGTGCTCAAGCATGCGCGGGCCAGCAGCGTCACCGTGACCGCCCGCTGGATTGAAGGCCACGGCGGTCGGCCGGCCGAAGTGCAGCTGCAGCTGCTGGACGATGGCATAGGCCCCCAGCCCGCCCCTGCCGACGCACCCGCCGGCCATGGCCTGGCCAATATGCGGGCCCGTGCGACCAGCATTGGCGCACAGCTGGATATTGGCCCGGGGCCGCAAGGTGGCACCCGCGTCGCCATCGCCTGGCCGCAAGCCGCCGCCTGAACAAAAAAGGCCGCCCGAGGGCGGCCTTCTCGCTCCTGCTGAGCGGGCTCAGAACTTGTAGCGCGCTTCCAGGTAGTACTGGCGGCCGCTGACGTCCAGCTTCTGCTGTTCCGCTTCGCTGTAGCGGTACTGGGCACGACCCGGGTTGGTCAGGTTGGTGGCGTTGAACGACAGCTGCAGTTCCTTGGTCAGGTTGTAGTTCATCGACAGGGCCACGTTGGTCACCGGCGCGGCGATGGTCGGAGCCGTCGGCATCAGCACGCCGCCGATGGTCGACAGGCCCTGGCTGTTGGCCGTGGGCGCCGGCGCCGTCGTGCTCGACACGTAGCGGCCGCGGTAGTTGAACACCAGGCGGGCGCTGAAGGCGTCGTCCTCGTAGTAGCCGCCCAGGTTCCAGGCCACCTTGGAGGCGCCGTTCATCGGACGACCGTCTTCCACCGAGGTCTCGGCCAGGCTGACGTTCGAGGTGAAGCCGAAGCCGGCGCCGATGGGCTGCTCGTAGGCGATTTCGACGCCGCGGATCTTGGCCTTCTGCTGCGTGGACGTGTTGATCTGGTAGGTGCGGAAGCTGTTGGTGCTGGAGTCGTACAGATCCACCGAGGCACCGCTCTGCACCGCGCCGGTCTTGGCATAGCCATTGATCAGCGAGCCGAAGGCGCTGACCGACAGCATGGCGCGACGGGCGAAGTACCAGGCCAGCGACAGGTCCAGATTGCGCGCGGTCAGCGGCGTCAGGTCCGGGTTCGGGCCGGTCACCTGGCAACCGGCCGAGGTGCAGGTCGCGCCGGTGAAGTTGGCGCCGTACAGGTTGTAGTTCTGGCGGCCGATGGTCTTGGAGGCACCCAGGCGGGCGATCAGGGTACGGTCGATCTCCCAGCGCAGGTTCAGGCTGGGCAGGAAGTTGTCGAAGTTCCGCTTGTTGGCCTTCTTGTAGTACATGGTGCCGGCGGCCGGGTTCCAGGCCACGCCGTCGTAGTACGAGACGGCGTCACCGGCCGTGTTGATCGCGTCCGGGAAGGTCGCGCAGGGCGTGACCGGCTTGCCCGGCTCGATACGGGCGCAGGCGCCGGCCGGGATAGGCACCGGCGTCATCGAGTTGACCATGGTGCGCACGAAGCGGATGCCGATGTTGCCCGACAGGCCGTTCTTGGCCTCGAAGTTCTGCATCGCGTAGAGCGAGGTCTGGACTTCGCGCAGCTCGATTTCGGAGCTGACGAAACGCTCGAATTCCGGCGTCGTGGTCTTGGCCACATTGGCGAAGTAGTCGACCAGGTATTCCTTGGGGAAATAGAAGCCGGTGTTCTCGAACGTGCCGCCCAGGCCATTGCCGAAATCGCCCGGGTAGCTGACCGCGGCCGAGACCGGCGGCGTGCCGGTGGCGGCGCTGAAAGGTGCCTTCAGGGCCACGATGGAGCGGCGGAAGTCGCGGTTGTGGTCAGCGCGGCGCACACCGAACTGCAGCGAGGTGAAGATGTCGAAGTCCTGGGTCAGCTCGCCGTCGATGGCCACGCTCTTCTCGCGGTCCACCGTGTGGTAGCGGTTGATGCCGCTGCGCGAGACCAGGCGGTAGCCGCTGCCGTCGGCGTTCAGGGCCGGCGTGCTGCCGTCACCGCCGCCGATGGTCTTGAAGTTGGGCGCCTCGTCCACGTCGTTGAACGCATAGGACACGCCCTTGCCGAAGCGGGCATAGGTCAGGCCGCGGTCGTTCTCGGTGTGGCCCACACCGCGCGTGGTGCTGAACAGGCCCTTGAACACCAGGTCCTTGGAGGCCTGCCACTTGGCGTCGAAGTCCAGGAAACCGCTGCTGGCCTTGGCGCCGCTGCGATAGAAGCCTTCGGAGTTGCCCATGTACTGGGGCGTCGTGCCGTCGGGGAAGACGATGTCGGCGCTCTTGAGCACACGCAGCGTGTCGCCGTAGATCGTCTTCTCGGTGACGATCACCGGGTTCTTGATCTGGGCGTAGACGCGCTGGCCGTTGGAGTTGGTGAAGACCGTGGTCTCGCCGGTGGTGCCGGCCAGGCCGCGCAGCATGCTGTTCATGGCGCCCATGGTGGCGCGGCCGAAGTTGGACGCACCCATGGTCGAGTAGAAGCCGGTCACGCCCACGTCCCAGTCATTGGTCGGGCGGGCCTGCACCGCGAACATGCCGCCCTTGCGGTCACGCACGCCCTCGACGAACTCGGTGGCCATGGAGCCGGGCATGCGCACGTCCTGCAGGTCGGCGGCCTTGTAGCCGGTGCCGGCCAGCGAGGCGTCGGTGATGCCCAGCATGGTGGACAGGTTGATCTGGTCCCAGCCGCTGTTGGCACCATAGGCCAGGCGCGACACCGAGTCGCGGCGCACATAGCGCTTCTCGCCGAAGGCCTGGGCGATCACGCCGAAGTTGTTGGCCTCGTTCTTCCAGTTGACGCTGGCATTGAGCTGCGGGCCGGTCTTGCCCGGCAGGTCGGCATAGACGCCGCCCACGCTGACCACGCCACCGAGGCTCTTCTTCTGGTCCAGCGGCTTGCGGGTGGTCACGTTGATCGTGCCGGCCAGGCCGCCGTCGACGATGTTGGCCTGCGAGGTCTTGTAGACCGTCGCGGCATTCAGGACCGACGAGGGCATCAGGCTCAGCGAGGTGCTGCGCGAGCTGGAGCTCTGGTCGGCCAGGTACCAGTCGCCGCCGCTGACCGTGTGGCCATTGAACAGGATCAGGCTCATGTCGGGATTGGTACCCCGCATGGCGACCTTTTCAGCCTCGTCGTAGTCGGTGCGGACCGCCACGCCGACCACGCGCTGCAGCGAGTCGGCCAGGTTCTTGTCGGGCATCTTGCCCACGTCCAGCGCCGTGATCACGTCGATGTTGGCACCGGCGTCCTTCTTCATCAGCAGCGACTGCTCGGTCGAGGCGCGGATGCCGGTCACCTGCACGGTTTCCAGCTGCTTCTTGGCCTCGGCGGCCTTCTTGGCCTCGGCATCGGACGACGCGGGCGCGCTCTGGGCCAGGGCCAGCGTGCTGCCGGCCATCATGAGGGCCAGGGTGATCGCCTGGGCGACCGGGGTGGGCTTGAACGACGGGATCATGGGGCTGCCTCCTGCGGCTTGGTTGCCGGTCTACTTAACTAGACCGCCAGCATGCGTGCTGGTCTGGCTGCCCGACAGTTCCATTGTGTTTGCGTTGTATGCCCCAGGGTTATGACTTGCGCCGCGCGCGAAATTGGCGGCTGAAACCCCGTTCCGCTCACAAGCAAACGCCGGGCCGCCCCAAGTTTGCTTGACCCCCACGGGGGGCGGGCTGTGCGCAGCACGGCCCTGGGGGCGCTCAGTACGCGATGGTGAATCGCTGGCCCTTGTAGACCAGCTGGGCCGTGCGCAGCTGGATCCGCTCCAGCACCAGGCCGGGTGCCACGGCATCGCCCTCGTGCAGCAGCTGGCCGTTCAGGATCAGCATGCGCTGCGCGGCCTGCTCCGAATCCATGGCGCCGCCGGCCACCAGCTTGGGCAGCTCGCGGCGCAGCGCCTCCGGCAGCTCTTGCAGCTTGGGGATGCGGGGCTCGGGAACCGGGGCCAGCGGTGGCGGCTCCAGCACCGGTGGCGCCGAAGCCGGATCGGGCAGGCGCAGCCGTGTCATCTCGGCGCCCAGTGCCACAGGAGGCTGGGCCAGGGGCGGCGCAGGCTGGGCCGTAGCGGCCGCAGGGGCCGGGTCACCGCGCCACCACTGGGCCAGCCACGCCCCTGCGGCCAGCAGCAACAGCGCCGCGAGCAACAAGGGCCAGAGCCGGCGCACAGCCGGCAGTGCAGCCTCGTCGGCGCGGTCGGCAGGACCTGGATCGCTGCGCAGCCCAGGCAGCTTGCCGCGCTCGCGCTCGGATTCGGCGCGTCGCAGGGCATCGAGGATCAGGGACATGGGCTCGCTCTCCTCGCTCGTTCAGCCACCGCGGCCCAGGCGCGGCTCGGCAATGCCGGCGGCCCGGTTCAGCTGCATCAGCGTGATGGGGCCGGCCAGGCCATCGGCCCGCAGGCCCTGGGCGCGCTGGAAGGCCGCGACCCGCGCCTGCAGCGCCGCATCGAAGGGGCGCGGGCTGCCGTCGCCGGCTGCCGCTTCGCCCAGGGCCTTGGCCAGTTGCTGGTCCAGCCAGCCGGCCAAGGGCTCGGCGCGCGCCTGGCCGTCGTAGCCCGGCGGCACCCGCCACAACAGGGCGAACTCGCCGCGCCATTGGCGGCTCAGCGCCGCCAGGCCGACCCGCTGCGAATGGCCGCCGGCTTGCAGCTCGGCGCTCTCCTCGTCGAGCCGCACCAGCAGCGCATAAGCGCGCTGGCCGCTGCCGTCGATCAGGCTCAACAGGGCCGGCCGCGCCAGCAGCCGCAATTGGGCCAGGCCGCCTTCGCTGCGCAGGCACTGCAGGCCCAGCTGCTTGACCGCCGCACAGGGCTCACCCGTCTCACCTTCGGGCAAGACCTGGCCCCATTGGCTCAACAGCTCGCGCCAGCCATCGCGCTCGTTGCGCAGGGCCAGACTCAATGGCGCATTCGGATCAAAGGGCGGAACCGCCGAGGCCGGCGCGCTGGCCACCGCGGGCGGCGGTGCCGAAGCCGCGGCCACGGGCTTGATGACATGGGGTTCCTGGCGCTTGCCCACCGCCACCCAGGTCGCTGCCGCGGCCACCGCCACGCCCAGGCCCGCCAGGCCCAGCGTCCAGGCCAGCGCGCGGCGCCCACCCGGCCGGACACCGAAGACCTCGGCCGCCGCCTGCTCCAGCAGCCGTGCCGTGATCTTGCGCCGGCCCTGCGAATAGGCGCCCAGCAGGGCCCGGTCGCAGAGCAGGTTGATGCGCCGCGGCACGCCGCGCGAAAGGCGCTGGATGCGGCGTATCGCCGCGCGGTCGAAAGGGCCGCTGCCGTCGAAGCCGGCCACGCCCAGCCGGTGGTGGATGTATTGCGCGGTCTCGGCCTCGCTCAGCGCCTCCAGGTGGAAGCGGGCGATCACGCGCTGGGCCAGCTGCTCCAGCTCGGGCCGTTGCAGCACCTGGCGCAGCTCCGGCTGGCCGATCAGCACGATCTGCAGGAGCTTGCGCTCGCTGGTCTCGAGGTTGGTCAGCAGGCGCAGCTGCTCCAGCACCTCGGCCGACAGGTTCTGCGCCTCGTCGATGATCAGCACGCAATTGCGGCCGTCGGCATGGGCCTTCAGCAAAAAGGCATTGATCGCATCGACCAGGGGCTTGACCGTGTCGCTGCCCGCCGGCGGCTCGATGTGGAATTCCTCGCAGACCGTGCGCAGCAGCTCCAGCACGGTCAGCTTGGGATTGAAGATGTAGGCCACCTGGCACTGCTCCGGCACCTGCTCCAGGAAGCAGCGGCAGACCGTGGTCTTGCCGGCGCCGATCTCGCCGGTCAGCAGCACGAAGCCGCCACCGCCGCGCAGGCCGTACAGCAGATGCGCCAAGGCGTCGCGATGCCGCTCGCTCATGAAGAGATAGCGGGGATCGGGAGCGATGGAGAACGGCTCCTGCTGGAGGCCGAAGAACTTGGCGTACATGGGCGCTATGTCCGGCACGGCGGTGTGCCGGGGCGCCCATGGTAGCGACTCAGGCAGAGACCAGATGGCAGGCCACCTGCCGCCCGTCGACCTCGCGCAGCTGCGGTTGCTCCTCGGCGCAGCGCGGCTGGGCCAGCGGGCAGCGCTTGTGGAAGGCGCAGCCCGTGGGCGGGTTCAAGGGGCTGGGCAGCTCGCCCCTGATGACGATGCGCTGGCGGCGGTCGGCCGCGCGCAGGGCCGGCGTGGCGCTCATCAAGGCCTGGGTGTATGGATGCAGCGGCCGGGCGTAGATCACCTGCTTGTCGCCGAGCTCGACCGCGCGGCCCAGGTACATCACCATCAGCTCGTCGGCCACATGCTCGACCACCGACAGGTTGTGCGAGATGAACACATAGGCCGTGCCCAGCTCGTCCTGCAGGTCCATGAACAGGTTGAGGATCTGTGCCTGGATGGACAGGTCCAGCGCCGACACCGGTTCGTCGGCCACCACGATGCCGGGGTTGAGGATCATGGCCCGCGCAATGGCGATGCGCTGCCGCTGGCCGCCCGAGAACATGTGCGGATAACGCCGCAACTGTTCGGTGCGCAAGCCGACCTTGGCCGCCAGTGCCTCCATGCGCTCGCGCCGCTCGCCGCGGCTCATCGTGGTGTTGATCAGCAGCGGCTCCTCCAGCGTGGCGGCGATGGAGCGGCGCGGATTCAAGGAGGCAAAGGGGTTCTGGAACACCATCTGCACCTGGCGGCGCAGCTGCTTCAGCGTGTCGTTCGATGCCGTGGCGACCTCGACGCCGGACAGCCGCAGCGAGCCGCCGCTGGGGTGCTCGATCAGCGTCAGCTGGCGCGCCAGCGTGCTCTTGCCGCAGCCCGACTCGCCGACCACGGCCAGCGTGCGGCCGCGCCTCAGGCTGAAGCTGACACCATCCAGCGCCTTGACCGTGGCCTTGGGCTGGAACAGGCCCTGGCGGACGCTGTAGTGGCGGGCCAGGTCTTGCGCCTGCAGGATCAGCTCGGGCTCAGCCATTCGATTCACCGGGGAAGAAGCAGCGCACGCCCTGCTCCAGCAGCGGCCGCTCGGCCTGGCAGCGCACTTGCGCCTTGGGACAGCGCGGCGCCAGCAAACAGCCCCAGGGCCGGTCGTGCGCGCCGGGCACGATGCCCGGCAGGGCCGCTAGCCGGCGTGCGCCGCGGCTGTGCTCGGGAATCGCCGCCAGCAGGGCCTGGGTGTAGGGATGGCGCGGCGCGTCGAACAACTCGGGCACGGCCCCGGTCTCGACCACCTGGCCGGCGTACATCACGGCAACCCGCGCGCCGGCGCTGGGCCGCTCCCGAGGCGGCGCCGCCCCCTCGGGGGGCAGCGGCGCACCTTGTGCGCTGCGTGGGGGCTCTGTCCTTGCCATCTCGGCGACAACGGCGAGATCGTGGGTGATCATCACCAGGCCCATGCCTTGCTCGCGCTGCAGACGCAGGAGCAGGTCCATGATCTGCGCCTGGATGGTCACGTCCAGCGCCGTGGTCGGCTCGTCGGCAATCAAGAGGCGCGGTTCGCAGGCAATCGCCATGGCGATCATCACGCGCTGGTTCATGCCGCCCGAGAGCTCGTGCGGATAGGCCTGCAGGCGCCGCTTCGGGTCCGGAATCTCGACCAGCTCCAGCAGCTCCAGCACCCGCTTCTCCAGCGCGGCGCCGCGCAGGCCGCGGTGGGCCTTGAGCACCTCGGCGATCTGGTAGCCCACCGTGTAGCTGGGGTTGAGGCTCGTCAGCGCGTCCTGGAACACCATGGACAGATCCGCGCCTATCAGCTCGCGGCGCTGCTGCGCATCGAGCTGCAGGAGGTCGCGGCCCATGAACTCCAGGCGGTCGGCCGTGACCCGGCCCGGCGCGTCGATCAGGCCCATCAGGGCCAGCATGGTCACCGACTTGCCCGAGCCCGATTCGCCGACGATGCCCAGCAGCTCGCCCGGCGCCAGCTCCAGGTCCACGCCTTCGACGGCCGGGAAGGCACCGAACTGCACGCGCAGGTTGCGGATGGAAAGCAGAGGCGCCGTCATGACAGCTTTCTGAGCTTCGGGTCCAGCGCATCTCGAAGGCCATCGCCCATCAGATTGACCGACAGCACGGTGCAGAGGATGGTCAGGCCCGGCAGCATCACCACCCAGGGCGCGCGCTGGATGTAGTCGCGCGCCGAGGCCAGCATGCCGCCCCATTCGGCCGTCGGCGCCTGCACGCCCAGGCCCAGAAAGCCCAGGCCGGCGGCCTCGAGGATGGCGGCCGAGAAGCTCAGGGTCGCGTTGACGATCAGCGGCGCCAGGCAGTTGGGCAAGACCTGGACCAGCATCAGCCGCCAGGTGCTGGCGCCGGCCACGCGGCTGGCCACCACGTATTCCTTGTGGATCTCGCCCAGCGCCGCGGCGCGGGTCAGCCGCGTGTAGCCGGGAAGCGCGCCGATGGCGATGGCGATCACCGTGTTCACCAGGCCCGGGCCCAGCACGGCGATCACGCAGATCGCCAGCAGCAGGCCCGGCAAGGCCATCATGATGTCCATCACCCGCATCACCGGCGGCGCGATCCAGCGCGGATGGAAGGCGGCCAGCAGGCCCAGGGCCACGCCGGGCAGCAGGGACAGCAGCACCGAGGCCAGACCTATGCCCAGCGAGACCCGCCCGCCGTGCAAGAGGCGCGAAAGCAGGTCGCGGCCCAGCTCGTCGGTGCCGAGCAGGAAGCGCAGGCTGCCGCCCTGCTCCCAGACCGGCGGCGTCAGCATGCTGCTGCGGTACTGCTCGACCGGGTCATGCGGCGCGATCCACGGCGCCAGCAGCGCGGCCAGCGCCACCAGGCCGAAGAACACCAGGGCTGCCAGCGCGCCGCGGTTGGCGGCAAAGCCGTCCCAGGCTTCGCGGGCCGGCGAAGGGAAGGCAGCGTCGCGTGTGCCGCTCATCGATGGCTCCGCATGCGCGGGTTGACCACGCCGTACAGCAGGTCCACCACCAGGTTGACCGCGATGAAGGTCAGGGCCGAGATCAGGATGCCGGCCTGCACCACCGGATAGTCGCGCCGGGCGATGGCCTCGATCAGCCACTTGCCGACGCCGGGCCAGGAAAAGATGCTCTCGGTCAGCACCGCGCCGGCCAGCAGGCTGCCGGTCTGCATGCCTATCACGGTCAGCACCGGGATCAGCGCATTGCGAAGTGCGTGCACCAGCAGCACGCGGCGCGGCGAAAGGCCCTTGGCGCGGGCGGTGCGCACATAGTCCTCGCGCAGCACCTCCAGCATGGAGCTGCGGGTCATGCGCGCGATCACGGCCGTGGTGCTGGTGCCCAGCACCAGGCCCGGCAAGAGCAGGTGCAGACAGGCCGAGGCAAAGGCGCCCGACTCGCCCCAGAACAGGCTGTCGATCAGCATGAAGCCGGTGTGCGGCTCCACCTCGTAGAGCACGGAGATGCGGCCCGAGACCGGAGTCCAGCCCAAGCCCACCGAGAAGTACATGATCAGGATCAGGCCCCACCAGAACACCGGCACCGAATGGCCCACGGTGGCCAGGCCCATCACGCCCTGGTCCACCAGCGAGCCGCGGCGCAGCGCCGCGAGCAGGCCCAGCAGCAGGCCCAGGGTCACCGCCAGCAGCAAGGCCACGCCCGCCAGCTCCAGCGTGGCCGGGAACAGCGCGGCAAATTCCTTGGCCACCGGTTCGCGGCTGACCATGGACTCGCCCAGGTCGCCCTGCACCAGCTTGCCCACGTAGTCGAGGTACTGGACATGCAGAGGCTTGTCCAAACCCAGGCGCTGCATCAGGGCCGCATGCTGCTCGGGATCGAGCCGGCGCTCGCCCATCATCACCTCGACCGGGTCGCCGGGGATCAGCCGTATCAGGCCGAAGGCCAGCAGCGTGATGCCCAGCAGCGTGGGCACCAGGCCCAGCAAGCGGCGGGCAAGAAACTGCAGCATCAGGCGTTTACCAACGGGACGTGTACGGGCGAGCCGGCTGGTCGCCTTCGCCCTTCAAGGTCATGCCGCCCGGGCTGGTGATCACATCCAGCAGGGCCGCGGTCTCGGAGTCCGGCTGGCCGGCGTAGTTGGACGGGCGGTACTTCATCTGGAAGGTGGCGATCACATCCTGGGTGCCACGGTCCAGCTCGCCGTTGCGCGGCACGGCGTAGCCGACCTTGTTCAGCCGCTCCTGGAACCATTCGGCCGAGGGCAGTTCCTTGGCCGCGTACTCCTGGCGTTTGGCCTCCAGCTTGGCCTCGTCCGGCCAGGGGATCACGCCGGCATCGGCCAGCTGCTTCCAGGGGAACATGGGGCCCGGGTCCTGCTTGCGACCGGGGGCGATGTCGGCATGGCCGATCACGCGCTCGGGGCGGATGTTGTGGCGCTTGACGATGTCCTTGCACAGCGCGATCACCGCGTCGATCTGCTTCTGCGGGAACGGGGCGTAGACCTTGCCGTTCGGCGAGTCCACCCAGCCGGCATTGACGATCTCGATACCGATGGAGCCGGCGTTCAGGTTGGTGTGGCCGGTCCAGGAGCTCTGGCCGGCATGCCAGCTGCGGCGGGTCTCGTCCACCAGGCGGTAGATGGTGGGTGGCTCGTCGCGCACCAGGTAGTGGCTGGAGACCTGGCCGCCGGTGGTCAGCACGCGCAGCGACTTCTCGAAGTCGATCACCGTGTAGTGCAGCACCAGGAACTGCGCGCGGCTGTCCTGGTTCTGCGAAACGAACGTGGTGTCGATCTGCGGGCCGGTGGCGCAGGCGGACAGCAGCAGGGCGAGCGATGCGGCGAGGAGACGGGTCTTCATGATGCAGCAGGGTTCTCGGCCGCGCGGATCGCGGCGCTCTTGTGGGGTTCCAGATGGACGAGGCGTAACTCTAGGCCCTGGGGCAGGGCCTCGCCCAAGCCCTGGGCGATCAACGGATGCAATTGCAGGGCGCGGCCGGCGGCGGCCACGGGCTTGGCGCCGTAGCGCTTGATCAGGGCCAGCACCAGGCGCGCCAGCTCATGACCGGCTTTGAGCAGCAGGGCCTGGGCCTGCTCGTCACCCTCGCGCGCCGCGGCCGCCACGGCCAGGGCCAGACGGCCTATGGCACCGCGCTCGGCGCCGTAGATGAAGGCCCGGCTGACCGACCAGTCGCTGCCGCCAATGGCATCGAACAGCGCCCGGGCCAGCTTCGATTGCTGCCAGGCGCCGGGCGCTTCGTCCTCACCACGCCAGACCAGGGCCAGGGCCTGGCGAGCGATCCAGTAGCCGCTGCCTTCGTCACCCAGCAGGCCGCCACGGCCACCGGCGCGCTGCAGCTGGCCGCCTGCATCGACAAAGGCGGCAATGGAGCCGGTGCCGGCATAGAGCAGATAGCCCTCGCCCGGGGCGAAGGCGGCGCGGTAGGCGATGTCCATGTCGCCGCCGCAGCGGATGCTGGAAGGCGCCAGGCCCAGGGCCTGCGACAGCAGGTCTTCCATCTGGCGGGCCTGGGGCTTGTCCGACACGCCGGTGATGCCGGCGACCACCCGCAGCGGCCGGCCATGCGGCAGGACGGCGGCGGCCAGCTGGTGCGTGATCTGGGCCAGGGCGATGCGGCCGGTGGCGTCGTTCAGCATCAGGCCGCTGAAGCCGCCCACATGGCCTTCGGCAACCAGGCGGCCGCCGGCTTCGGCCAGCGCCCAGCGGGTCTGCGTGCCGCCAGCGTCCAGGCCCAGGCCCAGGCCGAGGCTGGGAACATGGGCGGAGGCGGGGGCGGTCATCGGCGGTGGCGGGCAGAAACAGAGCCGCCCCAGCTTAGGGGCCGGCCGCTGCAGCGGCAAATGTCAATGCGGTCCGGCCGCATAACCTGGCCGCATGGCGAGCTGGGACACCACCTCCAGCGCCGTCTTGACCTTGAAGGGTTTGAGCATGATGCGCGCCAGGCCCAGCGGCTTGAAGAGCTCGATCGTGGCCGGATCCACCTGCTCGGCCATCAGGGCCACCGGCAGGTCGCGGGCACTGCGCAGCTGGCCGGCGCGCAGGCTCTGCATCAGGGCCAGGCTCTCGACGCCATCGCCAATATCGAGCAGCAGCGCGTCGAAGCGCTCCTGCTCCAGCCGATGGCGCGCCGCCTCCAGGCTGACGGCCTCGGCCACGTCGGCCACATCCAGCTGGCGGGCCACCAGGGCCACGGTCCGGCGGAACAGCGAATGCGGATCGACCAGCAGCAGCTGCTTGCGGGCGGCGGCCGTCATGCGTCCAGCTCCCCGCGGCCCAGCAGCTCGCCCTGCACCAGCTCGCGCAGGGTGCCGAGGATGGCCAGGTCCGTCTCATCCAGCCGGCGCGGCTGGTAGTCGATCAGGCACAGCGTGCCCACGCGCAGGCCGGGCCCCACTTCCAGCGGCGCACCGGCATAGAAGCGGATGCCGGGCGGGCCGGTGACCAGGGGGTTGTCGACGAAGCGCGGGTCCAGCCGGGCATCCTCGACCAGCAGGATCTCGGGACTGAGGATGGCGTAGGCACAGAAGGCACTGTCGCGCGAGGTTTCGCAGGCATCGAGCCCGACCCGCGCCTTGAACCATTGGCGCTGGTCGTCGACCAGGCTCAGCAGCACCGTCGGCACCTCGAACTCCTGGCGTGCGAATTCGACGATGCGGTCGAAGCGCTGCTCGGGCGGCGTGTCCAGGATCAGCAGCTCGCGCAGCGCCTGCAGACGCTCGGCTTCGTTGTCGGGCAGCGGGGCAGCGGGCATGGGCCTCCTTCGGCTGTGCGCCAGGTGTGCCGCAGCTTAGCAGCGGCACATGCGGCCCGGCGAGACGCAACCCACAATCGCCGCCCATGAGCCGTCGTCCACTCGCCACCCTGCTGTCCGCCCTGATCCTCGCCGGCTGCGCCATCCCGCCGCCTGCCCCACCGCTCCAGCGCGAGGCCCTGGTCCAGGCCGACACCGCCATCGAGGCCATGATTGCGGCCGAGCAGATGCCGGGCGGCCAGTTCTGGGTCGAGCGCGAAGGCCAGAGCTACCACCGCGCCTATGGCCGCCGCGCCCTGCTGCCGACGCCGGAAGCGAGCGACGAGGCCACGGTCTACGACGCCGCCTCGCTGACCAAGGTCGTGGTCACCACGCCGCTGGTGCAGCTGCTGCGCGAGCAGGGCTTGCTGGACCTGGAGGCGCCCCTGCAGCGCTACCTGCCCGGCTGCGGCGGCGAAGCCTGGGGCGCGATCACGCTGCGACATCTGCTGACCCACACGGCGGGCCTGCCGGCCGGCATGTCGGCCAAACGAGCCGACGGCGAGTTCTGGACCGGCAAGGACGGCGCCCTGCAGCAGGCCTGCAGCCAGCCGCTGAAGGCCGCGCCGGGCACGGAGTTCCGCTATTCCGATATCAGCTTCATCCTGCTGGGCCTGATCGTCGAACGCGTGGGCGGCGCGCCGCTGGACCAGCAGGCCCGCCAGCGCCTGTTCGCGCCGCTGGGCATGCAGGACAGCGGCTACCTGCCGCTGCAGCGCCTGCAGGCCGGCCGCATCGCGCCCACCGAGATCCTCGAGGGTGGCCAGGTGCTGCGCGGCGAAGTCCACGACCCGACCGCTCGGCGCATGGGCGGCGTGGCCGGCCATGCCGGCCTGTTCACCACGAGCAGCGACCTGGCGCGCTACGCCCGCATGCTGCTGGCCGGCGGCAAGCTGCCGGATGGACGCCGCTTCCTGACTGCAGAAAGCATTCGGCTGCTGAGCGAACCGCAATCACCGCCGGGGCTGAAGGAACTGCGCACCGCCGGCTTCGACATGGACACGCCCTACTCCCGGCCCCGTGGCAGCCTCTATCCAAAGAGCAGCTATGGCCACACCGGCTTCACCGGCTGCATCCTCTGGATCGACCCGACCAGCCGCAGCTTCTACGTGCTGCTGGCCAACCGGGTCCACCCGGGCAAGCCGACCAACATCCTGCCGCTGTACGGACAGCTGGGCACGCTGGCGGCGCGGGCCACCGGCGTCGCCGAGGCTCAGAGCCGGTAGGCGCGGCGCTCGCTCTCGTTGCCGACGCGGTCCAGCGCCGAGATCACTGCGGCATCGAGGCCGGCGGCAGGCACGCTCAGCGGGCCGGTGGTGATCTCCATCCGCCATTGGCCGTCGGCCCGCAGCCAGACCGCATAACGGCTGGCCGGCTTGCCCAGCCCGGCGGCAGGCTTGAGCATCCAGTTCGTGCCCTGGCGCTCGGCACTCAGTTGCGGCATGCCGGGTGCGCCTTGCTCCAGCCAGGGCGTGGCCGGCACCAGCGCGGCCTCGCGATAAGGTCCGGCGGCCAGCTGGTCGGCCAGGCCTTTGCGGTTCTGGTTCAGGGCCACCATGCTGAAGTGCACATGGCCGGTGGACGGTGCGACGCGGCGGGTGATGTCGATCTGGCCCAGGATCTCGTCCGGGCCCCAGCTTTCGGGCTTGTCGGCCTGGATGCGGCTGGTGAACAGGCCGGGCCAGACATGGCGCTGCATCGGGTTGTTGGCGCGCCAGACCTGCAGCAGCGGCTCGTAGCTCTGGCCCTTCTGCGTGCGGCTCCAGTAGAGCTGCGGCACCAGGTAGTCCATCCAGCCCTGCTCCAGCCACAGCTCCACATGGGCGTAGAGCTTGTCGTACTGGCTGAAGCCGGCGATGTTCTCGTTGCGGATGGAAGGCTTCGGGATCCCGAAGGGGCTCACGCCGAACCGCACCCAGGGCTTGGTCGCGCGGATCATGCCGTAGATGCGCTCGATCAGTCGGTCCACGTTCTGGCGCCGCCAGTCATTGCGGGCCAGGGTGCCGCCGGCCTGCTGGTAGCGCTGCCAGCTGGGCTCGTCGGGGAAGTCCAGCTCTTCCTTCGAATCCGCCGCACGGCCCGGCAGGGCGATGGGATAGGGATAGAAGTAGTCGTCGATGTGCAGGCCATCGACCTCGTAGCGCTTGAGCACGTCCTTGAACACGGCCAGCGTGTGCTCGCCGGCCTCGGGCTCGCCCGGGTCCAGCCACAGCTGGTCGCCATAGCTCTTGACCCAGCCGGGCCTGGTCTGGCTCAGGTGGGTGGCGGCGGCGGTCGACTTGGCCGAGTTCTGGCGCGCGCGGAACGGGTTGAACCAGGCATGCAGCTCCAGGCCGCGGGCATGGGCCTCGGCGATCCAGAAGGCCAGCGGGTCGTAGCCCGGCGACACGCCTTGCGTGCCGGTCAGGTATTCGCTCCAGGGCTCCAGCTTGGACTCGTACAGCGCATCGGCCGCCGTGCGGATCTGGAAGATCACGGCGTTGAGCTTGAGCGCCACGCATTTGTCGAGCATGGCGCGGGCCTCGGCCTGCTGCTGCTCCATGCTCAGGCCCTTCTTGCTGGGCCAGTCGATGTTGGCCACGGTCGCCACCCAGGCGGCGCGGAACTCGCGCGTGGCGGCGGGCGCTTCGCGCAGCAGCTCGGGCGCCTCGCGCAGCGAACCACCACCGGCAAAGGGCAGGTCGGCACAGGCAGCCAAGGCGGCGGCGCTGGCAAGGACGGAGCGGCGAGTCAGAGTCATGGCATCAGACCTTCACGAACCATTTCTTGGACCACATGAAGTGGGCAACGCCGTACATCACGGCCACGAAGGCGATGGCGTACAGCAGGGAAGCATTGACCGGCGCCAGGCCCAGGGCCTGGATGGGCTCGTAGGCCCAGGCCTTGAGCGAGCGGCCGCCGGGCTTGAAGAAGCCCATCAGCTTGGCGACCAGGCCGGAGAACGCGAACAGGAAGAGCGCGTTCATGCCGAACACGATCAGCGGCCTGCCCCAGCGGGCGGCACGTTCGCGCCAGAGCTGCGAGGGCTGGGCGTCGAGCAGCCAGTAGAAGCTGCCGAACACCAGGCAGGCCCAGCCGGCCATGGCGAACACATAGGGCGGCGTCCACAGGCTCTTGTTGATGGGCATCAGCCAGGCATCGCCGAGCTGGCCCAGCCACAGGCAGGCCAGGCCGCCGACCATGAAGCCCATGGCCTTGTGCGCCGGCTCGCGCCTGGAGGCCAGCCAATGTCCGGCCAGTGCGCCGGCGATCAGGCTGGCCACGGCCGGCAGCGTGGACAGCAGGCCCTCGGGATCCCAGGTCCTGGCCTGCTTCCACAGATGGCCGTCCATCAGCAGCCGGTCCAGCCAGGCGCCGGTGTCTTCGCCGGGATTCAGCGAACCGACATGGACCACGCCAGCGGCATCGGGCACGGCCACGCAAAGCAGCAGCAGGCTGTAGCTCACGAGCAAGGCCAGGGCCGCGAGCAGCTGGCGGCGCCAGTCCAGCCACAGCACCAGGGGTGCGGCCAGCATGGTGCACAGGCCCAGCCGCTGCAGCACGCCGGGCCAGCGCAGATTGGCGAAGTCGAACTGCGGGATCAGGTTCAAGAGCAGGCCTATCAGCACGATGGTGGCGCCGCGGCGCAGTGCCTGCACCAGCAGGGCCTGCTTGCTGTCGCCCAGTGCCGCGCGGCGGCCCAGGCTGAGGGTCATCGAGATGCCGCTGATGAAGACGAAGAACGGGAAGATCCAGTCGGTGAACGTCCAGCCATGCCATTTGGCGTGGGCCAGCGGGCCGTAGAGATTCCCCCAGTCACCCGGGTTGTTGACCAGCAGCATCGCGGCGATGGTGAAGCCACGGAAGGCGTCGAGGCTGGCCAGGCGATTGCTCATGCCTCAGCCTTCTTGCCGAAGCCTTCCGGAATCTTGATCAGGGCCGCCATCGCAAACGAGGGAATCGTCGCCACCAGCACCCAGACGAAGAACCAGTGGTAGCCCAGCCAGGCCTGCAGCGCGCCGCTCCACATGCCGGGCAGCATCATGCCCAGGGCCATGAAGCCGGTGCAGATCGCGTAATGCGCGGTCTTGTGCTCGCCCTCTGCCACCAGAATCATGTACATCAGGTAGGCCGTGAAGCCGAGGCCATAACCAAATTGCTCCACGGCCAGAGCCGAGCTGACGATCCAAAGGCTGTGCGGCTGGGCCATGGCCAGCAGCAGGAACACCACATTGGGCACATGCATCAGCAGGATCAGCGGCCACAGCGCGCGCTTGAGGCCTATGCGCGAGATCACCCAGCCGCCCAGCAGCCCGCCAAGGGTCAGGGCGATCAGGCCCACGGTGCCGTAGGCGATGCCGACCTGCTTGGTGGACAGGCCCAGGCCGCCCAGCTCGGGCTTGTCCAGCAGGAATGGCGTGGCCAGCTTCAAGAGCTGGGCCTCGGGAAAGCGGTAGAGCAGCAAAAAGCCCAGGATCACGACAATGCCGGGCTTGGCGAAGAAGCGGGCGAACACGCGGCCGAATTCGCGCAGCGTGTCGCCGCCGCCGGGCACCGGCTTGTCGGTCTCGGGCCGCGGCAGCATGAAGCGGTGGTAGACCGCCATCGCGATGAACAGGCCGCAGAGCACGAAGAACACGACGCTCCAGGCGGTCTTCATGCTGCCGGTGCGCTCCTGCAGCTCGCCGGCCAGGTAGACCAGGGCGCCCTGGCCGGCGATATTGGCCAGCCGGTAGAAGGTGGAACGCACGCCGACGAAGGCGGCCTGGCTGTGCGTGGGCAGGGCCAGCAGGTAGAAGCCGTCGGCCGCGATGTCGTGCGAGGCCGAGGCAAAGGCCATCAGCCAGAACACCGCCAGGCTCCAGCGGAAGAAGTCGGGGCCGGGCAAGGTCAGCGCCACCATGGCCAGGGCCGCGCCGACGAAGAACTGCAGCACCACCACCCACAGCCGCTTGGTGCCGAACAGCTCGATCAGCGGCGACCACAGCGGCTTGATCACCCAGGGCAGGTAGAGCCAGCTGGTGTACAGCGCGATGTCGGTGTTCGACACCTCGAGATTCTTGTACATGATGACCGACAGGGTCATCACGACGACGTAGGGGATGCCTTGGCCGAAATACAGCGTCGGGATCCAGGACCAGGGGCTGCGGTTCGCGGGGGTGGAGTTCATGCGGGCATTGTGGAGGCGGCGACCGGGCTGTCCTCGGTCCGCATCTTGTTGACCCAGTTGCGCAGCGTCTGCTCCGCCAGGCCCAGCTCGCGGGCGGCGGCATAGACGCTGCGCCTGCGCGCCTGCTCCATCGCATGGCGCTTGAAGGCTGGCGTGTACTCGCGGCGTAGCGTGCTGCGCATGCAATGAAAAAGCAGCCGGCCGCTCAGTCGCTCAGCGCGCGGCGCACGCTGCCCTGGGCCGAGGCCAGCAGCTCGCGCGCCTGCTCGACCGACAGGTTCTTGCGTATCGCCACCAGGGCCACCTTCACATGGTGGTCGCATTGGGCCAGCACCTCGCGGGCCCGGGCCTCGTCGGCACCGGTGGCCCGCATTGTCAGGGCCACGGCCCGGCGCAAGAGCTTGGCATTGGTGGCCTTGAGGTCGACCATCAGGTTGCCGTAGACCTTGTTCAGCTTGACCATCAGGCTGCTGGAGAAGGTGTTCAGCGCCATCTTCTGGGCGCTGCCGGCCTTGAGCCGGGTCGAGCCGGAGATCACCTCGGGGCCGGTGTCCAGCGTAATGCCGAGCTCGGCGGCCTGGGTGACCGGGGCCTCGGCATTGTTGGCAAAGCCAATCGCCAGCGCGCCGGCCGCACGGGCTGCGCGGATCGCGCCCAGCACATAGGGCGTGCCGCCCGAGGCCGCCAGGGCCAGCAGCACATCGTTAGGACCGGGCTGCAGGCCGGCGATGTCGGCAGCGCCCTGGACCTCGTCGTCCTCGGCGCCTTCGATAGCGACGAACATGGCGTCACGGCCACCGGCGATCACCGCCACGGCGCGCTCGCGCGGCCAGGAGAAGGTGGGGTAGAGCTCCACGCTGTCCAGCACGCCGAGGCGACCCGAGGTGCCGGCACCGGCATAGAGCAAACGGCCGCCGGCCTGGATGCGCGGCAAGGCCGCTGCCACCGCCGCGGCCAGTTGGGGACCCGCGCGGCGCACCGCGTTGACGGCCTCAATCTGGTCCTCGATGAATACGCTGACCAGCTGGGGCAGCTCGTACAGGTCCAGGTCCGGATGGGCGCTGCTGGGGGTTTCGGTCTTCAGCATGGGGATACCGCAGAGTGGTAGCTGGACTCTAATGGTCTACCAATGGTCTGGTCAATTCGCTTGATGGCCCTAGCCATAACTTCAGGCAATGGCGTCAAAAACAGAAGTGGGTGTAAGTTCGGCCGGCCCTGGCCCGACGCAAGTCGGCAAGCCGGGGCTTTCCGGCCTGTAGTAGCAATGTTTCTTCCCTACTCCTCAACTACTTCACCGATTGGAGACACGCATATGCAAGCCAAGACTCTGAAGACCGGCCTCGGCCTGGCCGTCGCTGCCGCCGCCCTGTTCGCCGCCGGCACCACGCCGACCCTGGCCCAGGGCACCGACGCCAAGGTCAAGTGTTCGGGCGTGAACGCCTGCAAGGGCACCTCGGAATGCAAGACCGCCAAGAGCGACTGCAAGGGCCACAACGCCTGCAAGGGCCAGGGCTGGGTCAGCAAGAAGTCCGCCGAGGAATGCACCAAGGCCGGCGGCAAGGTCGAGAAGTAAAAAGAACCTGCAGGACCGCCTCGGCGGTCCTGCTTCTTCATGCTTATCTCACCCAATAGCTTTGGGCTTGGGCTCCGCGTCGAGCACTACCAAGCTCTCGCAGAACCCGGCCTGGCTCACAAGCCCGACTGGCTGGAAATCATTTCCGAGAACTACCTGGTGCCCGGCGGCAAGCCGCTGCGGCATCTCGAAAACCTGCGGCGCGACTACCCCCTGGTGATGCACGGGGTCTCGCTGTCCATAGGCAGCTCCGACCCGCTGGACCTGGCCTACCTGGACCAGCTCAAGGCCCTGGCGGACCGCGTCGAGCCGGGCTGGGTCTCCGACCACCTGTGCTGGACCGGCGTCGACCACCGCAACCTGCATGACCTGCTGCCCCTGCCCCTGAACCGGGCGATGCTGGAGCATCTGCTGCCGCGCATAGACCAGGTCCAGCAGCACCTGGGCCGGCGCCTGGTGCTGGAGAACGTGTCCTCCTACCTGCAGTTCGCCGACGACGAACTGGGCGAGGCCGACTTCATCGCCGAGCTGGCCCGCCGAAGCGGCTGTGGCCTGCTGCTGGACGTGAACAACGTCTATGTGTCCAGCCGCAACCATCACTTCGATCCACGGGCCTACATAGACCGCATCCCGGCCGAAGCCGTCGTGCAGATCCACCTGGCCGGCCACGAGGACCAGGGCGATCTGGTGATCGATACCCATGACCATCCGATCTGCGAAGCGGTCTGGCAGCTCTACGA
The DNA here is from genome assembly GCF_030345705.1 of Pelomonas sp. SE-A7. Lineage (NCBI taxonomy): Bacteria > Pseudomonadati > Pseudomonadota > Betaproteobacteria > Burkholderiales > Sphaerotilaceae > Roseateles > Pelomonas sp. SE-A7. The sequence goes on from NZ_JAUASW010000003.1 coordinate 238,031, forward strand.
GTACACGCTGCGCCGCATAGGCCCGCGGCCGAGCATGATCGAGCGCGACGACCACATCCCGCCGCTGGCCGAGCTGCTGATGGAGTTGGAAGAGGCCCGCCGGCTCGCCGCCGAGCTGCAGTTGGAGCCCGCCACATGAACTTTTCCGCGCAGCAGCAAGCGCTGCAGGCCGCCATCTGCAGCGGCGCCGAGGTCGAAGGCCTGTTGCGCCCCGGCTCAAGGCTGGACGTCTATGCCAACGCCTACCGGGCCCGGCTCACCGAGGCGCTGCGCGACAACCACGAGGTGCTCTACCGCGCCATGGGCGACCAAGCCTTCGACACCTTGGCGCAGGCCTATGTCGATGCCCATCCCTCGCCCTACCGCTCGATACGCTGGTTCGGCGACCAGTTGGCCGGCTTCATGGCCGGCGCCTACGTCGAACAACTACCTCATGCTTCGCTGGTCGACCTGGCCCGCATGGACTGGGCCCTGCGCGGCGCCTTCGACGCGGCCGACAGCACGCCGCTGCAGGCCGCCGATCTGGCCGGCCTGGCCGCCGAGCAATGGCCGGCCTTGCGCCTGAGCCTGCAGCCCGGCAGCCAGCTGTTGCTGCTCGACTGGGTGATAGAGCCGGCCTGGACCGCGCTGCGCGAAGCCGAGTCCGAGCAGGACCTGCCCGAGCTGGACGAGCCGGTCGAGGGTCGGCATTCACTGCTGGTCTGGCGCCTCGGCTTGGAAACCCGCTGGCGCACCGTGGAGCCGCTGGAAGCCGAACTGCTGTTGGCGCTGCAACAAGGCGCCTGCTTCGCCGAGCTGTGCGAAGCCGCGGCGGCCCGCGAGGCCGACGACCCGGCGGCGGCCGTGATCGCCGCCCTTCAGCAATGGCTCGCCGACGAGCTGCTGGCAAGCGGAGTCGTCCTGGCCGAGGCATGATGCGGGCCTCCCTCCCCCACCTCGCAGGACCCGACCATGCCGAAGCCCGTGAAGACCGCTTTCGCCGCCCTCACCCTCGTCGCCGCCGGCCTGGCCCAGGCGGCGCTGCCGGTCGGGGCGCCGGCGCCTGACTTCAGCACCGAGGCGGCGCTGGGCGGCCAGCCCTTCAAGTTCAGCCTGAGCGACACGCTGAAGAAGAAGGGCCCGGTGGTGCTGTACTTCTATCCCAAGGCCTTCACCAAGGGCTGCACCATCGAGGCCCATCTGTTCGCAGAAGCCAGCGAGAAGTTCGAGGCCATGGGCGCCACCGTGGTCGGCATCTCCAACGACTCGATAGACACGCTGAAGAAGTTCTCGGTCGAGGAATGCCGCAACAAGTTCGCCGTGGCGGCCGACGCCGGCGCCAAGGTCACCAAGGACTACGACGCCAAGCTGCCGGTGGTCGACATGTCGGCCCGCATCTCCTACCTGATCGACACCCAGGGCCGCATCGCCGCCGTCCATGCCGACATGAAGCCCGAAGGCCATATCGAAACCATGCTGAAGGCGGCCGAGCAGCTCAAGGCCACCGGCAAGCGCTGAGGTACTTCAGCGCAGCGGCAACCGCAACTCGAACAGCGCGCCGCCGCCCGGCGATTCAAGCAGGTGGATCTCGCCACCCAGGCGCTGGGTCACCAGGCGATAGACCAGGTGCAGGCCCAGGCCCGAGGAGCCCTGGCCCAGCCGGGTGGTGAAGAAGGGGTCGAAGACGCGGGCCCGGTGGGCGGATGCGATGCCGCGGCCGCTGTCCGCTACACGAAGCAGGTAGTGGTCTGCATCCCGCTCGCCTTCGAGGCGCAGTCGCCGAAGCCCGGGCCAGCCCTCGAAGCCATGGACCAGGGCGTTGTCTATCAGCTGGGCCAGCACCTGGCCGAGGGCGCCGGGATTGCCATGCAGCAGCTGCTCCGACACCGCGCCCGGCTCGGCCTCGACCGCCGCCTTGCGCAGGCCCGGCTCCATCACGGCCAACGTATTGCGCACCACGTCGCCGACCTGGAAGTCGACCAGCTCGGCGCTCGCCTGCTCCAGCGCCAGGGCCTTGAAGCTGCGCACCAGCTCGGCCGCGCGCTCCAGGCTGCGCTGGGTAAGGCGCAGGCCGTCGTCCAGATTGGCATGGAATTCATCGACCATGCGCCGGCTCAGGCGCTCGCCCTCGTAGGCGCGCCGGTGCTGCTGGGCCACGGCCTCCAGCGTCGAGGTGGCCAGGATGGCATTGCCCAGCGGCGTGTTCAGCTCATGCGCGACGCCGGCCACCAGATGGCTCAGCGCCGCCTGCTTCTCGCGCTCCAGCAGCATCCGGGTCGCATGTTCCAGCTCGCGGGTGCGCTCCTGCACCTTGAGCTCCAGCGCATCGCGTGCCTCGGCCAGCTCGCGCTCCAGCTGGCTGCCCTGCCGCCGCAGGTATTCGTTCTGGCCCTGGGCCCGCGCATAGTCCATCACCTGCTCCAGGGTCTTGCCGAACGAGCGGGCCTGGTGACCCACCCGCTCCTGCATCAGGCGCACCTGGGCCTTGCGGGTCTGCAGCGCCAGGTCCAGCAGGCCGGCCTCCTCGGCGCATTCGGCCTTGCGCAGCAGGATGCGGGCCAGGATGGGCATGGAAGGAAACCGGTCGGCCAGGAGCTTGGCCTGGTCGAACTGCTCCAGGGCTTCGGCATGCCGCCCACGCTTCCAGGCCAACAGGGCCAGGTTCTGGAAGTAGAAGATCTGGTGCCGCTCCAGTACTTCGCCGCTGGCGACGATTCGCCCGGCCTCGTCCAGCAGGGGCTCCACCTCGTCCAGACGGCCCAGCCAGAGCAGCTGGTTGGCCAGGTTGACCGTGTCGCGCAGCAGCACGCTGGGCGGCAGATAGTCCGGGCGCTCGCAGGCCTCCAGGTAGAGCTGACGGGCGACGCGCTCGGAGTCTTCGTAGCGGTCCAGGAAGGAATAGGCCGCGCCCACGTTGTTGAGCAGGCCATGGCGCATGGCCGGCGGCAGGCTGACCTGGCGCTGCGGGTCGCCGAGCAGCGGCTCGAAGCGCTGCAGCAGCTCGTCGAACATCTCGCCTTCGTACAGGCAATGGCTGGCCCGCACCTGGGCCATGACGACCGAGCGCGCGTCGCCCAGCTCCGCGTACAGGGCCTCGGCCTGCGACAGCGCATCCAGGGCCTGGGTCACCATGCGCAGGCGGCTGACCACGCGGCCATAGGCCACCAGGGCATCGGCCAGCGCCCGCGTATCGCCCAGCCTGCGCGCCTGCTCCAGCAGCGCATTGGCCTGCTCCTGGCTGGGGGGCTGCTGGTCGGTGAACACGGCCAGCACCATCTCGCGCAGCGCCATGCGCATCCGGCCGGCAGCATCCGGGGCCCGGCCGCGCAGCCGTTCGGCCAGCGCATGGCTGCGCCGCGTATCGACGGCATCCAGGCTGTCGTCGAACTCCGACAGCAGTTGATCGAATTCCAGCTGCAGCATCGAGGCAACGCCCGCTTTCCTGCGGCCTGGGCCGGGATCCCCGCCGCTATCATTTGCCCCCAGGGTGACCAGTATCCTCGGATTCCTGGGCCGAACAGCATCAACAAGAATGCATCCGCCCATATCGGGGTGTCGTCGAGGGACCAGTGACAGAACAGATCGAATGGCGGGCGCGCGTGCGACTTGTCGATGAAGTAGCGCAGGTGCTGCGCCAGCGGATTTACATGGGCCAATACGCTCCGGGCGAGATGCTGCGGCAGGTGCAGTTGGCGGCCGACCTCAAGGTCAGCCGCACGCCGCTGCGCGAGGCCTTGCGCATGCTGCAGTCCGAAGGCCTGGTCGAGGCCGACAGCGTGCGCGGCGTCTGCGTCGCCCGGGCCGACCACCGCCGCCTGCTCGACGCCTACGCGATGCGCGAGATGCTGGACGCCCTGGCCGCCCGCCAGGCCGCCGAGCGCGGCAGCAATCGGGCCGGCGAGCTGCTGGAGCCGCTGCTGCAGCGCCAGGAGGCGGCGCTGTCGCCCTGGTCGGCCAGCGACTATGCGCAGAGCAATGTGGACTTCCACGCCGCCATCGTGGTGCTGGCCGACAACGAGTTCCTCGACTCGCAGATGGCCCTGGTGCGCAAGACCTCGCAGGTGTTCGCGCCGGCCGTGCTGATCACCAAGGACCGGGCCCGGCCCGCCATCGCCGAGCACCGCGCCATTGCCGAGGCCATCGCGGCCGGCGACGCCGACGCGGCCGAGCGCGAGGCCAGGTTGCATATCCGCGCCACGCTGGGCTGCCTCAAGCAGGCGGCGCGCTACCAGCAAGACCCGCCCCTCAGCCTGCCGCCGCGAAGGCGCTGACCCGAGGTGAGCCTGGCCCTGCTGCGTCGAACCCTGTGGCTGCTGGCCACGCTAGGCGCCGCATCGCTCTTGATCTTTGCGCTGCTGGACCTGCTGCCCGGCAATGCCGCGCAGGTGCTGCTGGGGCCGGACGCAGCGCCCGAGGCGGTGCAGGCGCTGAGCCGGCAGCTGGGCCTGGACCGCAGCGCTCCAGAGCGCTACCTGGCCTGGATCGCCGGCCTGCTGCGCGGTGAGCTGGGCGACAGCGCCAGCTACGGCGCACCGGCCTGGCCGCTGATCGTCGAGCGGCTGCAACTGACCCTGCCGCTGGCCCTGCTGGCCTTCTCATTCGCCCTCGTGATCGCGCTGTCAGCCGGGGTCTATGCGGCCAGCCGCCATGGCCGCTTCGGCGACTTCGGCGTGATGGCGCTGAGCCAGCTCGGCATCGCCGTGCCCGGCTTCTGGCTGGCCATCCTGTTGATGCTGCTGTTCTCGGTGAAGCTTCAATGGCTGCCGGCCGGCGGCTTTCCGGGTTGGCGCGCCGAACAGGGGGGCGGACTGTGGCCGGCGCTGCAGGCCCTGCTGCTGCCGGCCATCGCCCTGGGCCTGGTACAGGGCGCCATCCTGGCCCGCGTGACCCGCTCCAGCCTGGTGGAACTGCTGCGCGAGGACTTCGTTCGCAATGCCCGCGCCCAGGGCCTGTCGCGCCGCGCCCTGCTGTGGGGTCCGGTCTTGCGCAATGCGCTGCTGCCGGTGCTGACCCTGGCCGGCCTGCAGTTCGCCAACCTGCTGGCCGGCGCCATCGTGGTCGAGAACGTGTTCACCCTGCCCGGCCTTGGCCGGCTGATCTTTCAGGCCATCGCCAACCGCGACCTGATCCTGGTCCGCAATGCGGTGATGCTGGCCGTGGCCCTGGTGCTGGCGATCAACTTCGTCGTCGACCTGCTCTACCTGGGTCTGGATCCGCGGCTGCGCCGGGGTGGCCCGCGATGAGCGCCCGCAACCCGCTGGGCCTGCGCGTGGGCGCCACGGTCAGTCTGCTCGTGGGGCTGCTGGCCGCGCTGTCGTGGCTGTGGACGCCCTGGCCGCTGCAAGACGTGGACATGGACGCCCGCCTGTTGCCCATCAGCAGCGCGCATTGGCTGGGCACGGACGCACTGGGCCGCGACGTGTTGAGCCTCCTGATGGCGGGCAGCCGCAATGCCTTGCTGGTCGGCGTGGTCGCGGTGGGCATAGGCCTGAGCGGCGGCACGCTGCTGGGGCTCTGGGCCGCAGCGCGGCGCGGCTGGGTCGAGCAGCTGATCCTGCGCGCCGCCGACATAGGCTTCGCCTTCCCGGCCCTGATCTCGGCCCTGATCTTCACCGCCGTCTGGGGGCCCGGCATAGGCAATGCCATCGCCGCCATCGGCCTGCATGCGGTGCCGACCTTCGCCCGCGTCGCGCGCGGCGCGGCCCTGGCGGTCTGGTCGCGCGATTACGTGCTGGCGGCCCGGGCCTGCGGCAAGGGCCGCTGGCGCATCACCTGGGACCATGTGCTGCCCAATATCGCGGCGCCGCTGATCGTGCAGGCCACGATCCAGTTCGCGCTGGCCGTGCTGGCCGAGGCGGCCCTGTCCTACCTGGGCCTGGGCACGCAGCCGCCCGAGCCGTCCTGGGGCCGCATGCTGGCCGAGGCCCAGAGCTGGATGTTCCAGGCGCCGCAGCTGGCGCTGTGGCCGGGCCTGGCCATCGTCATCACCGTGCTGGGCCTGAACCTGCTGGGCGATGGCCTGCGCGACCGGCTGGACCCGAGGCTGGAGCGCGGCCGATGAGCCTTCTAGAGGTCGAAGCATTGAAGGTCCGCCTGGCCAACGGCCACGAAGTGCTGCGCGGCCTGGACTTCGAGCTGCGCGCCGGCGAGACCCTGGCCCTGATAGGCGAATCGGGCAGCGGCAAGAGCATGACCGCCCTGGCCCTGATGGGCCTGCTGCCCGAGGGCTCGCGGGCCCTGGGCCGCATCGAGTTCGACGGCCAGCCGCTGCTGGGCCTGCAGGAGGGCAGCTGGCGCAAGCTGCGCGGACGCCGCATCGCCCTGGTGCCGCAGGAGCCGCTGTCGGCCCTGAACCCGCTGCAGCGCGCGCTGGACCAGGTGATGCTGCCGCTGCGCGCCCATCGCCTGCACGAGGGCGCCGAGGCGCGGGCCCGCGAGCTGCTGGCCCGCGTGGGCCTGGCCGAGTCGCGCTGGCGCGCCTGGCCGCATGAGCTGTCCGGCGGCCAGCGCCAGCGGGTGCTGATCGCCCAGGCCCTGGCCGCGCGGCCCGCCCTCTTGATCGCCGACGAGCCGACCTCGGCCCTGGACGGCGCCTCGCAGCGCCAGGTGCTGGAGCTGCTGGCCGAGCTGGGCCGCGAGCAAGGCCTGGCCCTGCTGCTGATCTCGCATGATCTGGGCCTGGTGGCACGGCGCGCCCAGCGCCTGCTGGTGATGTACGGCGGCCGATTGATGGAACAGGGGCCGGCCGTGGAGCTGCTGACCCAGCCGGCCCATCCCTATACCGCGGCCCTGCTGGCGGCGCGGCCCGGCCTGCTCAGCCGGGGCCAGGTCTTGCCGGCGATCCCGGGCAGCGTGCCGGCGGCCGGACACTGGCCGGCCGGCTGTCCGTTCGCGGGCCGTTGCCCCCAGGGCGACGAGCGCTGCGCGGCCGAGGCACCGCCGGTCGTCGCCACCGATGAGCGCAGTACGAGCTGCTGGAGGCGGATCGGATGAGCGCGCCGCTGCTCAAGCTCACCGACCTGCGCCGCCATTACCGGCTGCCTCGCACTTCGCTGCTGCGGCCGGGCGCAAGCCTGAGCGTGCTGGACGGCGTCAGCCTGGAGCTGCAGGCCGGCGGCTCGCTGGGCCTGGTCGGCGCCTCGGGTTCGGGCAAGAGCACACTGGCCCGCCTGGTGATGGCGCTGGAGCGGCCCGACAACGGCACGGTGGAACTGCAGGGCCGCGACCTCAATCGACTGAGCCCGCGCGAGCTGCTGGAGGCCCGACGCGACCTGGCCATCGTGTTCCAGGACCCGGCCGGCGCGCTGGACCCGCGCATGACCGTGGAGCGCAGCGTGGCCGAGCCGCTGGAACTGCTGGAGCGCATGCCGCGGCCGATGCGGCGCGAGCGGGTGCTGGAGATGCTGGAGGCGGTGGGCCTGTCGGCGGCCGACCTGGGCAAGTATCCGCACCAGTTCTCCGGCGGCCAGCGCCAGCGCATTGCCATCGCCCGCGCCCTGGTGACACGGCCGCGGCTGATCGTCGCCGACGAGCCGGTCAGCGCGCTGGACATGTCGGTCCAGGCCCAGGTCCTGAACCTGCTGCAGGACCTGCGCCAGCGCTTCGGCATGGCCCTGCTCTTGATCAGCCATGACCTGGCCGTGGTGGCCCAGCTGTGCGAGCAGCTGGCCGTGCTGCAGGCCGGCCGCATCGTCGAGCAGGGGCCGCTGGAGGAGTTGCTGGTCGCGCCCCAGCAGGCCTACACGCGGGAGCTGCTGACCGGACTCTGAACCGGCAGCGGCTGTCACGGCTTGCGCTTATCCTTGCGCCGCCGTGCCACTTGATCCCTCCCGATGACCGAGCTGACCCGCCGCGCCGCGCTGGCGCTGGGACTTTCCGCCCCGTTGCCCCTGCTGGCCCAGGCCGGCCGCGACGCCGTCGTGATCGGATTGACGCTGGAGCCGCCCGGCCTGGACCCGACCAGCGGCGCCGCCTCGTCCATCGCCGAGGTCGTGCTCTACAACGTGCTGGAGCCGCTGACCAAGATCGCGCCGGACGGCACGGTCCAGCCGCTGTTGGCCGAGCGCTGGGAGGTCTCCAGCGACCAGAAGAGCTGGCGCTTCCTGCTGCGCCGCGGCCCGCGCTTCCACAACGGCGAGCCCTTCAACGCGGCGGCGGTGAAGTTCAGCTTCGAACGTGCGGCATCCGAGACCAGCAGCAACAAGGACAAGCGGGTGTTCGCCAACATGGCCGGCATCGCCACGCCGGACGAGGCCACGGTGCTGATCACGCTGAAGACGCCGGAGCCCGAGCTGCCCTTTCTGCTCGGCCAGGCCAGCAGCGTCATCGTCGAGCCCAGGAGCGCGGCCGGCAATGCGCAGAACCCGGTCGGCACCGGGCCGTACCAGCTGGAGCAGTGGCAGCGCGGCTCCAGCCTGCGCTTGAAAGCAGTCGACGGTTGGCGTGCGGCGGTGGCGATCAAGCGGGTGCAGTTCCGCGTCATCTCCGATCCGGCCGCCCAGGTCGCGGCCCTGCTGGCCGGCGACGTCGATGCTTTCCCGCGCGTGGCCGTGGCGCGCAGCCTGGCCCGCTTCAAGTCCGATCCGCGCTTCCAGCTGTTCACGAGCAACTCGCGGGCCAAGACCCTGATCGCCATCAACCACCAGCGCAAGCCGCTGGACCAGCTGCAGGTGCGCCAGGCCCTGGCCGCGGCCATAGACCGCCAGGCCGTGATCGCCGCCGCCGCCGACGGCTACGGCGTGCCCATAGGCAGCCACTACGTGCCCAACGCACCGGGCTATGTCGACACCACGGCCCTCAACGCCTACGACCCTGAACGCGCCAGGGCGCTGTTGAAGCAAGCCGGCGTCAGCGGCCTGCAGCTGACGATGAAACTGCCGCCCGTGCCCTATGCCCGCCAGGGCGGCGAACTGATCAGGGCCCAGCTGGCCAAGGTCGGCGTGCAAGTGAAGCTGGAGAACATCGAATGGGCGCAGTGGATGGCCTCGGTCTACGGCCAGCGCAACTACGAGCTGACCCTGATCTCGCATGTGGAGCCGCATGACCTCGGCAACTACGCCCGGCCCAACTACTACTGGGGTTACCGGAACCCGGCCTTCGACAAGCTGTGGGAGCGCCTGCATGCCGCGCCGCGCGAGGCCGAGCGGCTGCAGCTGCTGGCCGAGATCCAGCGCCTGCTGGCCCAGGACGCCGCGGCCATCTACCTCTACCAGCCGCAATGGCTGACCGTGGCCCGCAAGAACCTCAAGGGCCTGTGGACCGACATGCCGATCTTCGCCAACGAGCTGTCCGCCCTGAGCTGGACTTGAGCCTGCCATGCATGAGCTGAGCGCCACCGAACTGCTGGTCCGCTACCGCGAGCGCAGCCTCTCGCCGGTCGAGGTCACTCAGGCCGTCATAGCCCGCATCGAACGCTGGGAGCCGCGGCTGCATGCCCTCTACCACTTCGATCCGGAGGCGGCCCTGGTCCAGGCCCGCGCCTCCGAGCAGCGCTGGCAGCGGGGCGAGGCGCTCGCGCTGGACGGTGTTCCGCTGACGTTGAAGGAAAACATCGCGACCGCCGGCTGCCCCATGCCACTGGGGACGGCAGCGCTGGCCGATGCAGCACCGGCCACGGAAGACGCGCCGCCCGCCGCGCGGCTGCGCGAAGCCGGCGCCGTGCTGCTAGGCAAGACCACGATGCCGGACTACGGCATGCTGAGTTCGGGCGTCTCCAGCCTGCATCCGACCACGGGCAACCCCTGGGACACGCGCCTGAACCCGGGCGGCAGCAGTGCCGGTGCGGCCGCCGCCGCCGCGGCCGGCTACGGCCCCTTGCACCTGGGCACGGACATAGGCGGTTCGGTGCGGCTGCCGGCCTCCTGGTGCGGCATCTTCACGCTCAAGCCCAGCCTGGGCCGCATCCCCATCCAGCCACCCTATGCGGGACGCGTGGCCGGACCGATGACCCGCACGGTCGCCGACGCCGCCCTGATGATGGGGCCGCTCAGCCAGCCCGACTGGCGCGACGGCATGAGCCTGCCGGCCGACCCCATGGCCTGGCAGGCGCCGCCGCTGCAAGTCCGCGGCCTGCGCCTGGGCCTGCTGATGGACGCGGGCTGGGGCCTTGATGTCGATCCCGAAGTCGCAGCCGCCATCGAAGCCGCGGCGCGAACACTGGAGCAGGCCGGCGCCATCGTCGAGCCGGTCGCACCGTTCTCGAGCCGCGCCATGATCGATGGCCTGGACCGCTTCTGGCGCATGCGCTCCTGGCTGGACATGCAAGCCCTGACCCCGGAGCGGCGCGAGCGGGTGCTGCCCTACATCCGCGCCTGGGTGGCCACGGCCGAGCGGACCACGGCGGCCGAGCTGTTCCAGGGCTACAGCCAGATGGCGGCCTTCCGCGATGCGGCGCTGCGCGCCTGCCAGCCGTTCGACTTCCTGCTGTCGCCCGTCGCGCCCTGCGTGGCCTTTGAGGCCGAGCGGGCCAGCCCGCTGGACGACCCGGCGCGACCTTTCGAACACATCGCCTTCACCGTGCCCTTCAACTTCAGCGAGCAGCCGGCGGCTTCCATCCCCTGCGGCACCAACCGGGCCGGCCTGCCCATAGGCTTGCAGATCGTGGGGCGGCGCCATGACGACTTGGGCGTGCTGCGCCTGGCGGCCGCCTTTGAACCGTTGCGCGAGCCAATGCCACCCTGGCCTGCCCCCTGAAATAGCTGTCAAAACAGCCACAGGCCCGGGGCAATCCTGCTCCTCGCCATGGGCAGACCGTGCAACACTCTGCCCATGCGAAATCACACCCTTTTCGGGGCCCAGGGGTCCGGTTCGGCTGCGGTCGAAGCCGCGCTGGCGGCGGCCGGCCTGCCCTATGACTGGGTGGAAGCCGCGTCCTGGCTGCCGCCGGGGCCGGGCCTGGAAGCGCTGACCCGGGTCAATCCGCTGCAGCAGATTCCCACCCTGGTGCTGGACGACGGCACGGTGCTGACCGAAAGCGCCGCCATCCTGATCGAGCTGGGGCTGCGCCATCCCGACTCCGGGCTGCTGCCGGCCCATCCGACCGCACGGGCCCGGGCCATCCGCGGCCTGGTCTTCGTGGCGGCCAACTGCTATGCGGCGATCAGCATCATCGACTACCCGCAGCGCTGGTGCGCCGGCGCCGACGAGGACGACATCGAGCGCATCCGCGCCGGCTCCCGCGAGCGGCTGCACAAGCACTGGTCCATCTTTGCCGAGCAGTTCGGTACGGGATTCATGGCCGGCGGCCGACCCGGTGCGCTGGAGCTGCTGGCCACCGTCGTGTCCAAATGGTCGGGCTCGCGGCCGCACCTGGCGCAAGCCCGGCCAGAATTCCATGCCCTGCTGCTGACCGTGGAGCAGCATCCCGCCGTGGCCGCGGTCTTTGCCCGCCACTGGCCGAACTGAGCCGATTGAAGGAAGGAAGCACGCATGTTTGCAGACCTGCAGGACGCGCTGGGCAATTACCTGCTGCCGTTCCTGATTGCCGTGCCGCTGGCCATCGTGGTGATCCTGATCAGCGTGCGCAAGGGCGACGACCGGGTCGAGCGCCCTTCGCGCCTGGACCCGCAGCCGCTGCCGCCTGCACCCGCGCCGGCCCCGGCTCCGGCTCCGGCCAACAAGGCACCGGCCGCCGTGCTGGTGGTGGACGATTCCACCGTGGCCCGCACCAAGCTCGTGAAGCTGTTCAACGAGGCCGGCTATCTGGTGGCCTCGGCCAAGGATGGCAACGAGGCGCTGGAAGTGCTGGGTCGCCAGAAGGTCGACGTCCTGATCACCGACCTGGAGATGCCCAACAAGGACGGCTTCGAGCTGATCGCCGACGTCAAGGGCAGCCTCGCCACCGAGGACCTGCCCATCATCGCCATCACGGGACATGAAGAGCTGCAGACCCGGGTCCATGAGGTCCAGGGCCTGTTCGGCATCTTCAAGAAGCCCTGGAATGATCGCGAACTGCTCAAGCGTGTCGAGGCCCTGGCCTCGCTGCGCAAGGGATGACCCCGGCCGAAAGCCTCATTCGCCTGAGTTAATCTCGAAGCCCTCGTCAGGAATTGCATGACCGACGCTTCGAACCCAGATCGCAGTCAGATCCCGGGCAATCCGCCGGAAGACGAGTTCAATGCCCTGGCCTCGGGCACACGCTTCGGCGAGCTGGAGATCCTGCGCACGCTGGGCATAGGCGGCTTCGGCATCGTCTACCTGGCCCAGGACCATGCGCTGGAGCGCCTGGTGGCGATCAAGGAATACATGCCGGGCCAGCTGGCCAAGCGCAGCGAAGGTTCGCATGTCTCGGTGCGCTCGGGCTCGCTGGCCGAGACCTTCGACCTGGGCCGGCGCAGCTTCGTCAACGAGGCGCGGCTGCTGGCCCGCTTCGACCATCGCTCGCTGCTCAAGGTCTACCGCTTCTGGGAAGCCAACGGCACCGCCTACATGGTCATGCCCTATCTGCAGGGGCAGACGCTGAAGCAGGCCCGGCAGGGCATGACCGAGCCGCCGGCCGAGGCCTGGATCATGAAGCGGCTGCTGCCGCTGCTGGACGGGCTGGCCCTGCTGCACACCGAGCACGTGTACCACCGCGACATCGCGCCGGACAACATCCTGCTGCCGCTGGACGAGGCCGACCCCATCCTGCTGGACTTCGGTGCGGCGCGCCGCGCGATCAGCGACAAGACCCAGTCCTTCACCGCCATCCTCAAGCCCAGCTACGCGCCCATCGAGCAGTACGCCGAGGCCGCGGCGCTGCGCCAGGGCCCCTGGACCGACATCTACGCGATGGCGGCGGTGCTGCATTACCTGGTCATGGGCCATACGCCGCCGCCCTCCACCACCCGCACCGTGGCCGACGAGTACCAGCCGCTGGCCGAACGTGGCCTGCCGGGCTACAGCGAGCATTTCCTGGCCGCCATCGACTGGGCCCTGGGCGTGCGGCCGCAGGACCGGCCGCAGTCCATGCGCGAATTCAGGGCGGCGCTGCAAGGCGAGATCAAGCCGCCCGAGTCGCGCTACCACTACGACCCGGATCGCACCATCATTGCGCCGCGCGGCGCCCAGGCCTACGAGGCCACGCAACTGATCCCGGACGCTACGACGCAGGTGGACGCATCGAAGGCGTTGCCGCCGGTCGTCCCGCCCGCCCCGCCGCCGGCTTCACCGGCGCCCGTGCCCTTGCCCGTGCCGGCACCCAAGGCCCAGCCAGCGGCGGGGCCAGACAAGCGACAGGGCCCCCTGCTGGTCGGCGTCGCCGTGCTGGTCCTGCTGGTCGCGGGCAGCTGGCTGATCTGGGGCCGGGGCGAAAGCGGCGGCAAGAAGCCTGTAGAGAGCCCGTCCACGGCGGTCTCGGTCCCGGCCTTGCGGGCAGAGCCGGCATCGGCCCCGGGCTCGCTGGCCGTGCAGACAGCCAAGGTTCAAGCACCCGCGGCCAGCATTCCCGTCAGCAGCGTGCCGACCGCCCCGGCGAAGCAGCCTCCGGCGTCATCGCCCGCTCCGAGGCCGGCGGAGAACAAGGCCAATGGGCGCAGCGACAGCGCCAAGCCCGCACCGGCCAAGGACAAGCCGCCGCTGGCGCCTCTGCCCAGCATGCCCAAGCAGGACCCCAGCCTGAGCCAGCCGGTCACGACAGCGCCTACCGCCTCGACGGTGAATGCCGCACCGTCCCAGGCCGCCAGCCGGCCGGCCGAGGCGGCCAGCGGTCCGCCCGACCCCCTGGTCGCCTGCGGCCACAAGAAGACCGGCGCCCTGGGCGCCCTGCCCGACTCGTTCAATCTGCCCTTGATGGCCTGCCTGGAACGCACCTGCCGCAAGGCCGACTACCAGGCCCATGGCGAGTGCGCCAAGATCCGCGAGCTGATCGAGAAAAGAGACGGCCGGTTCTGACCGGCCATCTCTCATTCATTCAAACCCAGGGCTGCGGCAGCTGTTCGGTGGCAATGGCCTGCTGCACCGCCGGGCGTTCCAGCATCCGGTTCAGGTAGGCGCCAATGTTCGGCAGGCTGCGGGCCGGGCGCGCGAAGTTGCGGGTCCAGCGGCACAGCATGAAGGCCAGCGGATCGGCCACCGTGTACTTGTCGCCCAGCAGCCAGGGGCCGCCATGGCCGGCCAGCAGCTGGTCGAGCTGGTCCAGCAAGGGGCCGATGCGGCGCTCGGCCGAGGCCTTGGCCTGCGCCGCACCCTCGACATTGCCCTCGTCCACCCAGCGCTCCGGGTAGTAGTAGCCGATCAGCAGCGGCTGCAGGGTGTTGGTCAGCCAGATCAGCCATTTGTAGAACTGGGCTCGCTCGGCCGTGGCCAGCGGCGGCACCAGGCCGGCTTGCGGGTGGGTGTCGCCCAGGTGCAGCAGGATGGCCGCCACCTCGTAGAGCACCAGGTCGCCGTCCTCGAGCACCGGGATCAGGCCGTTCGGATTGAGCTTCAGGTATTCGGGCGACTTGTGGGCGCCCTGGTTGCGGTCGACCAGCACGCGCTCGTAGGGCAGCTTCATTTCCTCCAGCAGGACATGCGGGGCAAAACTGGCGTTGCTGGGAAAGTAGTGCAGCTTGATCGTCATGGCGGGCGGCTCCGGTCTCCGGGAAGGGCCGGATCATCGCAGAGCCGCCGTTCGGATTTCTTTACTCACCGGCAAAGCCGGCACGGTGCACGGCGTGCATGCTGGGGCCGTTGTCCAAGCACCGTTCCGACCCTCGTGAGATCGCCATGAAGCTCCTGACCTCCACCCTGCTGATGGCCGGCCTGCTGGCCGCCGCCCTGTCCCCCGCGCCGGCCCTGGCCGACCGTCCCCGCGACCACATGGTCTTCGACCAGCGCTACCACCATGACCACTACTACCCGGCGCCCGGCTGGGTCGCGCCCGGCCTGCCCCGCGGTGCGGTGGTGGTGCGGGGCGGCCCCAGCCCCTTCTACTTCCACGGCGGCGTCTGGTACCGGCCCGACGGCCCGCGCTTTCGCGTGGTGCTGCCGCCCCTGGGCCTGATCGTCCCCGTCCTGCCCTGGGCCTATGTGACGCTCAGCATTGGCGGCCTGCCCTACTTCTATGCCAACGGCGTCTACTACCGCCATGCGGTGGGCGGCTACGAGGTGGTCACCGCGCCGCCCGAGGCTGACCGCGCCCAGCCGGTTCAGAACGTGCCGCCGGCCCGGCCGGACCCGATCATCTACCCCCGCAACGGCCAGAGCCCGCAGCAGCAGGAAGCCGACCGCCAGGAATGCAACCGCTGGGCCACGACCCAGCCGGCCGCGATGAATGAGGCCAGCGTCTTCAACCGGGCCGTCGAAGCCTGCATGGATGGCCGCGGCTACACGATGAAGTAAGCGCAGGCCAACCCGGTTTCGGTGCGGCGAGTTGTTACGGCCGGTGCACCGAAACCGTGGTCGCCGCGTTGGCTCCGGACCGTCCGCCGGAGCCCCTCATGAAATCGCTGACCCAGCTGCTGCCCCGCACCCTGATCGTCTCCACCCTGATCCTGGCCCAGGGCCTGGCCGTCGCCGGCCCCCGGCATTACGACCCGCCGCGCCACCACCATCACCATCGTCATGGCCTGAGCATCGGCGGCGCCCTGCTGGGCCTGGCCATCGCCGTGCCGCTGATCGCCATCGCACATCGGGCCGCCGAACGCGAAGCCGACGTGATCTACACCCCGCCGCCCGCCCCGCTGCCACCGCCGGCTCCGGTGGTGATCCAGCAGCAGCCCGTGCCTCCGCTGCGCGGCGAGCCCATCATCTATCCCCGCAACGGCCAGAGCGCCGAGCAGCTCGAATTCGACCGCCGCGAATGCAACCGCTGGGCCACGACCCAGCCCAGCGCCATGAACGACGCCAGCGTCTTCAACCGCGCCGTGGATGCCTGCATGGACGGGCGGGGCTACACGCTGCGCTGAGCCCGCGCACAAGGCCCGGAAGGGCCTTGTGGCTGGCGAAGGCCGGGGCACGATACAAGTGACCTGGCTGAGCCCACGCAAAGGGCCCCAGCAAGGGCCCATTCAGCCTCGACCAAGCCCGCCGACAGAACCGGTCGTGCGGGCTTCGCTGCTTTGGACCCTGCTGCCCAGGAAAACCCTGAATTGATCCCAGCGCCTGATTTGAGAAACTTATTAGCCAATTTGTTAATAGTTGAATCATGTCGCTGGACAAGGTCTTTGAAGCCCTGGCTTCCTCCGCACGTCGCCAGATGCTGGCCTACCTGTCGGCCGGTCCATTGAGCACCAGCGAGCTGGCCACGCGCTTCGAGATGAGTGCGCCCGCGGTCTCGCGCCATCTGTCGGTGCTGGAGAACGCCGGCCTGGTCAGCAGCCGGCGCGAGGGGCAGTTCGTGCTGTACGAGTTGGTGCCGGAGAAGCTGAGCACCACCTTGACCGGCTTCGCGCTGGAGATCTGTCCGGTCGGCCGGCCCTTGAAGAAGGAGGCGCGGGCCCTGGCCCAGCGCCGCAAGCCCGCCCGTTAACGCGACCCACGAGGAGGAGAGCCATGTCGATATCCATCACCGGCCTGCAAGCGCATCGGATTCAAGCCCAAGCCGGATCCAGCGTGCTCGAGGGACGGGTGCGGTTCGCACCGCTGAAGTCGCTCTGGCTGTGCTCGATGTTGCTGGCCGTGCTGCTGTTCGGGCCGGCGACCCTGGACTGGACCACGCTGGGCCTGTTCATGGCCAGTACCGGCTGCGTGCTGTTGTTCGGGCATTCGCTAGGCAGCCATCGCAAGCTGATCCACGACAGCTTCCAATGCCCGGCCTGGCTGGAGTACGCCCTGGTCTACCTGGGCGTGCAGGTCGGCCTGGCAGGGCCGCTGGGCCTGCTGCGCCAGCACGAGTTGCGCGACTACGCGCAGCGCCTGCCGGATTGCCACCCCTACCTCCGCCATGGCACCGGCTTCTGGCGGGATGCTTTCTGGCAGCTGCATTGCGAGCTGGTGCTCGACCGGCCGCCCGAGCTGCGCCTGGAACCGCGTCTGGCCGGGCATAGCTACTACCGCTGGCTGGAGCGGACCTGGATGTTGCAGCAGCTGCCCATCGCTGCTCTGCTCTACCTGGCTGGCGGCTGGGGTTTCGTGGTCTGGGGCGTCTGCGCCCGTATCGTGGCCGGCGTCATCGGCCATTGGCTGATCGGCCACCTGGCCCACAACCATGGGCCCACGCACTACGAGGTGCGGGGCGCGGCCGTCCAGGGGCACAACATCCGCTGGACTTCGCTGCTGACCATGGGCGAGTGCTGGCACAACAACCACCATGCGTTTCCCGGCTCGGCCCGGCTGGGCCTGTTCGATGGCGAATGGGATCCGGGCTGGTGGATGCTCTGCCTGCTAGAGCGCCTGGGCCTGGTCTGGCATCTGAGGCTGCCTCAGGACCTGCCTGCTCGCCCGGAGTTTATGGCCCAGTCGGTACAGGCCAGGGATGGGCTGGCGACCCGGCGGCCCTGCTACCTGGGCCGGCTCTGGCAGGCACTGTCCGCCTGAACCCAGCTCACACCGCACACCCGCTCTCCGCCCCACTCCCCCGCGCCCCGTAGCGCTCGGCCGTCAGCTGGGCCAGGATGGAGACGGCGATCTCGGGTGGGGTGCGGGCGCCTATGGCGAGGCCAATCGGGCCGTGCAGCCGGTCGAGCTCGGCCTCGGTCACCGAGAAATGCTCGGCCAGGCGCGCACGGCGCTTGGCCTGGTTGGCGCGCGAGCCTATGGCGCCGACGTAGAAAGCCGGGCTCTTGAGCGCCTCCATCAGGGCCAGGTCGTCCAGCTTGGGGTCATGGGTCAGGGCCACGATGGCGGTGTGGGCGTCGGGGCGCAGCTCCTGCACCACGTCGTCGGGCATGCCGCGCAGCAGCCGGGTGCCGGCCACGGCCCATTCCTCGGCATATTCCTCGCGCGGGTCGCAGACCAGCACCTGGTAGTCCAGGGCCAGGGCCATCTGGGCCAGGTACTGGGTCAGCTGGCCGGCGCCGATGATCAAGAGCCGCCAATGCGGGCCATGGTTGCTGACCAGGCGCTGCTCGCTCAGCTGCAGCAGGTCGGCGCCATGCTCGTCGAACAGCTCGACCCGGCCACTGGCACGGTCCAGCTCGCGGCGCACCCGCTGGCCGCTGCTCAGGCGGCGCAGCAATTCCTCACAGGCCGAGGCCTCGGTCACCGGCTCCAGCAGCAGCTCCAGCGTGCCGCCACACGGCAGGCCGAAGCGCGTGGCCTCCTCGGCGCCTACGCCGTAGCGCACCAGTTCGGGCTTGACCAGGTCCAGGGCCCCGTCGCGGATGCGGGCGATCAGGTCGTCTTCTATGCAGCCGCCCGAGACCGAGCCGGCGATCGCGCCGTCGTCGCGCACCGCCACCCAGGAGCCCAGCGGCCGTGGCGCCGAGCCCCAGGTGCGGGTGATCGTGCCCAGCACCACGCGCCGGCCTTCGGCGCGCCACTGCACCAGCTGGCGCAAGACATTGAGGTCGACGTTGTCCATCTTGAGGCCGCATTCTGGGGCCGGAGCGGACTCTGTGCCAGAACGCTGCACCAACCCTGAGACCGCCGCGCCCATGGATGAATATCCATGAGGGTTTGTGACAGACGCGGCCGGCCCGGCGAGTCCGACGATAGGCCGCAGACGGACCAGCCACCATCGCGTCAGGCCCGCATTCAGGAGACACACCACCATGGGCATCCCAATCACGCTCAAAGTCAACGGGCAGGCGCTGACGCGCCAGGTCGAACCGGACCAGCTGCTGGTCCAGTTCCTTCGCGAGGATCTGGCGCTGACCGGCACCCATGTCGGTTGCGACACCGGCCAGTGCGGGGCCTGCACCATCCACCTGAACGGCCGCGCGGTGAAGAGCTGCACCATGCTGGCCGTGCAGGCCAATGGCCAGGAGCTGACCACCATCGAAGGCCTGGCCGCCGCGGACGGCACGCTGCATCCCATGCAGGCCGCCTTCAAGGAATGCCATGGCCTGCAATGCGGCTTCTGCACGCCGGGCATGGTGATGAGCGCCATCGACCTGGTGCAGCACCACCGCTGTGCGACCGAGGCCGAGATCCGCGAGGGCCTGGAAGGCAACCTCTGCCGCTGCACCGGCTACCAGAACATCGTCCGCGCCGTGCAGGCCGCCATTCCGGCCATGAAGTAAGGAGGCAGCCATGAACGCACCCGGATTCATAGGCCAGAGCGTCAAGCGCCGCGAGGACGCGCGCTTTCTGACCGGACGCGGCCAGTACACCGACGACATCGTGCTGCCGCGCCAGACCTACGCCAGCTTCCTGCGCAGCCCCTATGCCCATGCCCGCATCAAGAGCCTGGACGCCAGCGCCGCGCTGGCCGCGCCGGGCGTGCTGGGCGTGTTCCACGGCGAGCATTTCCGCGCCATCGGCGGCCTGCCCTGCGGCTGGCTGATCCACAGCACCGACGGCACGCCGATGAAGGAGCCCAAGCACCCGATCCTGGCCGACGGCAAGGTGCGCTTCGTCGGCGACCTGGTGGCCCTGGTCGTGGCCGAGACCCAGGCCCAGGCCAAGGCCGCGGCCCAGCTGATCAATGTGGACTACGAGGAACTGCCGGCCGTGGTGGACTGCGCACAAGCCAATCTGCTGCCGGGCCAGGTGCATGAGGAAGCGCCGGGCAACCTCTGCTACCGCTGGGGCTGCGGCGACAAGGCCGGCACCGATGCCGCCATGGCCTCTGCCGCCCATGTGACGCGGCTGGAGTTCCGCAACAACCGGCTGATTCCCAACGCCATCGAGCCGCGCGCGGCCAACGCTTCGTACAACCCCAGCGACGAGAGCTACACGCTCTACGTGGCCAACCAGAACCCGCATGTGGAGCGGCTCCTGATGTGCGCCTTCGTGCTGGGCATCCCCGAGCACAAGATGCGCGTGGTGGCGCCCGACGTGGGCGGCGGCTTCGGTTCCAAGATCTTTCTCTACGCCGAGGAGACCGCCCTGGTCTGGGCCAGCAAGCAGGTCGGTCGGGCGATCAAGTGGACGGCCGAACGTTCGGAAAGTTTCCTCTCCGACGCCCATGGCCGCGACCACGCGACCGTCGCAGAGCTGGGCCTCGATGCCAAGGGCAAGTTCCTCGCGATGCGGGTGACGACCACGGCCAATCTGGGCGCCTACCTCTCCACCTTTGCGTCCAGCGTGCCGACCATCCTCTATGCCACGCTGCTGGCTGGCCAGTACACCACGCCCAAGATCTACGCCGAGGTGACCGGCGTTTTCACCAATACGGCGCCGGTCGATGCCTACCGCGGCGCCGGCCGGCCCGAGGCCACCTATGTGGTCGAGCGCCTGGTCGAGACCGCGGCCCATGAGCTGAAGATCGACCCGGCCGAGCTGCGCCGCCGCAACTTCATCCACGAGTTCCCCTATGCCACGCCGGTGGGCCTGACCTATGACACCGGCGACTACGACGCCACGCTCAATCGCGTCATCCAGATCGCCGACGTAGCCGGCTTCCCGGCGCGCAAGGCGGCCAGCGAGGCCAAGGGCCTCAAGCGCGGCCTGGGCTACTCGACCTACATCGAGGCCTGCGGCCTGGCACCGTCCAATATCGCCGGCGCGCTGGGAGCGCGCGCGGGCCTGTTCGAGGCCGGCGAGGTGCGGGTCCATCCCACCGGCAAGGTCACGGTCTTCACCGGCAGCCATTCGCATGGCCAGGGCCACGAGACCACCTTCGCCCAGGTGGTGGCCGACAAGCTGGGCATTCCGCTCGACGATGTCAGCATCGAGCATGGCGACACCGGCAAGGTCCTGTTCGGCATGGGCACCTACGGCAGCCGCTCGCTCTCGGTCGGCGGCACGGCCATCGTCAAGGCGGTGGACAAGGTGATCGCCAAGGGCAAGAAGATCGCCGCCCATCTGCTGGAGGCGGCCGAGGGCGACATCGAGTTCTCGGGCGGTCAGTTCCGAGTGGCCGGCACCGACAAGGCCGTGCCCTTTGCCTCGGTCTCGCTGACCGCCTACGTGCCGCACAACTACCCGCTGGACAAGCTGGAGCCCGGCCTCAACGAAAACGCCTTCTACGACCCGAGCAACTTCACCTATCCGGCCGGCAGCTATGTCTGCGAGGTCGAGGTGGACCCGGCCACCGGCAAGGTGCGTGTGGACCGCTTCAGTGCGGTGGACGACTTCGGCAACATCGTCAATCCGATGATCGTCGAGGGCCAGGTGCAAGGCGGCATCGCCCAGGGCCTGGGCCAGGCCCTGCTGGAGCACGGCATCTACGACGAGCACACGGGCCAGCTGCTCACCGGCTCCTACATGGACTACGCCATGCCGCGCGCCGACGACCTGCCCAGCTTCAACATAGAGACGGCCAAGGGCACGCCCTGCACCCACAACCCGCTGGGCGTGAAGGGCTGCGGCGAGGCCGGCGCCATAGGCTCGCCGGCCGCGGCCATGAATGCGATCTGCGATGCGCTCGGCATCAAGGACATCGCCATGCCGGCCACGCCGCACACCGTCTGGCAGGCCATCCAGGCCAACCGCTGAAGGGAGAACAGCATGAGCTTCAGCTATCAACAAGCCACTTCGCTGGCCGCTGCCGCCCAGGCCGCGGGCCAGGCGGATACCAAGATCCTGGCCGGCGGCCAGTCGCTGCTGGGGGCGATCAAGCTGGGCCTGGCGATGCCGGCCGGCCTGGTCGACCTGGGCGGCCTGGCCGAGCTGCGCGGCATCCGGCTCGAGAACAACGAGATCGTGATCGGCGCCATGGCCACCCATGCCTCGGTGGCCGCCTCGCCCGAGGTGCAACGGGCGATTCCGGCCCTGGCCGAGCTGGCCGGAAACATAGGCGACCGCCAGGTCCGCAACCGCGGCACCTTGGGCGGCAGCCTGGCCAACAACGACCCGGCGGCCTGCTATCCGGCGGCCGTGCTGGGCCTGGGCGCCACGGTGATCACCGACCGCCGGCAGATCGCGGCCGACGACTTCTTCAAGGGCCTGTATGAGACCGACCTGGCCGAGGGCGAGATCATCCGCGAAGTCAGCTTCCCGGTGCCGAGCAAGGCCGGCTGGCAGAAGTTCAAGCAGCCGGCTTCGCGCTTCTCCATCGTCGGCGTGTTCGTGGCCAGGACCGCCTCCGGCACCCGCGTGGCCGTGACCGGCGCCGGCCCCTGCGTGTTCCGCGCCACCAAGCTGGAAGCCGCGCTGGCGGCGGACTGGAGCGGCACGGCCGCGGCCAAAGTGGTGATCAGCGATGAAGGCCTGAACAGCGATCTGCATGGTTCGGCGGTCTACCGCGCCGCCCTGATCCCGGTGCTGGCCGGCCGCGCCGTGACGGCGGCTGGATGACAACAGGGCTTCCGCAGAGCATCGACGACTGCGCGGCCGCGCTGCTGGCGCAAGGCTATGTGGCCCAGCGCGAGCTGGCGGCCACGGCCTTTCTCGCGCTGCGGCTGCAGCGGCCGCTGTTCCTGGAGGGCGAGCCCGGCACCGGCAAGACCGAGATCGCCAAGGTGCTGGCCGCGATGCTGGACCGGCCACTACTGCGCCTGCAGTGCTACGAAGGCCTGGACCTGGCGTCCAGCGCCTATGAGTGGAACTACGCGCGCCAGATGCTGGAGATCAAGCTCGCCGGGCCCGAGTCCAAGGCCGAGCAATTCTTCGACCGGCGCTTCCTGATCGCCCGTCCACTCTTGCAGGCACTGGAGTTGCCGGGTCCGCCGGTGCTCCTGATCGACGAGCTGGATCGGGCCGACGAACCCTTCGAGGCCTTTCTGCTGGAATTGCTGAGCGAGTTCCAGCTCAGCATTCCGGAGCTGGGCGTGATCCGGGCGGCGGAGCCGCCCATCGTCGTCGTCACCAGCAACCGCACGCGCGAGATCCACGATGCGGTCAAGCGCCGCTGCCTCTACCACTGGGTCGACTTTCCGGACGCCACGCGCGAGCTGCAAATCCTCAGGCTGCGCGTCCCCGGTGCGTCCGAGGCCCTGGCCCGCCAGGTCGTCGCCTTCATCCAGGGCCTGCGCCGCCTGGACCTCTACAAGCTGCCCGGCGTGGCCGAGAGCATCGAATGGTCGCGGGCCCTGCTGGAGCTGGACGCCGTGGCCCTGGACCCGGCGACCGTGCAGCAGACCCTGGGCGTGCTGCTCAAGTACCAGGACGACATCGCCCGCGTGCAGGGCTCGGAAGCGGCGCGGCTGCTGGAGCAGGTGAGGCTCGATGTCCAGCGCTGACGCCAAGCCCCCACGCTCGACAAGCTCGCGGCCCCCCGAGGGCCGATTGGCCGAGAACCTCGTCCACTTCGGCCGCGTGCTGCGCACCGCCGGCCTGAGCGTGGGCAGCGACCGCATCCAGCTCGCGCTGCAGGCCCTGCAGGTCGCCGGACTGGAATCGCGGCGCGACTTCAAGGCGGTGCTGGCCGCCTGCCTGGTGGACCGGGCCGAGCACCGGCTGCTGTTCGACCAGGCTTTTCACATCTTCTGGCGCGACCCCGACCTGCTGGGCCGGGTGCTGGCCATGCTGCTGCCGCAGGCCCCGGTGGCGAAGGCCGGCACGCCGCCGCCGGAGAACCGTCGCCTGGCCGAGGCCTTGTTCCCGCAGCCGGTCGCGCAGGCCTCGGACGACGAGCCGCCCGAGCAACTCGAGATCGACGCGGCGCTGAGCTGGAGCCAGCGCGAGGTCTTGCGCCAGCAGGACTTCGAGACCATGACGAACGCCGAATGGACCCAGGCCAAGCGCCTGGTGCGCCAGCTGCGGCCACTGTTCGACGCCCGACCCAGCCGTCGCCACCGGGCTGCCGAGCGCGGTCGCATCGCCTGGCGCGCCACGCTTCGGCAGGAGGCACGCAGCGCAACGCTGGCCCCGGCGCGCGAGGCGCCGCGCGAGCAGCTGGCGCCGCTGGTGGTGCTGGCCGACATCTCCGGCTCGATGAGCCGCTACTCGCGCATGCTCCTGCATCTGGCCCATGGCCTGGCCAATCCGGCCGAGCAGCGCAAGGCACCACGCGTCCACAGCTTTGTCTTTGGCACGCGACTGACGCCGGTGACGCGCTTGCTGAAGCAGCGCGATCCGGACCTGGCGATCAGCGCCGTCTCGCGCCGGGTCGAGGACTGGTCGGGCGGCACCCGCATCAGCGACTGCATGCACCAGTTCAACCGGCAATGGGCACGCCGTGTTCTGAGCAGCGACAGCACGGTGCTCCTGATCACCGATGGCCTGGAGCAAGGCAGCGAGGAGGACCCGCGCTGCGAACGCCTGGCCTTCGAGGCACAGCGGCTGCGGCTTTCGTGCCGGCGCCTCCTTTGGCTGAACCCGCTCTTGCGCTTCGACGGCTTCGAGCCACGCGCCGCCGGCATCCGCGCGCTGCTGCCCGAGGTCAGCCGGCATCTGCCGGCCCACAATGTGGCCAGCCTCCAAGACCTCACCCAACGATTGCTATGCAACTGAGCGGCGACGAAACCCTGCCCGTGTCCCAGGCCCAGGCCTGGGAGGCGCTGAACGACGTGGACATGCTCAAGGCCGCCATCACCGGCTGCGAGTCGCTCACCGCCCTGGGCGACAACGCCTACGAGGCCGTGCTCTCGATCTCCATCGGCCCGGTCAAGGCCAAGTTCAAGGGGCGGCTGCAGCTCTCGGACCTGCGGCCGCCCTCGGGCTATCAGCTCGCCTTCGAAGGCCAGGGCGGCGCTGCCGGCCACGGCAAGGGCCAGGCCCAGGTGCGGCTGGAGACGCTGGGGCCGAATCAGTGCCTGCTGCACTACACGGTGGTGGCGAGCGTGGGCGGCAAGATCGCCCAGATCGGTTCGCGCCTGGTGGACCTGGCGGCCCAGAAGATGGCCAGCGATTTCTTCGCGGCCTTCAATGCCGCCCTGCAACAGCGCTACGAGGTCCCCCCGCCTCCGCCCCCTCCTCCGCCCAAGTCGCTGTTCCAGCGCTTCCTGGACTGGTACCTGGGCTGGCTGGGCCGGATCTTCACGGGCAAGCTCTAGGCATCGCGCTGGCGGTTCATGTCGGCCAGGGTCTTGCCCGGCTCGTCGCGGAAGCGTTCGTCCAGCACCGCCAGCGAGCGGATGCGGTCCACCCGGAAACTGCGGAAGTCCTCGCGCAGCTCGCACCAGGCGGCCAGGGTCCAGGACGGGCCCCAGAAGAAGCAGGCCAGCGGCCGCACGGTGCGCAGGCTGGGGGTTTCGCTGAGGTCCTGGTAGTCCAGCCTGAGCTTGTGGCGGCTCTCGGTGGCCTCGCGCAGCCGCGCCAGTCGTTCGCGGGTCGCGGCGTCCAGGCCGCTCTGCGGCGCGAAGACGGCCAGGCTCTCGGCCGCGGCGCGGGCCGTGGGGCTGAGCACGGCCAGGATCTTGCCCAGCGCCTGCTCGGCCTCGCCGGACAGGCCTTCGTCCAGCTGCGGCTGGGCCAGTCGCACGGCGGCCACCAGGGCTTGCGCCTCGTCCTTGCTGAACATCAGCGGCGGAAGGTCGAAGCCGGCCCGCATGCGGTAGCCCACGCCGGCCTCGCCGTCGATGGGCACGCCCTGCTGCTGCAGGGCGGCCACGTCGCGGTAGACGGTGCGGACCGACACCTCCAGCCGCTCGGCCAGGAATTCGGCGGTGGTGAGGCGTCGGCCTCGTATCAGCTGGACGATCTGGAACAGGCGGTCGGCGCGGCGCATGGGCGGGCATTGTGCCGCGCCCGCCGTTCACAGCTGGCTCATGCCGCCGTCGGCAATGATTTCGGTGCCGACGATGAAGGCCGACTCCGGCGCGGCCAGGTGCAGCACGGTCGAGGCGATCTCGGCCGAAGTGCCGAAGCGGCCCAGCGGCACCTGGCTCTGGATCTCGGCGGCCACGCTGGCCAGCGTGGTTTCGTCCATGCCCAGCTTGCCGTACAGCGGCGTGTGGACCGGTCCCGGGCTGACCACGTTGACCCGCACGCCGCGCGGCAGCAGCTCGGCCGACAGGGTCTTGGCCAGCGAGATCAGCGCCGCCTTGCTGGCCGCATAGACCGAGGAATTGGGCATGCCGATACGGGCATTGATCGAGCCGTTGAGCACGATGGACGCGCCCTTGTTCAGCAGCGGGGCCAGGGCCTGGATCTGGAAGAACGCACCCTTGACGTTGGCGCCGAAGGTGGCGTCCCACAGGGCCTCGTCCACATCGGCCAGGCCGGCGAAGCGGGCCATGCCGGCATTGATGAAGACGGCATCGAGGCGCAGGCCCTGGTCGGACAGCAGGCTGGCCAATGCACGGGCCTGGCCCAGGTCGGAGGCATCGTTGCGCAGCACCAGGGCCGCGCCGCCCAGCTGCTCGCGGGCCGCTTGCAAAGTGGCCTCGTCGCGGCCGGTGATGACGACGCGGGCGCCTTCGTTGGCAAAGGCGCGGGCGGCGGCCAGGCCTATGCCGCTGCTGCCGCCGGTGACCAGGACGGTCTTGTTGGCGAAGCGTTGGGAAGTGGTGGTGGTGATGGCGGACATGAGGATCTCCTTGGGGCTGGGTTGAGCGGCGTATCGATGTCGCCGTGTCCCCAATGTCCGGTTTGCGTGCCCCACTGCCGTACCATGGCGCCGATGCAAACGTTCGAAGGAATCGAACATGTTGTCGCCCGATGAACTGCAGCTCCTGCAGGCGATCCGCGATACCGGCAGCCTCTCGCGCGCCGCCGCCTTGCTGGGCAAGGCCCCGTCCACCATCTCCCATGCGGCCCGCCAGCTCGAGAACCGGCTCGATGCCCTCTTGTTCGACCGCCGCCGCTACCGCCTGCAGCTGAGCCCGGCCGGCCGCGTGCTGGTGGAGGAGTCGGCCCGCATCCATGAGGACGTGCAGCGGCTGACGCTGCGGGTCAAGCAGGTGGCGCGGGGCTGGGAAGACCGGCTGTGGATAGTCTGCGACGAGATCTTCGAGTTCGAGACCCTGCTGCCGGTGATACGCGACTTCGACGCCCTGGGTTCCGGCGTGCCGCTGCGCATAGGTCACGAGGTGCTGGGCGGCACCTGGGAGGCGCTGCGCGAGGGCCGGGCCGACTTGGTGATTGGCGCGACCAACGAACCTCCGACCATCGCCGGCCTGCGCTGGGCCGAGCTGGGCCGCATGGACTGGAGCTTCGCGGTGGCGCCGCGGCATCCGCTGGCCCGGGCCCGCGAGCCGCTCAAGCCCGAGCAGGTGCAGAAGCACCGGGCCGTGGTCGTGGGCGACAGCTCGCGCCAATCCGGCGAGCGCAGCTACGGCCTGCAGACCGGCCAGCCCAGGCTGGCCGTGCCGACCATGCGGGCCAAGATCCTCGCCCAGCGAGAAGGCCTGGGCGTTGGCTGGCTGCCGGCGCGGCGGGTGCAAGGCCTGATAGAGCGCGGCGAGCTGGTCGAGAAGCGCATGGCCCAGCCGCGCGAACCCAATGTGCTCTACCTGGGCTGGCGCAGCCGCGACGGCGGCGAGGGTCAGGCCTTGCGCTGGTGGCTGGACCGCCTGGCCGAACCGCGCCTGGCCAAGCGGCTGATCGACGGCCTGCCGGCCTGAAAGCCTCAGGGCATGCCGTTGGCGCCGTGCAGCCGGAAGCCTGGCCGATCACCCAGGCGCCGCAGATAGGCCTCGACCGCCGGCAGCTCGGCATGCTCGATGGGCGCCACCTTCCAGCGCTGGGCCGACAGGCCGATCAGCACATCGGCCAGCGTGAACTGCCCGCCGGCCACGAAGGCGCCGGTGGCGGCGAGCTGCGCGTCCAGCATCGCCATGTGGCGGTTCCAGCCCGCCACGCCGGCCGCGATGGAGGCCGCGTCCTGGTGGGCCGGGCTCTGGCGCACCAGGGCCATGAAGGCATAGCGCCAGCTGTTGTTCAGCTCGGTGGCCTGCCAGTCCATCCACTGCTCGACCCGGGCCCGCGCCTGCGGCTCGACAGGCAGCAGGTCAAGCCGGCCGGCCTGGCCGACCAGGTAGCGGCAGATGGTGTTCGACTCCCACAGCACGAAGTCGCCGTCGCGTATCACCGGCACCAGGCCGTTCGGGTTGAGGGCCAGGAACTCGGGCTGGGCCGTGTCGCGAAAACCGCTGCCCCAGGGGTCCAGCTCATAGGCCAGGTCCAGTTCCACGCAGGTCCACAGGACCTTGCGCACATTGATCGAGGTGGGTTTTCCGAGGATTTTCAGCATGGGCGGATTCTGGGTTCAGGGGCCGGCATGAGGGCATAGCGATACGGCATGGCGGCCATTTTGCGGCAGCGCAACAATGGCCCGCATGAGCCATGCCAATGCCCCTTCTCCACACCATGTCGTCATCATCGGCTGCGGTTTCGGCGGCCTGGAAGCCGCCCGCGCGCTGAACCATCCACGGGTCCGCATCACCCTGGTGGACCGCAGCAACCACCATCTGTTCCAGCCCCTGCTCTACCAGGTCGCCACCGCGGGCCTGTCGGCCCCTTCCATCGCCGCGCCCATCCGTCACATGCTGCGCAAGCAGCGCAATGTCACCGTGCTGATGGCCGAGGTCACCGGCATCGCCAAGGACCGGCGCCAGGTCTTGCTGGCCGATGGCCAGGCCATCGCCTACGACTCGCTGATCGTTGCCGCCGGTGCCACCCACAGCTATTTCGGCCGCGATGACTGGGCCGAGCATGCGCCGGGCCTGAAGACGCTGGGCGATGCCTTCCAGCTGCGAGCCAAGCTGCTCAGCGCCTTCGAGCGGGCCGAGGTCACGGCCGACGAAGCCGAGCGCAAGGCCTTGCTGAACTTCATCGTCATAGGCGCCGGCCCGACCGGCGTCGAGATGGCCGGCACCCTGGCCGAGATCGCCCGCCACACCTTGCGCCACGAGTTCCGCCGCATAGACCCTGGCCAGGCCCAGGTGATGCTGCTGGAAGGCTCGGACCGGGTGCTGCAGGCCTTCAAGCCCGGGCTTTCGACCAAGGCCAGGCAACAGCTGGAAGGCCTGGGCGTGCGGGTCGAGACCGGTGCGCGGGTGGTCGCCATCGACGCCGACGGCGTGGAGCTGGAACAAGGCGGCGAGCGCCGCCGCATCGCCGCGCGCACCGTGGTCTGGGCGGCCGGCGTGGCGGCCTCGCCGCTGGGCCGCCAGCTGGAGGTGCCGCTGGACCGGGCCGGCCGGGTCATCGTCGATGGCAGCCTCAACATCCCCGGCCATCAAGAGGTCTTCGTCGTCGGCGACCTGGCCGCGGCGCTCAGCCATGAGAAGGACGGTACGACCCAGCCCGTGCCCGGCGTCAGCCCTGGCGCCAAGCAAATGGGCCGGCATGCGGCGCGGCAGATCCTGGCGCGGCTTTCAGGCCGGCCAGCCCTGCCGCCGTTCCGCTACCTGGACTACGGCGCGCTCGCCACCATAGGCCGCAAGGCGGCGGTGGCCGACGTGGGCCGCTGGCAGTTCTCGGGCTATTTCGCCTGGCTGTTCTGGCTCTTCGTCCACATCTACTTCCTGATCGGATTCCGCAACCGCCTGGTGGTGCTGATGGACTGGGCCTGGGCCTATTGGAGCTTCCAGCGCTATGCGCGCGTGATCGCCGAACCGGCGCCGCTTCAGGCGGACAGAGCCTGACGGATCTTCAGGAGCGTGGACCAGTTGCGCGTGGTCACGCCGCTGCGCAAGGCCTTGGACAGCGCCAGGGCCAGCGGGCTGTCGTTGATGCCGACCGGACAGCTGAGGTAGGCGCAATCGCCAACCTGGCGCAGCTGCTCGACGCCCCAGTCCCTGGCCAGCAAGGGCTGCAGCGCTTGCAGCGCCTTGGCATCCTCGATCAGGGCCACCAGCAGGTGCGAGGGATCCGCCTCGGCCTCGGCCTTCATAGGCAGGCCCTGGATCGCGGCATCGATCTCCGCCGCCGACTTGACCAGCACAGCGGCATCGACGCCCAGCGTCTCCAGCACCGCCTGGCGTATGCGTTCGCCATGCTGGGCGGCTCGGCCGCTGGCATCGAAGCAGGCATTGCCGCTGTTGAGCAGGGTCTCGACCCGGCCATAGCCCAGGCCGGTCAGCAGCTCGCGCAGGTCGGCCATGGCGATGCGCTTGGCCTTGCCCACGTTGATGCCGCGGAACAGGGCCACATAGCGTTGGGGTTTTGCTGCCATGCGGCTCAGCCCATGGGCGTGCAGAGTTCGACCAGGGTGCCGTCGGGGCAGCGCACATAGGCCACGGTCTGGCCCCAGGGCTTGGTGGTCGGTGCCGCCATGCCGAAGGCGCCGGCCGCCAGGGCCTGCTGGTAGGCGGCCGGCACGTCGGCGCAGGCCAGGCCCAGTTCCATGCCCAGCGGGCGCGGGCTGTCGTCGGCCGGCACATAGTCGTGGCCCAGGTTGCCCCGGGCCACGTCATGGCGGGCAAACGACAGCGTCGTGCCGCCAGTCTCCAGTTCGCCGTAGCCACCCGACTCATGCAGGAATCGGCGCTGCAGGCCGAAGGCCTTTTCGAAGAAGCTCAGCGAAGCCTCGACGTCGCTGACGTAGACGATGGTGTAGGCGAACTGCATGGTTCCTCTCACTCCAACTCAGGCCATGGCATGCAGGCCGACGCGGTTGCCCTCGGTGTCCTGCAGATGGGCGATCACGCCTATGCCGTCGGGCAGCTCCATGCGGTCCAGCAGGATGGCTGCGCCGGCCCGGGTGGCCCGTTCGATCACCGCGGCCAGCGGAGTGTCGCCGACCAGGTTCAGGTAGACCAGGCTGCCCTCGGTGGAGGGCGCCGAGGCATTGCCGCCGCGTATCAGGGCGCCACCGGTGCCGCTGGGTTCCTCATACGGAAACACGGCCATTTCATAGGGCCCCATGGCCTCGCGGCGCAGCGGCTTGTCGAGCAGGGTCTCGTAGAAGCGCTGGGCGCGGTCCATGTCGGTCACGGGGATCTCGAACCAGTTCAGGGCGTTCGTCATCTTTCTCTCTCCTCAGGGTGGTGATGGCAGGGCGCCATGGTGCCGCGCCGCTGCTGACAACGGTGTGGCAGTTGCCCTTCGGCCGCTGCACCGACAATCAGCGACCCCACGACTCCCTGCTCCCGAAGGATGGAAGCCTTCCTCGTCTCCACCGGCCTCGTGGCCCTGGCCGAAATCGGCGACAAGACTCAGTTGCTGGCCTTTCTGCTGGCGGCCCGCTACCCCGGCCGCGCGCTGACCATCAGCCTCGGCATCCTGATCGCCACCCTCGTGAACCATGCCGGCGCCGGCTTCGTCGGCCATTGGCTGACCGGCCTGGCCAACCCGCAATGGCTGCGCTGGGGCCTGGGCCTGGGCTTCATCGCCATGGCCGCCTGGACCATGGTTCCCGATCAGCTCGACGAAGAAACCGAGGGCCGGCAGAAGCTGGGCCTGGGCGTGCTGGGCACGACTGTGGTGGCCTTCTTCCTGGCCGAGATGGGCGACAAGACGCAAATCGCCACCGTGGGCCTGGCCGCGCGCTTCGATTCGCTGCTGGCCGTGGTCGCCGGCACCACGCTGGGCATGATGATCGCCAACGTGCCGGCCGTGCTGCTGGGCGAGCGCCTCGCGGGCCGCATGCCGGTGCAGCTGGTCCACCGCATCGCTGCCGTGCTGTTCGCCGTGCTGGGCATCGCCACCTTGCTGGGAGCAGGTCAAAGCTTGGGGTTGTAGGCCCGGCAGGGCGCGCCTATAAGCGGTCCTTTTCCGAGGAGGGACCCATGGCAGAGACCTATTACCCGATCATCTACGTCCGCGGCTATGCGATGACCGAGGCCGAGCGCAACGAGACGGCCGTCGATCCGTTTTGCGGCTTCAATCTCGGCTCCACCGTCTACCGCGCCGGCCCCAGCCGGCAGGACCCGGCCAAGAAATTCGTGTTCGAGTCGCCGCTCTTGCGCCTGGCGGCCGAGCATGGCTACAGCGATGTCTACGAGAACGGCCTGGACATCATGGATCCGGACTGGCGGCCGCGCAGCATTGACGGCCAGCCCGGCCGCGGCATACCGCCGCGCTCGGTCGTCATCTACCGCTACTACGACGAAGGCTCGGCCTGGTTCGGTAATGGCAAGTCCCAGCCCATCGAGCACTACTGCCAGGGCCTGTCGGAGCTGATCCTGCGGGTGCGGGAGCTGGTGCTGGCTCATCAGGGCGAGGCCATGAAGGCCGCGGACTTTCGATGCTATCTGGTCGCCCACTCGATGGGCGGCCTGGTGGTGCGTGGCATGCTGCAGAACCCCAGGCTCGGCAGCGAGGAGGCGCGCCGCGCGGTCGACAAGGTCTTCACCTATGCCACGCCACACAACGGCATCGAGGTGGCCGGGCGCAATGTGCCGTCCTGGATGGGCCTGAACGAGATCAACACCTTCAGCCACGAACGCATGAAGGACTACCTGAACCTGGATGCGGTCTACCTGCGCTACCAGCGGGTGGACTTCCTGCCCTCGCGCAGCTTTCCGCTGGAGCGCTTCTTCTGCATGGTCGGCACCAACCGCAGCGACTACGACGCGGCCCTGGGCCTGTCGCGCACTTTCGCCGGCCATGGCAGCGACGGCCTGGTCAAGGTCGGCAATGCCTCGGTCTGGGGCGTGGACGAGCAGGGCAATATCGCCGGCACCGCCCCCACCGCCTATTGCTACCGCTCGCATTCCGGGCCTTTCGGCATAGTCAACAGCGAAGAGGCCTATCAGAACCTGTCGCGTTTCCTGTTCGGCGACGTGCGCGTGGACCTGTGGGTGCAGGTGGACGAGGTCCGTCTGCCGGCGGCGCTGGAAGACCAGGCCGAGGTCCAGGCCCTCTACCAGTTCGAGCTGCTGGCCCGGCCGCGCGGCAAGCGCTGGTATTTGAGCCGCCGCACCTCGGAAGAAGACTCGCCGGCCTGCCGCAGCCACCAGGAGCTGCTGCGCAAGGACAGCGCGGGCAATCTGGTCTATCTGTCTACCGTGTTCCTCAGCAACCGCTCCAAGGTCTCCAACGCCGACCGCACACTGGCCTATGCCATGGACGTGGCGGTGCGCGTGCCCGACTACCTGATTGAAAAACGCTTCTGGCCCGACCAGCATTTCGAGGGCAGCCATTTGTTCCGCGACAGCCTGCAGATCTCGCTGGAGCCGCCGGCCGCGGCGGGCGGGGAATGGGGGGTCAAGCATGGCTGGGAAAGCCAGCAGGTCGGCCAGGCCACGCGCAAGCTCAGCTATACGCAGGTCAAGGGCGGCGGCATCCGCATCGAGGTGCCCCTGCCCAAGAGCCAGCGAAAGCCCGGCCTGGACGGACGCATCGTGCTGATGGTCTCGGCCTGGAACTAGGCGGCTAGTTCGCCACGGTCTGGCGCACCGCCCGCTCCCAGCGGGCCATCAGCTCGGCCGCACGGTCGCGACTCATCGTGGGCTCGAAGACCCGCTCGGCTTGCCATTGCCCCGCCAGTTCCGCGAGACTGCCGTAGACACCACCGCCCAGCCCCGCCAGGTAGGCCGCGCCCAGGGCCGTGGTCTCAATCACCTGGGGCCGCACGACAGCAATGCCCAGCAGGTCGGCCTGGAACTGCATCAGGAGGTTGTTGACGCAGGCCCCGCCGTCCACCCGCAGCTCGCTGACCGGCGCACCGCCGCCGGCCACGACATCGCGGCTCATGGCTTGCAAAAGGGCGGCGCTCTGGAAGGCGATGCTCTCCAGTGCTGCCCGGGCGATATGGGCCATGCTGCTGCCGCGCGTGAGGCCCACGATGGCGCCGCGCGCCTCGGGATTCCAGTAGGGCGCGCCCAGGCCGGTGAAGGCCGGCACCAGCATCACGCCACCGGCATCGGGCACGCTCTCGGCCAGCGCCTGGACCTCGCTGCTGGCCTTGATCGCATGCAGGCCGTCGCGCAGCCACTGCACGACCGCGCCGCCGATGAAGACGCTGCCTTCCAGCGCGTACTCGGGCCGGCTGGACACCTGGGCGGCGCTGGTGGTGATCAGGCCGTTGGTCGATTTCTGGAAGCCCTCGCCGCTGTGCATCAGCATGAAGCAGCCGGTGCCATAGGTGTTCTTGGCCATGCCGGCGCTGAAGCAGCCCTGGCCGAACAGCGCCGCCTGCTGGTCGCCGGCAATGCCCGCAATGGGCAGAGGCGCGCCGAGCAGCGAGGCCTCGCAGTCGCCATAGCGATGGGCCGAGGGCCGCACCTCGGGCAGGAGCGAGGCCGGGATGTTCAAGAGCTCCAGCAGCTCCGCGTCCCAGCGGTTCAGGTGCACGTCGAACATCAGCGTGCGGGCCGCGTTCGACACATCGGTGGCATGGACCCGGCCGCCGGTCAGCTGCCAGACCAGCCAGCTGTCAATGGTGCCGAACGCCAGCTCGCCGCGCTGGGCCTGCTCGCGGGCGCCGGGGATGTTGTCAAGAATCCAGGCCAGCTTGGTGCCCGAGAAATAGGGGTCCAGCAGCAGGCCGGTGCGCTGGCGGAACAGGGCCTCGTGACCCTCTTCGCGCAGCCGCGCGCACAGCGGCTCGGTGCGACGGTCCTGCCAGACGATGGCGCGGTGGATGGGCCTGCCGCTCGCGCGCTCCCACACGACCGTGGTCTCGCGCTGGTTGGTGATGCCCAGGGCCTTGATCGCACCGGCGGGCAAGCCGGCCTTGGCGATGGCCTCGCGGGCCGTGGCGAGCTGGCTCTGCCAGATCTCCAGCGGGTCATGCTCGACCCAGCCGGGCTGCGGGTAATGCTGGCTGAACTCGCGCTGCGCCTGGGCCACCCCGCGGCCCCTGGCGTCGAAGGCGATGCTGCGCGAACTGGAAGTGCCTTGGTCTAGGGCGAGCAGGTAGTCCATGGCCCGAGTCTAGGGCTAGGATGCGGCGCATGGAACGCTACGACGTGCTGGTGGTCGGCGGAGGCATCAACGGCGCCGGCATAGCGCGCGACCTGGCGGGCCGCGGTTTCTCGGTGCTGCTGGCCGAGGCGCAAGACCTGGCCTCGCACACCTCGTCGGCCAGCACCAAGCTGATCCACGGCGGCCTGCGCTACCTCGAGTACTACGAGTTCAGCCTGGTGCGCAAGGCGCTGCTGGAGCGCGAGGTGCTGCTCAAGAGCGCGCCCCACATCATGCGGCCGCTGCGCTTCGTGATGCCGCATGACAGCGCCATGCGCCCGGCCTGGATGATCCGTGCCGGCCTCTTCCTCTACGACCACCTGGCCCGGCGCGAATGGCTGCCCGGTTCCTGCGGCGTGAAGCTAGGCCGCTCGCCGCTGGGAGAACCGCTGCAGGATCGCTTCACGCGTGGCTTCATCTACTCGGACGGCTGGGTCGACGATGCACGCCTGGTCCTGCATTGCGCGCTGGACGCCAAGCAGCGCGGCGCCGAGATCCTGACCCGCAGCCCGGTCACCGAGGCCAGACGCGGCCGCGAGCTCTGGCAGGCCACGATGGCCACGCCGCAGGGCGAGCGCATCGTCCAGGCCCGCGCCCTGGTCAATGCCGCCGGGCCCTGGGCCGAGAGTTTTCTGCGCGAGGTGGCACAGCCGGCCCATGCCGAGAAGCTGGCCACCAAGCATCTGCGCCTGGTCAAGGGCAGCCACATCGTCGTGCCGCGGCGCTTCGAGCATGACCATGCCTATCTGTTCCAGAACCCGGACGGCCGCATCATCTTCGCCATCCCCTACGAGGGCGACTTCACCATGATCGGCACGACCGACGTGGAGCAGCCGCGCGAGGCCATTGCCAACTTTGCGCTGGCGCGCATCAGCGAGGCCGAGATCGCCTACCTGTGCGAGCAGGCCAGCCGCTATTTCAAGGCGCCGGTGCAGACCTCCGACGTGGTCTGGAGCTATGCCGGCGTACGCCCCTTGCTGGACGATGCCTCGGGCAGCGCGGCAGCCATCACGCGCGACTACGCGCTGGAGACCCTGCACGAGGGCGCGGCGCCGCTGCTGAGCGTCTGGGGCGGCAAGATCACCACCTTCCGCAAGCTGGCCGAGGACGCGGCCACTTCGGTCGCCGAGATGCTGGGCCAGCCCCGTCCCGCCTGGACCCAGGGCGCCCTGCTGCCCGGTGGCGAGCTGGCCGCCTGGTCCCAGCGCTCCAGCTCAAGACCGGACGAAGACTTCGAGCGCTTCCTCGCCGCGGTCCAGCAGCGCTGGCCCTGGCTGCCGGCCCGCATGGCGCGACGGCTCGCCCATGCATACGGCACGCGGATCGAGCAGTTGCTCGGACCGGCAACCAGCCTCGACGAGCTGGGCCGGCATTTCGGCGCCGACCTGTACGAGGCCGAGCTGGCCTTCCTGCACCGCGAGGAATGGGCCTGCAGCGCCAACGACATGCTATGGCGCCGCAGCAAGCTGGGCTTGCGGCTGGATGCCGCCCAGCGTGCGGCCGTGGCCGCCTGGTGCGACGCCCGATCCTGATCTGGAAGCAATGAAAAAGGGCGGGGCCTTGCGGCCTCGCCCTTGTCAGATCGAGTTGTCGCGACCTCAGCCAGTCCACTTGTATCGTGGCCTGGCCTTCGGCAGCCACAGGCCCCTTCCGGGCCCTGTGCGCGGCCTCAGCCAGTCCACTTGTATCGTGGCCTGGCCTTCGGCAGCCACAGGCCCCTTCCGGGCCCTGTGCGCGGCCTCAGAATTGGTACTTCAGGCCGACCTTGTAGTAGCGGCCGATCGCGCCGCTGTAGTCCATCGGGTTGTAGCTCATGGTGCCGTAGGTGAACGGATCCAGCGGCGCGATGCGGTCGGTCAGGTTCTGGATGGAGCCGAACACCTGCAGACTCTTGTCGAACTGGTAGCGCACCGAGACGTCGAGCGTGTAGAAGCCACCGATGCGGCACTGGGCGTTCGGGCCGTCGCTGCCGTCAGCCAGCTTGGAGGCGCAGGGGTCGCCGGCGAACGCGATGTTCTTGATCGCCGAGCGGTAGTTCAGCAGGCCGCTCATGCTCAGGCTGCCGAGGTCCCAGGTACCGTTCAGGTTGATCTTGTCGCGCGGCGTGCCGATGCAGTTCGAGGTGTCGCAGTTGCCATGCGTACCGGCGTACTCGTAGGCCTTGCCCGGCGTGACCTTGCCGGTGCTGTCCTTGCTGTCGGGCTCGACACGGGTCCAGTTCAGCAGATGGGTCCAGTTGGCACCCAGGGTCAGGCGGCCCATGTCACCGAGGTTGAAGCGGTGCTTCAGGTCGATGTCAATGCCCTTGACCTCGGTGTAGCTGCTGTTGCGGTACGGTGCCTTGGAGATCAGCAGGGTGCCCGAGTTCGGCACCACCTGGCCGTTGACGACCAGGTTGTTGTCGGCGCGGATCGCGGTCGGCAGCGCGGCGGCTTCGGCATAGGGCAGCGGATTGATTTCATTGCTGCGCTTGATCTTCCAGCCGTCCACGGCCACGCTCGTGCCCATGGGCGTGTCCCACAGCAGGCCCAGGGTCATGCCCTTGGACTTCTCGGGCTGCAGGTTGGGATCGCCCACCTTGACCGCGGCGATGCTGGCCGAGCAGTCGGCCGTCGTGCCGCCGCCGGCGGCCGGTGTGCCGTTGGGGCAAC
The DNA here is from genome assembly GCF_030345705.1 of Pelomonas sp. SE-A7. NCBI lineage: Bacteria > Pseudomonadati > Pseudomonadota > Betaproteobacteria > Burkholderiales > Sphaerotilaceae > Roseateles > Pelomonas sp. SE-A7. Next base: position 275,284 of record NZ_JAUASW010000003.1, read on the forward strand.
GGATCGGGTCGCGGGCCGTGGCCGTGCCGGTGCTCTGGCTGGCGGCGCCCGATTCGGCGGCGCCCGGCGCGCGGAAGCCTTCCGAGTAGGTGCCGCGCAGCGCCAGGCTCTTCATCGGCGTCCACTTGACGCCCAGCTTGGGCGTGGTCGAGTCGAACTTGTCGTACTTGTCGTAGCGGATGGCGCCCGACAGCTCCAGGCCCTTGAGCACCGGCGCCAGCAGTTCGACGTACGCGGCCTTGACCGTGCTCTCGCCCTTGGCGGCCACATAGCTGGCATTGACCAGGCCGGTCTCGGTGCCGCTCAGCGAAGGCGCATCCAGCTTGTCGCTGCGGTACTCGGCGCCGATGGCCAGGCCCAGCGCGCCGCCTTCCAGCTGCATCAGCTCGCGCGAGGCCTTCACGTCGACCAGCTTCAGCTCGGTCGACAGGTCGGCCGTCAGCGAGGTGCGCAGCGCGTCATAGAAGTCCTTGGAGTTCTTGAAGGCCTGCGAACCGATGAAATACGGGAACCACTTGCTGGTCGGGTCGCCCAGGGCGGCCTTCAGCACGTCCATGCGGATGCTGTTGGTGTACTCCAGGGTCAGGGCAGTCTTGGAGAACATCACACCGGCATCGAAGTCCCAGCCGGCGGCCGAGCCCTTGACGCCCGCCAGCACGCGGCTGAACTTGTTGTCGGCCTTGCGCTCCTGCGGGCCCACATCGAAGGCGACGTAGCGGATCCGGGCGGCGGCACCGAACGGGTTCTGCGGATGCGTGGCGGCCATCATGATGGTGGTGCCGGCGCCCGAGCCGTAGTTGATGACGCCGCTCGGATAGGCCGCGTTGGGCGGGAACGCCACCGTCGGCGTGATCGTCGGCGGGATCATCAGGAACGAGGTCGAACGGCTGGAATAGCCGACGTCGAAATAGCCCAGCAGGTCAGCCCCCAGCTTGGCCGTTCCGCCGGCATACAGGTTGGTCGACTGGATCTCGGGCTGCATGGAGCGGAACTGGTCGTAGTGCCAGACGCAACCGCCCTTGGGATCCTGGGGCGTGCTGACCGACAGGGCCGCGCAACCCGGCAGGGCCACGTAGTCCAGCGTGGTCGGATTGCGGATCAGGCCGACCGGGCTTTCGTTGGCATTGTTGTTGCCGGTGATGTAGCCGCGGGCGAACTGGGTGTTGATGCCATAGCCCCAGGGACGCAGGTCGGCATGGCCGATGTATTCACGGCCGGCACGGTCGCTGTTCTGCAGGCGGTCGTTCTTGGACCACTCGGCGTTGAACACCAGGTTGTAGCCGTCCTTCAGCAGGTCGCCGTAGCCACCGGTCAGCGAGGCCTTGTGCTGCTTGGCATCGCCGTAGCGCGAGATGCCGGTCGACATCTGGAAGGTGTGGCCGGTGAAGTCCTTCTTCAGGATGATGTTGACCACGCCGGCGATGGCGTCGGCGCCGTACACGGACGAAGCGCCGTCCTTCAGGATTTCGATGCGCTCGACCAGCTCCATCGGGATGGTGCTGAGGTCGGTGAAGGTCTTCTGACCGTCATCGGCGCGGCCGAACGGGGCCATGCGGCGGCCGTTCAGCAGCACCAGGGTCGAGGTGGCACCCAGGCCGCGCAGCGACACGGCGGTGGAGCCGGCCGCGAAACCGTTGCCGAAGCTGGTGGGCAGCGAGCCGGCGCCGTCCACGCCCAGCGTCTGCAGGTACTCGGCCACGGTGGCCTTGCCAGCACGGGCGATGTCCTGGGCACTGATCAGCAGCACCGGGGAGGCCGATTCGGCGTCCACCCGCTTGATGTTGGAGCCGGTCACCTCGACCCGTTGCAGGGTCTGGGTTTCCTGGGCCAGGGCCGGGGCGGCGGCCACGCCGGCCAGCAGGCCGAGGGCCAGGGCCTGGCGCAGGGCGCGGCAGGTGGCGGTTTCTTTGAATTTCATCGCTGTTCTCTCCTCGGAAGCTGCGGGATGCAGCCTATGACTTGTTTCATCCCGCGACAGTTCAGCGCGCCATGGGATGGTCCAGGTGTCGCCCACTACGGGCTAAGAGGGGGATTCTTTGGATGCCCACTGATGCGGGCATCCGTGACAACCCTGATGGAACGACAGCGTCGGGATGACTTGTTGCCGACGCGGCCACCCCGTGCGTATGGCGGAGGTACAGGTGGTTTCAGCCCGCAAGACCGGCCGGTTCAGGCGGTCTCCGCCTTCGCCTTGTCGTCGTCTGTCCAGATCCTGCGCCAGGTCTTGCGGGTCAGATGCAGGACCAGCAGGTGCAGCGGCATGCGCAGCCAATGGCCGCGCCAGTAGAGAAGCCAGCGGGCGAGTCCGGTAAGGCCGTCCTCGCAAGAGGGGTCGTCGGGACGCAGCGCCCGTTGAAACAGAGCGTCCATCAGCCCCGGCCAGGCCGGCCCAAAAGGCTCGGTGGCGGTCAGCGCCGAGCTCGGCACCTCAGTGCCCAGCAGCCGCTTCGCGTAGCGCAACGCGTAGTAAAGCGTTCGCCCCATGCCAAGCCTTTCGGCCCGCGCCTGCAGGCGCTCCCAGAACCGGGCATCGGCACCGAAGTGCGTGAGCAGTCCGTGCAGGTCGCAGAGATCGCGCAGTCCCTTGTCGAATTCACCATCCATGAACAGATGAACCGCCATGTGCAGCACCAGGTCGACGTCGGCCAGGCGGTACAGGCCGGGCCAGCCTTCGAGCGGCACGATGTCCGCCAGCAGCAGCTCGGCATCGACCGGCACGCGCGAGGTCAGCGGCAGGATGTTGTGGTGCAGGTCGACCACGGTCTTGCGGGCGCCATGGACCAGCGGCGGGATCTCGTGCATCCATTGCCGGTAATAGCGCTGGTCGTACTCGTCAGGATTGCCGGTCTGCCAGCCGGCAACCGACAGCATGGCCTCGGCCAGCGGCAGGTTGTCGCGGTGCACCAGCAGATCGATGTCCGAGAACAGCCGCCCCCTCGCGAACGGCAGGTCCAGCAGCAGGTAGGCCGCCCCCTTCAGCACCACGACCGGTGCTTGCAGGCCGCGCAGTGCCCGGCTGATCTCGATCAGCTCCCAGCGCACCGCACGGCCCTGGGCCTGCGCCACCAGGTTCGCGTCCTCGAAATGCCCGAGCACGGGTGCCGGTGCCGCCACGTGCTGCCTTGCCTGCTCCAGCGCCAGGCTGGCCTGCAGCCGGGTCCGCCGGGCCTGGCGCAACAGCAATTCCCACTCGGCACCGGAGCGCGGCCAAGGCCCGGAGGCCTGGCTCAGCAAGGGGGTCAGGAGGTCACGCGGCGCCATGCTCAGCCCCCCTCGCCAACAGCAGGCCGTCGAAGAACTCGACCGCATCCGGCAATCGGCTGTAGGACAGCCGCAGGCAGTCGGCCTTCTCGATCATGTCGGCCAGGCCGTTGAAGCCGACCGCGCCGTGGACATGAAAGTTGAAGGCGTTGTCGGCCAGATGGATCAGGGCCTCGCCGGGAGGCAGGGCCGCCGTGCTCAGGGATGCTCCTGCCTGGTACTGCGGAAACACGACCCAGGCCAGGCGGGCCCGCTCCTTGGCGCGCAACACGCTGTCGCGCGGCGCACGCATATGGCCGACCGAGCCTTTCAGCGTGTCGTGGGTGACCGGGCCGAGCACGGCCTCCGGCGCGAATGCCCGGATCACCTCGATGGAGGCATTCTTCAGACTCACGGGACGCGGCATGGGCACCAGCTCGCCCGTAGCCAGGTCGACCAGGCACAGCTCGTCCGACAGCAAGCGCCAGCCCCGGCAGACCAGGCCGGCGCAAAGCGTGCTCTTGCCTGAGCCCGGTGGCGCCGGGAACACCGCGGCCAGGCCGTCACGGGCGATCACCGCCGCATGGATCACCAGGTAGCGCTGCAGCTGGCCCGACACGCACCAGTTCAGCCCCCATTCGAGGATGGCCAGCGACTGGCCGCCCGGCAGCGGCTTGAACGGAGGACGGCCGTCGGTGACGAACAGCGTCTGCGGGCGCCACCAGCGCCGCAGGCCACGGCCTCCCGCCACCTCGCAGTCGTAGTCGCAGAAGTCCGTGGCATCGACCACTGGGTAGTCGGCATAGAGCAGCTCGATCCCGTCCTGCACGCGCCGGAAGGGTGATCGGATTCGCACCGTCACCGGGCCCATGTCCAGCGCCAGCCCCTCGCCGTTCAGACGCTCGGCCAATTGATTGCGATCAAGCGCACCCAGTCTCAAACCGGGACCTCGTCGACCAGCCGCAAGCCCTTCAGGACTTCCATCACCTCAAGCACGGTGGCCTGATCCTGGGGCTCGGGTTCTTCGCCGTCCAGCAGCAGCCGGGCCAGGCGGTCCGTGTCCGCGGGCTCCGGCAGGCGGTCCAGTTCGCTGAGCACCTGGCCAACCAGCTCATCCAGCAGGTGCACCGACCCGCTCGGCGGGTGGAAAACCAGCCAGGATTCGGCCCAATGGCGGATCTGCAACTGTCCCGCGGCCGTCGATTTCCAGGGCATGGCGTTGAATCCTGAGCGAGCAAAAAAATGGCGCGCCTGAAGCGCGCCAGTGCTGGGCCCGTAGCCTATCAGGACGAACGGGTATTGATCGTCTGCATCAGGTTCAGGAAGCCACCGTAGCGGGAGTCCGCGGAGTTGGTGATCAGGACTTCCTTGACCTTGGTCTGACGGTCCCACAGCTTGCCCGCGCTACCGATCGACGCATAGTTGGCGGCCTTGCACAGCGGCCACCATGCACGCAGATTGGTCTCGTTCATGATGGTGTTGCTGCCGTACTTGCTGCTCTTGCAGTTCAGGTAGCTGGCGGCGAAATGCTGGATCAGCGGATCGCTGCAGTTCAGCGCGTCGTACAGCTTGTCGGCGCAGATATTGGACGGCGGCGCGCTACCGAGGCAGCTCGAGAACTTGGTGTTGCTCTTGCTGCAGCCCAGATTGGTCCAGACGGAGTTGCTGCAGTTCTTCCAGTAGGTCGGGTTGCAACCGCTGTTGTGGCTGCTGTGGTCGCCGTTGTCGACCGTCGAGCGGCTGCCGGCCGAAGCCCAGCCGGAATTGTGGTGGGCGCAAGGGAAGTTGCCTGCCATGGCGGGCTTGCTGCCCAGCGAAAGCAGGACGGGAGACACGCCAACACCGGCCTTCAGCAGACGGCGGCGCCGCGGATTGGCGACGGGCATGACGGGCTCGGACTCGCCGGACGGGCCGAGCCGGGGTTCATTGTCGTTGGGCTTGCTCATCTCGATTCCCCTTGCGCAGTCGGCCATGGCAGAACAAGCCAGGCCCGCAACTGACGCCAGCAGAGTGTTTCACACAAAGCCGGCCGCGGTGCGCGCTCCCCCCTGAAACAGGTGGTCGGCCATGTGACTTCATCCTGCGACAAGGGGGTTTTAGGGCCTCAGACCGCCCCGGACTTGAAACTGTCACAGGTCTTGATCTCGCCGGATTGCAGCCCGCGTTTGAACCAGCCCACCCGCTGGGCGCTGCTGCCGTGGGTGAAGCTCTCGGGCACGACCGAGCGGCCGGCCTCGCGCTGCAAGGTGTCGTCGCCGATGCGGGACGCGGCGTTCAGCCCCTCCTCCAGGTCGCCCTGCTCCAGCCAGCCCTTGCCGCGCTGCGAGTGGAAGGCCCAGACGCCGGCCAGGCAGTCGGCCTGCAGTTCCAGACGCACGCTCAGCGCGTTGTAGTCGCGCTCCGACAGCCGCTGGCGGGCCGCCTCCATCCTGGCGCTGGTGCCCAGCAGGTTCTGGATATGGTGGCCCACCTCGTGGGCGATCACATAGGCCTGGGCAAAGTCGCCAGGCGCGCCCAGGCGCTGGCTCAGCGTCTCGTTGAAGCTCAGGTCCAGGTAGACCTTGCGGTCGCCCGGGCAATAGAACGGGCCCATGGCCGACACGCCCTGCCCACAGGCCGTGGCCTCGCGGCCGCTGTAGAGGACCAGCGTCGGCGGCTCGTAGCGGCGCTGGGCCCGTTCGAAATAGGCGCCCCAGACATCCTCGGTATCGGCCAGCACCACCTTGGCGAAGCGGGTGGCAGGGTCATTGGCGGTCTCGCCCGCCGGTTGCCGAACTGCCGGTGCCTGGGCCAGGCCGCCGCCACCATCCATCGCCCCCAGCAAGCTCATGGGGTTGACCCCCAGGAACCAGGACAGCAGCAGCACGACGACGATGCCGCCCACACCCAGGCCACGCCCGCCTAGGGCCCCGAGGCCGGGCAGGCCGCCCCCACCACCACCGTTACCGCGGTGGTCCTCGACGTTCTCGCTCTCGCGCTGGCCTTCCCACTTCATGCTGAGCTGCTCCTGATGCTGCTGGCGGCCCATCGTAGCGGGATGCGTCCTGTCCGGGCCATCCCGCAATCCGTCGACCCGGCGCTTGGCCCGACCGGGCACCGGGCGCACACTGCGCGGCACTCGAAATCAGGAGCCCCGCCATGCCCCGCATCCGCCATGTCCTCGCCCTCCCCTTCGCCCTGCTGCTGGCCACCCAGGCCGCCACCGCCGGCAACGACAACGACTGGCGGCTGCGCATCAAGAAAGACGTCAACGGCTGGTCCGCCAGCCTCAGCGGCCCCAGCGAATACGGTCCCTCGAACCGCCGCACCAAGGGCTCGGGCCATGTGGTCGAGAAGGCCCGCGCCATCGCTCCGTTCACCAAGTTGCGCCTGGAAGGCCCCATCGACGTGCGCCTGAACCAGGCCGGCAGCGAGTCGCTGAAGATCACGGCCGACGACAACATCGAGCCGCTGATCGAGTCCAAGGTCGAGGGCGACACCCTGGTGCTGCGCGTGCAGCAGGGCGCCGGCTACAGCACCCGCCACTCGCCGGTGGCCTGGCTGGACTTCAAGCAACTGCAGGCGCTGACCATCAGCGGCTCGGGCGATGCCACGCTTGACCGGCTCAAGGGCGACAGCCTGGCCCTGACGCTGTCGGGCTCGGGCGATCTGCGCATCGGCCTGCTGGAGGTCAAGCAGCTGAGCGCCACCTTGTCCGGCTCGGGCGACCTCAGCCTGGCCGGCAAGGCCGATCAGCAGACCTGGGCCTTGCACGGCTCGGGCGATGTCGATGCCCGCAGCCTGGTCGGCAATTCCTGCAAGGCCCAGCTGAGCGGCTCGGGCGATCTGGAGCTGGGCGTGGTCGAGCTGCTGGACGTCAGCCTCAGCGGTTCGGGCGACCTGAGCTATGCCGGCCGGCCCAAGCTGACGCAGCGCGTCAGCGGCTCGGGCGAGGTCAGCGCGCGCTGACCGTAGAAATGGCGGCAATCAGGGGCAGGCAAAGATCCGCCCCGGGGCCGCGGCGATAGAGATTCAGACGGAGAGGAGGAGACATGGAGCGCTTGCACCTGGCTTCGCTGGCTGTGCACATAGCCGCAGGCAGCATGGCCATGCTGATTGGCTTCGTCATGCTGGCCCGGACCAAGGGCACGGCCAGGCACCGCGCCTGGGGCCGCGTTTTTGGCGCCCTGGTCCTGGTGGTCTGCTTCACGGCCACGCTGGGCACGCTGCTGTTCCGACCCCAGCCCTTGCTGGCCGTGCTGACCGCCACCGTGCTGTACCAGCTGGTCGGTGGCTGGCGCGCTGTCTACACGCGGGAGCGCGGACCCAACACGCTGGATGCGCTCTGGACGCTGCTAGGCCTGGCCGCCAGCGTGGGCCTGCTGGCCTGGCTGCCGGACGCACCCGGCACACGCGCCAATCCCACGGTCAGCTACTCGACGCTGGCGGCCCTGATGAGCCTGGTCGCCTACGACCTGGCCCGCTGGCGGTTCCCGCCACGCTGGCATGCCACGCTCTGGCGCTACGAGCATGCCTACAAGCTGATCGCGGCCCAGTTCGCCATGCTGTCGGCACTGACCGGCAATCTGATGCGCTTCTGGTATCCCTGGCCGCAGCTGCTGCCTTCCCTGCTCGGCTTGCTGGCGATCGCCTGGACCTTCTGGCGCCTCTCCCGGCCCGGGCTGGCGCTGCGGCCCCAATAGTTCAGAATGCCGCCGGAGGAGTCCCGCCCCGGCCCATGAGCGAATCCCCCTTGCCGCAGACCCTGCTGGCCTTGCACGAGGCCGGCCCCAATCCCGCGGCCCTGTTCGATGTGAACGATGTGCTGCGCTGGGCCAACAAGGCCTTCTGCGAGGCCTTCAAGGTGCAGCCGGACGGCCGGCTGGGCTGGGCCGACATGGTGCGCGCCAACCATGCCAGCGGCCAGGGCGCAGTGATCGAGACCGACGACATCGAGGCCTGGCTGGCCGCCACCGGCACGCGCCGCGGCAAGCTGCCCTACCGGGCCTTCGAATCCGACCTGGCCGATGGCCGCTGGCTGTGGGTCAGCGAAACCCTGCTGCCGGACGGCTGGATGCTGCTGCTGGCCATGGACATCACCGCCCTGCGCCAGGACGCCCGTTCGCTGCGCCAGGCCCATGTCAAGGCGCTGCGCGCCGCCGAAACCGACTCGCTCACCGGCCTGGCCAACCGGCGCCAGGGCATGAAGCTGCTGCAGCAGGCGCTGGGCGCGGCCGACCAATGGCCGCTCAGCATCGCCATGCTGGACCTGGACCATTTCAAGCAGGTCAACGACCAGCTGGGCCATGCGGCCGGCGACCAGGTGCTGGTCGACTTCGCCCGCCAGCTGCTGGCCGGCACCCGGCGCGAGGACGGCTGCGTGCGCCTGGGCGGCGAGGAGTTCCTGCTGATCTTGCCGGCCGCGGCCCTGGGCCAGGCCGGCGTCATCGTCGAACGGCTGCTGGCCAAGGTCAGGCTGAGCCGGCCCCTGGCCGAGCAGCCGGAGTTCGGCTACCGCTGCTCGGGCGGACTGGTCGAGGCGCGCTGGGGCGAATCCGCCGAGGCCTTGCTGAAGCGGGCCGACGAGGCGCTGTACCGCGCCAAGGCCCAGGGCCGCGACCGGGTCGAGCGCGACGACGCGCCGGCATAGCCGGCCTAGCGGCTCACTGCGGAGCGCTCAGGCGCTCGCGCACCCAGGCCTCGGCCTCGGCCATGGTCTCGAAGGCGGCGAACTGCCGGCCATGCTGGTCGTAGAGGCGCTGCAGCAAGGGCAGCACCAGGCTGCGGCCCTCGACCTCGGCCGCCACCACATAGGCCACGGCCCGGGGCGCCGACTTGTTGGCGCTCATCAGGGCCAGGAACTGGCCGAAGGCATCCAGCGCCTCGGGCGAGATCATGATGCTGTGGCGGATCTCCAGGATGTCGGCAAAGACCGGCCCCAGCGAGGTGGAAGCGAACAGCTCGCGCATCGCCAGGCCCACGGCCTCGAAGGCCTCGCGGTTGAACGGGCCCTGTGCCTCGATACGGACCACCGGCCCTTCGGTCCAGAACTCGATCTGGCCATGCGGCTTGAAGGCGCCGCTGGCATAGGCGCGGATATTGCGCTTTCGCGGCTTGGCGGCGTGGGTCTTGGAGGGCGCGGACACGCAGCCATACTAGGCCGCCGCCCCCTGCCGCTTCAATGGGGATAGTTCACATCCGGCGCTGCGATCAGCGCGGCAGCGGCAAGGGCTTTCCCTGAGACTGGCGCGGCACGGGAATCTGGAACACGCCGGACAGCGTGGACGCAATGTCGGCCACCTCGACCCACTGCCTCACCTCGCCCTGGCCCACCCAGGCCGGGCCCCAGGCAAGGATCGGCACGTGGTGGTCGTAGGCATAGGGTGTGCCGTGCGAGCTGCCACTGGTACGGGTGCTGTAGAGCCGGCCCTGCTTGGGGATGACTTGCACAGGCGCGGCCCGGTCCGGATGCCAGGACTTGCGCATCGCCGCCAGGTAGGGCGTGCTCTCGTCGTTCGAACGCAGCTGGTCGGGCGTGAACACGGCCGCCACCTCGGGATGAGTCAGCAGCACCTGCTTGGCCGCCTGGTAGACGTCCTCACTCTTGAGGCCGCGCTGGGCGATCAGCTGCTCGTCGAACAACAGGCCCATGGCCGAGGTGGCCGTGGCCCACTTGCCTTCGCCGAAGCGCTGCACCAGGCCGGCATTGGTGTACTCAAGCATCTGCTTGCTGGACGCGCGCTTGGCATCGCGGCCCAGCGACTTGGCCCATTCCGGCGTGTCGGCAAAACCATGGTCGGCGGTCAGCATCAGCAGGTAGTTGCCCTTGCCGACGCGCTGGTCCAGGTACTGGAAGAAAGCCTGCAGGTGCAGGTCCAGCTGCAGCATGTGGTCGTGCGAGAGCTTGGACTCGGGACCGAAGGCATGGTTGACGTAGTCGTGGCTGGACAGGCTGACCGTCAGGATGTCGGGATGCTCGTCCAGGCCCAGCTGCTCGCCCTCGACGGCGGCGCGGGCAAAGGCCAGGGTCAGCTCGTCGCCATAGGGGCTGGGCAGGATGAGCTTGTAGAACTCGGCGCCCGGGCCGGACAGCTTGCCGCCGATCACCGCCGGCAGGGTGTTGCCGTTGACGCTCTTCTCGGTGCTCTGGAAGTCCTGGCCGTCGGCAGCCGAGCGGGCATAGGCGCCGCAGGCGTAGAGCGGCGCGCCGGGCGAGGCCTGCTGCGAAGTCTTGCCGTCCGCGCACTTGTCGGGCAGCAGCGGCGTCCAGACCTTGCCGTACAGCGCATCGGCCGGCTTGGCCGCATTGAAGGCCTCGGCCCAGGCCGGATGCTTGTCCATGTAATAGGTGCTGGACGCGAACTGGCCGGTGGCGCCCATGAACATATAGGCCTGGCCCTTGTGGCCGGCCGGCAGGATGGCGCCGCGGTCCTTGCCCGAGACGCCTATCACCTTGGATAGCGGATCCGCCGTGCGCAGCACGTCGCCCACGGTCTCGGCCTGCAGCATGCGTGGGCTGGTGCCGGCCATGCTGTCGGTCTTGTTGCCGATGTACTGGTAGTCCTTGTCCTGGGTGTTGTAGACCTCCTTGCGGGTCTGCGGATCCACCCATTCATTGCCGATGATGCCGGTGCGCTGCGGATGGGCGCCGGTCAGCATCACCGAATGGCCGGCGGCGGTCACCGTGTGGGCATGGCTGTAATGGGCCTCCAGGTAGGTGGCGCCTCGATCCAGGAAGCGGCGGAAGCCGTCCGGCGCGAACTGGTCGCGGTAGCCAGTCACCTGGCGCATCGGCAGGCCGTCGATCACGATGAAGACCAGCAGCTTGGGCTTGGTCGGCGCCACGGGCTTGGGCGGCTCGCTGGCGCAGCCGGCCAGCAGGGCCGCGGCCAGGGTGCTCAGGATCACGAGAGGACGGCTTGCTTTCATGGACTTCTTGTCAGTACGGCAGACGACGACTCTAACCGCCGTCTGTAAAGAAATGACAAGCCAGGCTCAGACTAGCTGGCCAGATGGCGGTCCAGCAGCTCGACCCAGTGCTGCACCGGCACGGCCGTGCCCGACTGCAGCTGCTGGATGCAGCCTATGTTGCCCGACAGGATGGTCTCGGCCTGCAGCGGCTCCAGCGCGCGCAGCTTGCGGTCGCGCAGCTGCTTGGACAGCTCGGGCTGCAGCACCGAGTAGGTGCCGGCCGAGCCGCAGCACAGATGGTTCTCGCCACCGGCGGTCTCCACGCTGAAGCCCAGTTCGCGCAAGGCCGACTCGACGCCGCCGCGCAGCTGCTGGCCATGCTGCAGGGTGCAGGGTGGGTGGTAGGCCACGGTGCCGCCGCTGCGCTTGCCGAGCCTGGACTTCAGCGCCGGCAGCATCGAGGGCAGCAGCTCGCTCAGGTCCCGCGTCAGGGCCGAGATGCGCGCCGCCTTGTCGGCGTACTCGCGGTCATGCTTCAGCGCCTGGCCGTATTCCTTGACGGTGACGCCGCAGCCCGAGGCGTTCATCACGATGGCCTCGATCTCCGGATGGGCCTTGACCACCGGCCACCAGGCGTCGATGTTGCGGCGCATGTCGGCCAGGCCGCCTTCGTGGTCATTGAGGTGGCTGCGGATCGCGCCGCAGCAGCCGGCGTCGTCGGCCACCAGGGTCTGGATGCCGGCGGCATCGAGCACCCGCGCCGTGGCCGAGTTGATGTTGGGCGCCAGCGTGGGCTGCACGCAGCCCAGCAGCATCAGCACCTTGCGCTTGTGGACCCGGGTCGGCCACTGGTGGGCACGCTTGTCGGCACGCGGCGGAATCTTGTCCTTGAGCGCCGCCGGCACAAAAGGCCGGAACCACTGGCCCAGCTTGATCGCTGGCGCAAAGGCGCGCGAGGTCAGGCCCTCCTTCAAGAGCCAGCGCTGGCGCGCCTCGGCCTTGGGCCGCGGCACCTTGGCCTCGACGATGTTGCGGCCGATTTCCAGCAGCTGGCCGTACTGCACGCCCGAGGGACAGGTGCTTTCGCAGTTGCGGCAGGTCAGGCAGCGATCCAGGTGCAGCTGGGTGGCACGCGTGGGCTGCTCGCCTTCCAGCACCTGCTTCATCAGGTAGATGCGGCCGCGCGGGCCGTCCAGCTCGTCGCCCAGCAGCTGGTAGGTCGGGCAGGTGGCGGTGCAGAAGCCGCAGTGCACGCAGCGGCGCAGGATCTCCTCGGCGGTCTTGCCTTCGGTCGTGCCTTGGAATTCGGGGGCCAGTTTCGTCTGCATCAAAGATCCGGGTAGAGCCGGCCGGGGCTGAACAGGCCCCTGGGATCGAAGGCCAGCTTGAGCTGCTTGTGGATGCGCGCCAGCGGCGGCGACAGCGGGGCGAACACGCCGGGGCTCTTGTCCAGCGAGCGGTAGAGCGTGGCATGGCCGCCGACCGAGGCCGCAGCCTCGCGCAGCTGGCCGGCCGGCGCCGTGGTCGTGACCCAGCGCTGGGCGCCGCCCCATTCGATCAGCTGTTCGCCGCTCAGGCTGAGCACCGGCGCGGTCTGCGGCACCGAGAGCCGCCACAGCCGCGCGCCGGCGGCCACGGCTCGTTCGGCGCCGACAAAGAATTCGTCGCGCTGATCGCGCAGCCCCTGCCAGAACGGCTGGGCCAGGCTGTCGGGAATCAACTCGCCGCCCAGCTTGTGGAAGGCGCTGCGCACCGCACCCTCGCTGCCGGCCAGGCGCAGCACCAGGGCACCGTCCCACCAGGCACTGGCGCTGAGAGGCAGCGGCTGACCGCCCCAGCGGTTGAGTTGTTCCAGCGCCTTGGCCTGGTCCATCTCGAAGCGCAGCGTGGCCTGCACCCGCGGCAGCGGCAGCACCTTCAGCGAAACCTCGACGATCAGGCCCAGCACGCCCAGCGAGCCGGCCAGCAGGCGCGAGACGTCGTAGCCGGCCACGTTCTTCATCACCGTGCCGCCGAAGCTCATCAGCTCGCCCTTGCCGTTCAGGAGCGTGGCGCCGAGCACATGCTCGCGCACGCCGCCGGCATTGGCCCGCGAAGGGCCGGCCAGGCCCGCCGCCACCATGCCGCCCACCGTGCCGCGGCCCTCGAAGCGCGGCGGCTCGAAGGCCAGCTGCTGGCCCTGGCTGGCCAGCAGCATCTCCAGATCGACCAGCGGCGTGCCGGCCAGTGCCGTGACGACCAGTTCACTGGGCTCGTAGCTGACCAGGCCGTTCAGGCCCTCGGTACTCATCAGCTCGCCGCCGGGCGAGCCACCGTAGAAGCGCTTGCTGCCGTGGCCGGTGATCTCGAACGGCCCGCTGGCCGCGAGCACCCGCTGCTGCAATTGCTGGATCGCCTCGGTCTGCGTCATCAGAAACGCTCCAGCTCGGAGAAGGCGAGCAAGCCGCGCTTCACATGCATGCGGCCGTATTCGGCGCAGCGCTGCAGGGTCGGGATCACCTTGCCCGGGTTCAGGCCCTCGGTCGGATCGAAGGCGCGCTTGAGCGCCAGCATCTGGTTGCGTTCCTCGCTGGAGAACTGCACGCACATGGAGTTCAGCTTCTCTATGCCCACACCATGCTCGCCGGTGACCGTGCCGCCCATGGCCACGCTGGTCTCCAGGATCTCGGCGCCGAATTCCTCGCAGCGGCGCAGCTGGTCGGCGTCGTTGGCATCGAACAGGATCAGCGGATGCAGGTTGCCGTCGCCGGCATGGAAGACATTGGCGCAGCGCAGGCCGTACTTCTGCTCCATCTGCTGGATGGCCAGCAGGATGTCGGCCAGGCGTTTGCGCGGAATGGTCGAGTCCATGCACATGTAGTCGGGGCTGATGCGGCCCGAGGCCGGGAAAGCGTTCTTGCGGCCGCTCCAGAAGCGCAGGCGCTGGGCCTCGTCCTCGCTGACCGCGATCTGCGTGGCGCCGCTGGCGCGCAGCACCTCGCTCATGCGCGCGATCTCGTCCGCCACCTCCTCGGGCGTGCCGTCGCTCTCGCACAAGAGGATGGCCTCGGCCGTCAGGTCGTAGCCGGCATGGACGAAGTCCTCCACCGCGGCCGTCATCGGCTTGTCCATCATCTCCAGGCCCGCCGGGATGATGCCGGCGGCGATCACCGCCGCCACCGCCTCGCCGGCTTTTCGGATGTCGTCGAAGCTGGCCATGATGCACCGCGCCAGTTGGGGCTTGGGCGTCAGCTTGACCGTGACCTCGGTGATCACGGCCAGCATGCCTTCGCTGCCGACGATCAGGCTCATCAGATCGAGGCCGGCGGCGTCCAGCGCCTCGGAGCCGAATTCCACCGGCTCGCCCTCGACCGTGAAGCCCTTGACCCGCAGCACGTTGTGCAAGGTCAGGCCGTACTTGAGGCAATGCACGCCGCCCGAGTTCTCGGCCACGTTGCCACCTATCGTGCAGGCGATCTGGCTGCTGGGGTCGGGCGCGTAATAGAGGCCATGGCCGGCCACGGCTTCGGAGATCGCCAGGTTGCGCACACCGCACTGCACGCGCGCCGTACGCGCCAGCGGGTCGATGGCGAGGATCCTGTTGAACTTGGCCAGGGCCAGGGTCAGGCCTTGCTCATGCGGCAAGGCGCCGCCCGAAAGTCCGGTGCCGGCGCCGCGTGCCACCACCGGCACCTGCAGCTCATGGCAGACCTTGAGCACGGCCCCGACCTGCTGCTCGTTCTCGGGCAGGGCCACGGCCAGCGGACGCGTGCGGTAGGCGGTCAGGCCGTCGCATTCATAGGGCGTCGTGTCTTCCGATCGCCACAGCAAGGCGTGCGCAGGCAGCACATCCAGCAAGGCATCGACCAGGCGCGCTTGCGATGGGCGGCGCTGGGGCGAACTCTGGACGTCGGGGGCGTTGGACAACAGGCTTCTCCGAGGCAAGCCACGACTGTAGCGGTTCGATGGGCTCTAATCAGCGCATGCACCCCTGGCCTGCCCTGCCCCTGCGTTCGCTGATCGCCAGCCTGACGCTCGTCGCGGGGAGCCTGACGGTCCAGGCCGCCGAGCTGGTACTCACGCTGCGATCGCCCGAGGGCCTGCAGGACCAGCGCCAGACCTACGTCAACGCCGCCGTGAAGCTCGCGCTGGACAAGACCCTGGCCAGCCACGGCCCCTACAAGCTGCAGAGCGCGGCGCCCATGAACAAGCAGCGCGCCCTGCTCAGCGCGGGACGCAAGGCCTACGTCAATTTCGTCACCATCGCCGGACATTCCGAGACCAGGACGGCGCCCGAGCTGCGGCCGGTGCGCTTCCCGCTGATGCTGGGCATCACCGGCTACCGCGTCTGCTTCGTCGCGCCCGAGTCGCAGCAGAAGGTGGAACAGGTCCGCTCGCTGGACGAGCTGCGCCGGCAGTTCAGCGTGGTCCAGGGCGTGGGCTGGGCCGACGTGCCCATCCTGCGTGCCAACGGCTTCCACGTGATCGAGGCCGCCAGCTACGACGCGCTGTTCCGCATGGTCAGCAAGAACCGGGCGGACCTGTTCTGCCGCAGCATCCTCGAGGTGCTGCAGGAAGCCCAGCAGCATCCCGAGCTGCTGCTGGACCGCAGCTTCGCCCTGGCCTACGACATGCCGCAATTCCTCTACACCCACCGCGACAACCAGGCCGTGATCGAACGCCTGACCCTGGGCCTGCAGCAGGCTCATGCGGACGGCTCGCTGCAGGCGCTGATGATGAACTACCTGCAACCCGCCCTGCGCTTCGTGGGGCTGGGCAAGCGCCGGCTCCATCAGCTGCAAAGCCCGCAGGCCGACGACCTGGGCTTCGACTATCGCAGCTTCAAGCTGGATCCGTTCGTCGAGCTGCGCTGAACCCCGTTGATCAGAGGCTGCGCGCCAAAGCGGCCGCCGCCTCGCGCAAGCGCCCCACCAGGCCCAGGGCCTGAGCCAGCGGCAAGCGCGCGCTGGGCGCCTGCAAGGCCACGGCGCAGCGCACGGCGGCGGTCTTGCCACCGCCGGGTTCTCGCACCGGCACCGCCACGCAGTTCAGGCCTTCGACGAATTCCTGGTCGTCCACCGCCAGGTCTTCATGGCGGATGCGGGCCAGCTCGGCCTCCAGGCGCTCGCGGCTGTCGAGGGTCTGGGCCGTGTGGCGGGTCAGCCGCAGGCCGTCCAGCAGCTGGCGGCGCTGGCGGGCCGGCGCAAAGGCCAGGAACAGCTTGCCGCTGGCCGAGCAGTG
The DNA here is from genome assembly GCF_030345705.1 of Pelomonas sp. SE-A7. NCBI lineage: Bacteria > Pseudomonadati > Pseudomonadota > Betaproteobacteria > Burkholderiales > Sphaerotilaceae > Roseateles > Pelomonas sp. SE-A7. Next base: position 291,634 of record NZ_JAUASW010000003.1, read on the forward strand.
CAGCGGCACGCGGGTGCCGGCGCGCAGCTCCAGGCGCAGCGGGAAGGCGGTCTCAACCCGGTCCAGGTAGATCACCTCGGCGCCCGACAGGGCCGTGAGATTGCAGCTCTCGCCAATGTCGGCCACCAGGGCGCGCAGCACCGCATGGCGCACGCCGGCCTGGGCGCTGCCCGACAGCGTGGCCTCGGCCAGCGCGCGGGCGCGGCCGGCCAGCACGTAGCGACGGCCGTCGGGCTCGCGCTGCAGCCAGCCGCCGGCCTCCAGTTGCTGCAACATGCGGTGCAAGGTCGGCTTGGGCCAGGGGCTCTGCGGCAAGAGCTCGGCCAGGCTCTGCGGCAGGCCGGCGCGGGCCAGCAGTTCCAGCAGCTCCAGCAGGCGCAGGCCCGGGGTCTCGTTGTCGGCGCTCGTCATCAAGAAATCTCGGAATCCGGGACGAATCGGCAAAAGAATCCGAGACGATTCTGACCGCTGGCTAAGCTCGCGGCCATGGCAATCACCCCTGCTCCGTTCGCCAACGCGGTCGTTACCGGCGCCTGCGGCGGCCTGGGCCAGGCCCTGGCTCGGCAGCTGCTGGCGAGCGGCGCGGCCGTGGCCCTGGTCGGCCTGGACCGCCAGCGCCTGCAGGCGCTGCAAGACCTGGCCCCCGAGCGCGCCCTCATCTACACGCCCGAGGTCAGCGACGGCGCCGCGATACGCGCCATGGCGCTGGACTGGATCAGCCGCCACGGCACGCCCGACCTGGTGATCGCCAACGCCGGCGTGGCCGGCGGCTTCGACACCGCCAAGGCCGAAGACCTGGCCGTGATGCAGCGCATGCTGGAGATCAACCTGCTGGGCGTTGCCGCCACTTTCCAGCCCTTCGTCGCCGCGATGCGCGAGCAGCGCCGCGGCGCCCTGGTCGGCATCGCCAGCCTGGCCGGACGCCGCGGACTGCCGGGCAACGGCGCCTACTGCGCCAGCAAGGCCGGCCTGATCGTCTACCTGCAAAGCTTGCGCGCCGAGCTGCGCGATGCCGGCCTGCAGGTCACGACGGTGAGCCCCGGCTACCTGCGCACCGCGCTGACCGCCGGCAACCGCTTTGCGATGCCCGGCCTGCTGGAACCGGACCAGGCCGCGGCCCGCATCCTGGCCGGCGTGGCCAGTGGCCGCGAGGACATCGTGCTGCCGCGCCGCCTCGGCTGGCTCTCCAAGGCCCTGGCCCTGCTGCCCGAACGCCTGCATGAACGCATCCTGCTGGGCCAGCCGCGCAAGCCGCGCGTCGGCGAGGCAGGCGCCACCGCCATTCCCGGATTGATGCCCAAGAAGACAAACGATGAGTAACGAGACCCGCCAGCAAATCGCCCTGATAGGCGCCGGCCCCTCGGGCCTGGCCGCCGCCCGCAACCTGCAGAAGGCCGGCCTGGCCTTCCAGGGCTTCGAGGCCTACAACGACGTGGGCGGGCTGTGGAACATCGCCAACCCGCGCAGCACGGTTTACGAGTCGGCCCACCTGATCTCGAGCAAGCGCATGACCGAGTTCGCCGAGTTCCCCATGGACGAGGACGTGGCCGACTACCCGAGCCACAAGGAACTGCAGCGCTACTTCGCCGCGTTCGCGGACCGCTTCGAGCTGCGCCAGCACTACCGGTTCGGCTGCCGCGTGCAGGCCGTGGAGCCGGTGGGCGATGGCCCTGCGCCGCTGTGGCGCGTCACCTGGCTCGACTCCGCCGGCAGCACGCACAGCGCCGAGTACAAGGCCGTGGTGATTGCCAACGGCACGCTGGCCGAGCCGAACATGCCGCGCTTCGAAGGCAGCTTCACAGGCGAAATGCTGCACACCAGCCACTACAAGAGCGCCGAGGTCTTCAAGGACAAGCGGGTGCTGATCATCGGTGCCGGCAACTCGGGCTGCGACATCGCCGTCGATGCTGTGCACTACGCCCAGGGCGTGGACATCTCGGTGCGCCGCGGCTACTACTTCGTGCCCAAGTACGTGTTCGGCAAGCCGGCCGACACCATTGGCGGCAAGCTCACGCTGCCGCCCTGGCTGAAGCAGAAGATAGACAGCCGCATCCTGCAGTGGTTCACCGGCGACCCGGTGCGCTTCGGCTTCCCCAAGCCCGAGTACAAGATGTACGAGTCGCATCCGGTGGTGAATTCGCTGATCCTTCACCATATCGGCCATGGCGACGTGAAGGTGCGGCCCGACATCGCCCGCTTCGAGGGCAAGACCGTGCACTTCAGGGACGGCAGCCAACGCGACTACGACCTGGTGATGGCGGCCACCGGCTACCAGCTGCACTACCCCTTCATTGCCCGTGAGCTGCTCAACTGGCAGGGCATGGCGCCCCAGCTCTACCTGAACATCTTTGCGCCGCGTTTCACCAACCTGGCCGTGATCGGCATGGTCGAGGCCAGCGGCCTGGGCTGGCAGGGCCGCTACGAGCAAGCCGAACTGGTGGCCCGACTGCTCAAGGCCCAGAGCGACGAGCCGGCGCGTGCCGCCGCCTTCGCTGCGAAGTTCAAGGGACCCATGCCCGACCTGAGCGGCGGCTACCGCTACCTGAAGCTGGAGCGCATGGCCTACTACGTCAACAAGGATGTCTACCGCCGCACGGTGCGCGAGGCTTCCGCCAGCCTGATGATTCCGGGAGGTCGCTGATGCTGCCCATCGACGAGGTCCGACTCAATTTCAGCCCCGCCTCGCTGCAGGCGCTCAATGCCGTGCTGGCCTTCCTGATGTTCGGCATCGCGCTGGACACCAGGCTGGAAGACTTCCGCCGCGTGGCCCGCATGCCCCTGGCCATGGGCGTGGCCATCGCGGCGCAGTTCCTGCTGCTGCCGGCCATCACCTTCGGCCTGACGCTGGCGATCAAGCCCACGCCCAGCATCGCCCTGGGCATGATCCTGGTGGCCTGCTGCCCGCCCGGCAATATCTCCAACATCATCACGCACCGGGCCGGCGGCAACGTCGCGCTGTCGGTCTCGATGACCGCGGTGTCCAACGCCCTGTCCATCCTGCTGATGCCGCTGAACGTGGCCTTCTGGGGCGGCCTGCATCCGCAGGCGGCGCCGCTCCTGCGGGCGATCTCGCTGGACCCGCTGGAGATGGGCCTGCACATCATCGCCATCATCGGCATCCCCTTCGTGCTGGGCATGGCCTGCGCGCGCTCGTTCCCGGCCCTCACCGACAAGGTCAAGAAGCCGGCGCGCATCCTCAGCTTCCTCTGCCTTGTGGTCTTCATCGTCGCCGCCATCGCCGGCAACTGGCGCTACTTCCTCGACTACCTGGGCCTGGTGCTGGGCGCGGTCATCGTGCATGACGCCCTGGCCTACGGCCTCGGCTATGGCTGCGCCGCGCTGGCGGGCCTGGCCGAGTACGAGCGGCGGGCCATGTCGGTCGAGGTCGGCATCCGCAATGCCGGCCTGGGCCTGGTGCTGATCTTTGGCTTCTTCGGCGGCCTGGGCGGCATGGCCGTGGTGGCCGGTGCCTGGGGTTTCCTGGACATCATCATCGGCATGGCCCTGGCCTTCTGGTGGGCCAGGCGGCCGGCAGCGCGGACGCGCTTCAAGGGCGAAGCTGCATGAGAGTGCTTGTCACGGGGGCTGACGGCTTTCTCGGCCGCTCCCTGGTCCAGGCCCTGGCCGCCACCGGCGAGGCCGAGCTGCTGGTCGCTCAGGATGTGCGCGAAGTGCCGCAGGAACGGCGCCTGAGCGGCGTGGTCTACGAGAAGCAGGACGTGCGTGACGCCAGCCTGGTCCATGCGCTGCAAGGCCATCGCATTGATACCGTGGTCCACCTGGCCTCCATAGTCACGCCGGGCCGCGACTCGAACCGCGAGCTGGAGTATTCGGTCGACGTGCTGGGCAGCAAGAACCTGCTCGATGCCTGCGTGGCCACCGGCGTGCGCCAGTTGCTGGTCAGCTCAAGCGGCGCGGCCTACGGCTACCACGCCGACAACCCAGACTGGATAGCCGAAGACCAGCCGGTGCGCGGCAATCAGGCCTTTGCCTACAGCCACCACAAGAAGCTGGTCGAGCAGATGCTGGCCGAGTACCGGCAAAGGCATCCGGCCCTGCAGCAGACCGTGTTCCGCATAGGCACCATCCTCGGTGAACGGGTGGACAACCAGATCACCGCCCTGTTCGAGAAGCGCCGTCTGCTGGCCATCCGCGGCAGCGCCAGTCCCTTCGTCTTCATCTGGGACGAGGATGTCTGCGGCGCCTTCCTGCATGCGCTGCGCCAGGGCCGCGCCGGCGTCTACAACCTGGCCGGTGACGGCGCCCTGCCTATCCGCGAGATCGCATCTCGGCTGGGCAAGCCGGTGCTGGAACTGCCGGCCGGCCTGCTACGCAGCGCCCTGGCGATTGGCTCGGCCTTGGGGATCAGCCGCTACGGCCCCGAGCAGCTGGACTTTCTGCGCTACCGGCCGGTGCTCCTGAACACCAGGCTGAAGAACGAGCTGGGCTTCGTCCCGGCCAAGACCAGCGCCCAGGCCTTCGAGGCTTTCGTCGCCGCCCGCGCGGCCCAAGGCCGGCCCCTCAAGCGATGAGCACAAGCACGCTGTCCCGCGGCGATGCGCTGCGTATCGCCGCCGTGGTCCTGATCTGGGGCCTGAACTTCGTCGTCATGAAGCTGGGCCTCAAGGGTCTCTCGCCCATGCTGCTGGGCGCGCTGCGCTTCTGCGTGGCGGCAGCACCGCTGCTGCTGCTGTGGCGAGGGCCGCCGCTGCCCTGGCGCTATCTGGCGGCCTATGGCCTGGCCCAGGGCCTGGGCCAGTTCGGCCTGCTGTTCACCGGCCTGCAGCTGGGCATGACGGCGGGCATGGCCTCGGTGGTGATGCAGACGCAGGCCTTCTTCACCCTCTTGCTGGCCGCGCCGCTGCTGGGTGAGAAGGCCCGCCCTGCCCAGTGGCTGGGCCTGAGTGTGGCGCTGGCCGGCCTGCTGGCGATAGCCCTGGCCCATGGCGAGGGCCCGGGCCAGATGACCCTGATCGGCTTCGCGCTGACGGTGGGCGCGGCCTTCATGTGGGCGGTGTCCAACCTGGTCGGCCGCATCGCCGCGCGGCATTCGGACTACGACCCGCTGGCCTTCATCGCCTGGAGCAGCCTGGTGCCCATAGGTCCGTTCTTCGCCCTCGCCTTCTGGCAGCAGGGCCATGACGCGATCCGCCACCAGATCCATGCGCTGCAGGGGCCGGCCCTGCTGGCCGTGCTCTACCTGGGCCTGCTGGCCACGCTGCTAGCCTACAGCCTCTGGACCCAGTTGCTGAAGCGCCATGCGCCCTCGCGGGTCGTGCCCTGGTCGCTGCTGGTGCCGGTGGTGGGCCTGTTGGCCGCCGCCGTGGCCTTCGACGAGCAGCCCAGCCCGCTGCAGTGGGCCGGCACCGGCGCCGTGCTGCTGGGCCTGGTCGTCAACCAGGGCCTGCTGAAGCTGGGGCGGCGCGGCTAGATCCCGAACCAGAGGTTCTTGCGCGCCAGCGGCGCGCTGGCCGGCAGCAGGGGATTGCGCAGGCTCAGCAGGCGGCGCGAACGCAGCTGGTAGCGCTCGATCACGTCGCCGAACTGGGCCAGCCAGAGCTTCTCCAGCATGCCGTCATGGACCAGCGACTCCAGCCCGGCCGTCAGGTCGGCTGCCAGCTGCGGCTTGGCCGGTGCCACGAAGAAATACATGGCCGCCGGGTAGTGCAGCAGCAGATGCGGCTCGATCACCAGGCCGCGCACGGCGTTGTCCAGCGCCTCCAGGCCGACCTCCAGCACCGAGCGCGGGAAGTAGTCAAAACGGCCCTCGGCCAGCCAGCGGAACAGGGTCTCGAAATGGGTGCCGGTCTGCACCTGCAGGCCGTTGGTCCGCATGATGGCGGTGTCCGGCCAGTCCGACATCGCTCCGGCCTTCAGCGCCGCCAGCTGCTCCAGCGTCTGCACGCCGGCCCAGCGCTCCAGCTCGGCAGCGCGCACCAGCAGCAGGCGCCAGCCCAGCAAGCCACGGTCCAGCGGAATGCGCACCGGCAGCAGGTCGCGTTCGCGCTCCGGGTTGGTCATGGTCCAGAACACGTCCAGCGACGGTTTGGCGCCGCCCAGCTCCAGCAGCGCGCGGCTCTGCACCATCACGTTCTTGCTCTGCTCCAGCTGCACCGTGTAGCCACTGCGTTCCAGACTCGTCCGCAACAGCAGCAGCACATAGCGGATCTGCGGGTCCTGCAGAGCCTCGTGGCGGGCCACCCGCACGGTCACGGTCTTGGCAGAAGCCGCGCCGGCGAGCAGCGCGGCGGAAAGGGCGAGCAAGGGGCGGCGCTGGATCATGAGCCTACGAAGACCGACAGCACGCCGGTATAGCCATAGAGTTGGTCGTGGGCGATCTCGCCACCCGCGAAAAATCCCACCAGCGGCACCTCGCCCAGCGCATGGCGGACGATGCGGGCCTCGGCCGAGGGGCTGCCGAAATGCGGTCCGCCGCGACCGGCGCAGCTCACATAGATCGCCCCCTGCATGGGCCGCTCGCCGGCCGCCTCGCGCAGCTCGCTGCAGATGCGCACCAGGTCGCGGCGCGCGGCCTCGCGGTTGCGCTGGCAGAAGCTCAGGTGGTCGCCCCGGCGCAGGCCCTCGCCTACGGCCACGCCATGGCGGGCCGGGTCGATACCGACCAGATGACGCACCATCACCTCGTCGCCAAAAGCATGGGGACGCGGCGTGCCGGACAGCGGAGCGCGGCGCAGCCCGGCCAGGGCCTGGCGCAGCCGAGGCAGCGCCTCGCGCCATTCCGAGGCCTCGGTCAGCACCGGCAGGGCCAGGTCCTGCAGCAGCAGGTCCAGCGCCGGCTCGCCATCCAGGCCCAGCAGCAGATTGCCCTCGCAGTCGCTGACCTCGCGTTCGCGACCCAGCGGCTGGCAACCCTGGCTGACACGCGACAGGATCTCGATGCCGGGCCCGAAGCCCACGCCCGACAGGCCGCCGCTCCACACGCCCTCGGCGATCTGCACGCCCCGCTCCGGCCGCACGCTGCTGGGCAGGCCGCCGAACAGATAGCCGTCGGCGGTCTTGCCGGCCAGCTCGCCCAGCAGCTCGACCAGGTCGGGCTGGGCCGCATCCGCATGGACCTGCGCCATCTGTGCCGGCCAGCGGCCCAGCGGCGCGGCACCGGAGAACACGCGGAATTGGTCAGTCGGCAATTCGGCCAGCAGCAGGGCCACGGCCGGTTCGCCGAAGTACTCGGCGTCTTCGGCGATCAGGCCCACGGCGCTGCAACCCACCCAGGCCACGCCGGGCCAGCGCTGGCGCGCCTCGTCGAGCAGAGCCTCGGCCGCGGGCGCGAAGGCGTCGCTCAGATAGAGCCAGCCCAGCGTCGGCCGCAGGCCGCTGCTGGCCCGCTGCGCATCGATCTGCGCAGCCGCCAGGGCCAGGGCCATCTGCGGCTGCGGATGGGTGGCATGGGCGGTGGCAAAGGGCTTCATGGCGGAGCGCCGGGCTTGGGTCCTCAGCGCTTGCGGGTTGTGGTCTTGGCGGCGGCCTTGGCGGTCGGCCTGGAGGCCGGCTTGGTGGCCAGGCCCTTGGCCACGCTGCTGGCCACGGCGCCGGGCATGGAGGCGGCCTTGCGCAGGGTCTCGCCGGCGGCATCGAAGCTCTGCTTGACCATGGCACCGGCCAGGTTCTTGGCAGCGTCGGTAGCCTGGTCCTTCATGGCATTGGCGGCCAGCTGGGTGAACTGCTGGCTGAGCGCGCCCCACCACTGCATCGGATCGACCGGCGGTGCCTTGGCCTCGGCCGCTTCCTCCTTGGCTGCGGGCTTGGCAGCGGTCTTGCGCGCCGGCTTCGGCTTGGGCATGCCCGGTACGCCGGGGAAGGTCGGCATCTGCGGCTCGGGCATCTTGAGGCTGTCGCGCAGCTCGGTCAGCGGCACGTTCATGGTCTTGAGCGTGGACAGCGTCATCCGCTGCACCTCCAGCGCCTGGATGGTGGCGTTGAGCATGCGGGCGTTCTGCTCCAGCCAGAACTGCACGGTGCGCAGCTCCTCGATGCGCTTCTCCAGCTCCTCGGGGTTCAGCGTGGGCGCCACCCACTGGCCGATGCCGGGCAGGGCCGCGCCGGCGTTCTTGACCAGGCCTTGCAGGAAGTCGAAGCCGGGGACGAACTTGGTGAAGCTGTTGTCGGCCATGCGCTGGGTCTCCGCTTTTGGGTGGGTGGGGGATGGGCCATCCTATTACGGCTGGCGCGGCTTGGGCAGCAGGGCCTCGACCTCGAAACCCTGCTGCCGGAGCAAATCAGGCAGCGCCTTGGACCCGCTCATGTGCAGTGCGCCCACGGCCACGAAGGCGCGCTTGCCCGAGGCATGCAGCTCGGCAATGCGCCGGGCCAGGGCGTCGTTGCGGCCTTCGTTGAGGCGCTGCAGCTGGAGCTTCTCGACCTCGTCGTCCGCGCAGCGGCAGGGCGGCTCCAGCCGCGTCAGGGCCGCCAGGTCGCCACGCTCCCAGGCCTCGGCCAGGCCCAGCAGCAGCGGCCGTACCCGACCCTTCTCCAGCTGATCCAGGCCCAGGGCCAGCTCGCGCCTGGCCGTGGCCTCGTCGGCCGGAACCAGGGCCGCCATCTGCTCGGCGGCCGATTCCAGCGCATGGACGGCGCGCCCCTCGCCGCGGGCACGGCCCAGCAGGGCCATCTCCTGGGAATAGCCCGGATCCAGCCCGTCGCCGCGGCCGGACAGGCTGGCCAGCGTCGCCAGCTTCAGCAGGGGGTGCAGGCCGGCGAGCTGCTGTTCGGTCAGGCAGGCCGCCTGGATCTGGGCCTGCAGCCGGCGCTCGTTGCGCAGGTCCAGGGCCAGGTCGGGCAGCGAGCGCAGCGCCTGCAGCGTCTGCGGATCGAACGGATCCAGCTCCAGGGCCAGCACCTCGGTGCGGGCCCAGGCCTCGCGCAGCGCCGGGCCCGGGAACAGCCAGGCCGGGCGGCCGATGTGGATGCTGCCGTACAGGTAGGACTCGTGGCCGTCGCGGCGGATGCGCCAGAGCATGCCGCGGTCGGTGGCCTCGGCCTCCAGCTTCTTGAGCTGGGCGCTGCCGGGCAGGGGAACACTGGGGCAGTCCTGCGCTGCGGCGACGCCGGCCCAGAACAGCAGGCCGGCAAACAGGGCAGCGAGGCGCCTCATCGGGGTCCTTTCAGGCGCAGCTCGTTGCCGTTCATCTGCATCTGCATGCGCGAGAGCATGTCCATGCCGAGCAGCGGCGCATCGAGATTGGGGAGCACGGTGACCGGCAGCCTTTGCGCCTCGACGCCGCCCTGCAGCTGCAGGTCGGCCCGCGCCAGCCAGCCGGTACTGAGGCCGCCCGCCGTGTTGGAGCGGACCTCGCCCAGCGCTTGCAGGCCGGCCCGCCGGGCCAGGGCTTCGGGCAGGGCGGTCGAAGTGGCCCCGGTATCGACCATGAACTCGACCTCGACGTTGCCCAGCTTGCCGGGCCAATGGAAATGCCCGTCCGCACCGCGTCTGAGCACGATTTCGCCGCCGGTCTCGACCCGGAAACGGCTGCTGCGCTGGTCGCGCTCCCAGGCCTTGAAGCCCAGGAACACCACCACCGTGACCAGCAGCCAGATGGTGACCAGCTTGAAGGTGTGCGGCAGCTCCCGGTTGCCGCCTTGCGCTCGGTTCGTCATGCCTCAACCATGCCATGGATTGGGGCCTTGGCGGATCGGTTAGCCTCCGCGCTTCGTTTTCGTCTTCTTCTTTCTGGAGCATCCCATGAGGATTTCCCGCGCGCTCGCCGCGTCGGCCACCCTGGCCGCGGCCTCGCTGACGCTGGCCCAACCGGCCGCCGATGCCGTCGGCAACCCGCTGCTCAAGCCCAGCACGCTGCCGCTGCAGTACCCGGCCTTCGACAAGATCCAGGACGCCCATTTCGGCCCAGCCCTGGACGCCGGCATGGCCGAGCAGCTGGTCGAGGTGGAGGCGATCGCCAACAACCCGGCGGCCGCCAGCTTCGAGAACACCATCGTCGCTATGGAACGCAGCGGCAGGACGCTCAGCCGCGCCAGCACCGTGCTGTTCTCGCTGCTGGGCGCCGACACCAACCCGGCGCGCCAGAAGCTGCAGGCCGAGTACGCCACCAAGCTCGCCGCCCACAGCGATGCGATCTCGCTGAACGCCAAGCTGTTCGCCCGCATCCAGTCGCTGCACGCCCAGCGCGACAAGCTCGGCCTGGACACCGAGTCGGTGCGCCTGATCGAGCGCTACCAGCGCAACTTCGTCCGCGCCGGCGCGCTGCTGGACGAGGCACAGAAGACCCGCATCAAGGCCATCAATGCCGAGATGGCCCAGCTCTCGACCCGCTTCAACCAGAACGTGCTGGCCGAGGTGAACGACTCGGCCCTGGTCGTCGACAAGGCCGAGCAGCTCGACGGTTTGAGCCCCGACCAGATCGCCGGCGCCGCCGCCGCCGCCAAGGCCCGCAACCTGGAGGGCAAGTACGTCATCGCCCTGCTGAACACCACGGGCCAGCCCTACCTGAACCAGCTGACCGACCGCGGCCTGCGCGAGCGCCTGTTCAAGGCCTCGGTGGCTCGTGGCAGCCGTGGCAACCAGTACGACAACACCGCCATCGTGTCGCGCGTCGCCACCTTGCGTGCCGAGCGCGCCGCACTGCTGGGCTATGCCACGCATGCGGACTTCGTGCTGCAGGTGGAAACCGCCAAGACCCCGCAGGCCGTGAACGAAATGCTGGCCAAGCTGGCCCCCGCCGCCGTGGCCTCGGCCAAGCGCGAAGCCGCCGAGCTGCAAGCCATCATCGACAAGGAGCAGGCCGCCAAGCAGCAGCCGACGTTCAAGCTCGAGGCCTGGGACTGGAGCCTGTACAGCGAGAAGCTGCGCGCCGCCAAGTACGGCTTCGACGAGTCGCAGCTCAAGCCCTATCTGGAGCTGAAGCACGTGCTGGAGAACGGCGTGTTCTACGCCGCCGGCCAGCTCTACGGCCTGAAGTTCAAGCAGCGCAGCGACCTGCCGGTCTACCACCCCAGCGTGACCGTCTACGACGTCTACAACGCCGATGGTTCGCAGCTGGCGATCTTCATCGCCGACATGTACTCGCGCCCCAGCAAGCGCGGCGGTGCCTGGATGAATGCCTATGTGCAGCAGAACAAGCTGCAGGGCACGCTGCCGGTTGTGGCCAACCACCTGAACATTCCGCCGCCGGCCGCCGGCCAGCCGACGCTGCTGACCTGGGACGAGGTGACCACGCTGTTCCATGAGTTCGGACACGCCATCCACGGCATGTTCTCGAACGTGATGTTCCCCAGCTTTGCCGGCACCAGCGTGCCGCGCGACTTCGTCGAATACCCCTCGCAGGTCAACGAAATGTGGGCCACCTGGCCCAGCGTGCTGGCCAACTACGCCAAGCACCACAAGACCGGCGAGCCCATGCCCAAGGCGCTGCTGGACAAGATGGCCGCGGCCAAGAAGTTCAACCAGGGCTTTGCCACGACCGAGTACCTGGCCGCCTCGCTGCTGGACCAGCGCTGGCACCAGCTGAAGGCCGCCGACGTGCCTGCCGCCGACCAGGTGATGGCCTTCGAAGCCAAGGCGCTGAAGGACGTCGGCGTCGACTTCGCGCCGGTGCCGCCGCGCTACCGCACGCCCTACTTCAGCCACATCATGGGCGGCTACTCGGCCGGCTACTACGCCTACATCTGGAGCGAGGTGCTGGACGCCAACACCGTGGCCTGGTTTCACGCCAACGGCGGCCTGAAGCGCGAGAACGGCGACAAGTTCCGCGCCACGCTGCTCTCGCGCGGCGGCTCTGAGGATGCGATGGTGCTGTTCAACAAGCTGACCGGCCACGCACCCAGGATCGAGCCGCTGCTGGAGAAGCGCGGCCTGGTGCCAGGCAAGAACTGAGCCCTACTAGGGCTTCCAGTCCTTCAAGCCGTAGCGGGCCAGGACCTTGGCCAGCTGCCCGCTCTCGCGCAGCCGGCTGATGCCCTGGTCCAGGGCCTTGCCTATCAGGCGGGACCGCTGTTCGTCCCGCCTGGTCAGGCCTACCGCCAGCTTCTCGGTGTCCAGGCAACCCACGGCCCGGAAGTTCGGGCCTATGTCGCCCCGGCTCTGGCCGTAGTCGAAGACGTCAGTGGTCAGGACGACCGCATCGGCGCGCTTCATGCCCAGGAAGCGGAACAGCTGCTTGGCGAAGTCGTGCGGTGCCGTGATCTGGGTGACGGTGACCGACGAGCGGTGAGTCCGGATGTAGTCGTCCACCGCCCCGAGGCCGGAATCCGCCAGCATCGCGATGTGGCGGTTCTGCAGGTCCTCGGGCTTGCTGTAGCGCCATGGGCTGGCCTTGTCGGCATAGAAGCAATACTGCTGGTAGCCCACGGCCTGGGCGTGGAAAAGGTACTGCGGAAAGCCGGGAACGGTTGGCGTCAGCAGGCCATCGGCCTCGCCGCGTTCGACCATGCGCATGGCGCGAGGCCAGGGAAAGTAGCGCAGGCTGAACGGCACGCCCTGCGATTGCAGGGCCTGGGTCACGATGTCGACGATGTAGCCGGGCTCCGTCTTGCTGGCTTCGCAGTGCTGCGGACACCAGTCGTTGGCCACCAGCGCCACCGGCTTCTTCTGCAGCTCCGGCCAAGGTTCGGTCGCACCGGCGGCTTGCAGCGCCATCAGGCCCATGAGGCCCAACAGCCATGTTCCAGCTCTTGCGCTGCGACCCGGTGCGCCTGCCATCGGTTCAGCGGAATCCCATGCTGCGCCGCTGCCGGACCTCTGGCTTGACCCGGTGCTCGGCTTCCAGCTGCGCCAGGTACTCATCCGGTGTGAACTGCTCACCGAGGATGGCCACCTGCTCGCTGACCGCAGCGAAGTCGCCATGGGTCAGTTGGTCGAGTGCCGCAAGGCGCTCGCGCTGCTCGCCCGAAAGCGGCGCGCCCTCCCCACCCAGGGCCTCGCGCGCGAACATGCGCTCGCGCTGCGTGGCCTTCAGCGGATGGAAGCGGATCTTGAAGGCGAAGCGGCGCAGCGCCGCCTCGTCCAGCTCGTCGAAAAGATTGGTGGTGCAGATGAAGAGCCCGTCGAAGCGCTCCATGCCGGCCAGCATCTCGTTGACTTCGGACACCTCGTAGTTGCGCTCGGCCATGCGGCGGCTGCGCAGGAAGCTGTCGGCTTCGTCCAGCAGCAGCACGGCGCCTTCGTGGTTGGCGGCCTCGAACATGCGGGCCATGTTCTGCTCGGTCTCGCCGACGAACTTGCTGACCAGGTCGCTGGCCAGCCTCACCATCAGCGGCCGATGCAGCTCGCGGGCGATGTGCTCGCCGAGCGCCGTCTTGCCGCTGCCCGGCGGGCCGTAGAAGCAGAGGTTGCCGCGGCCCCGGCGGCGCAGGGCCTCGACGATGCGCGGAATCTCGAAGCGCGATTCGCAGTTGAGGAGGTCCAGCTCGTACTGCGTGCTGGCCGGCCGGGCCTTGCGCTCGCCGCCGGCCGCGCCCAGGGCCTTGTCTGCGTTCAGCAGCTGCCGCTCTATCAGCGCCTCGGCATTGCTGCCGTCGCCGGCCAGCTGGGCGAAGCGCACCGCGGTGCGGATCTGGGCCGGCGTCAGCGCACGCCGCTCGGCCAGGCGCTCGGCAAAGCCCTCGGCCACCGGCACCTCGGCCAGGGCCCGCTGCACCAGGCCCAGGCGGGCGCCGGGCGGCGGTGATTTCAGCTCCAGGTGGTACTGGAAGCGGCGACGGAAGGCCGGGTCGATCTGCTCGATGCGGTTGGTGATCCAGACCACCGGCACCGGGTTGGTCTCCAGGATCTGGTTGACCCAGGCCTTGCCGCTGACCGAGGCCGAATGCGGCGCCTCCAGCGCCGAGTCGAGCCGGGCCATCAGCTGCATGGTGTCGGTGGACAGCGGCGGGAACACGTCCTCGACCTCGTCGAACAGCAGGGCCACGTTCTCGCTGGCCTTGAGGAACTGCTGGCTGATCTGCAAGGAGCGGTAGCGGTCGCGGCCGGTCAGCGAATTGCCGTCGCGGTCGGCGTACTCGACCTCGTAGAGATCCAGGCCCGCCTCCTGCGCCGCCACCTTGGCCAGCTCGGTCTTGCCCGTTCCTGGTGGCCCATAGAGCAGCACGTTGACGCCGGGCTCGCGCCGCTCGACCGCCTGGCGCAAGAGCGTGCCCAGCACCTGCAGGTCGTCGGCCACGAACTGGAAGTCGCTGCCGCATAGCGTGCTCTTGACCACCGGCCGCGTGAACACGGCCATCAGGTCATGCGGGCCCTGGTACTCGCGCATCAGCACCGGCGGCAATTGGTCGCTGACCTTCATCAGGTCGGCCAGGTCGGTGATGTTGTGCTCCGAGATCAGGTTCTCGACCATGCCTATGCGCTCCAGCCGCGAACCGGCGCGCAGGGCCTCGGCCACCTCGCGCTCGTCCACGCCGGCCACGGCCGCGATCGCGGCAAAGGCTTCCTGGGCGTTGTTGACCTTGAACTCGACCAGGGCGCCACGCAGCTCGCGCTGATAGCGGGCCAGCGTGCCGTACAGCAACAGGGCGCGCTCGGCCGGATTGAGCTGCAGGAGATTGCCCAGCGCAGCGATGTTCTTCTCGACCAGGGTGTGCTCGCGCTTGAGCTGGCGGTCCAGGTAGTCGCAGGTGGTGGCCAGCACGGCCAGCACGTCCTTGGGCGCGTCCTTGACGTATTCGTCCAGATAGAAGAACAGCGTGGCCTCGGCGAAGGGGCCGCTCCACACGCCGTAGCGATCCAGGAAGGCCGCGTCGTCGAGCGCCGAGTGGCCGGTCCACAGCTCGTTGCCCTGCACCCGCCGACCGAGGAACTCGCGCAGCCGCGCCAGCACGCGCACCGGCCAGACCAGGTGGCGGCCGGTGAAGGACAGCAAACCATTGAAGTCGCGGCGCAGATTGAAGCGGCCGGCATGCTTGACCGTCAGGGTCAGCACGAAATGCGAGCACATGCGGTCCAGCACCGGGGCTGCGTTCAGCCCGGGCGAAGGCAGCACACGCTGCTGCTCTGCCAGACGCTTGACCATGGGCGACTCCTCGCTCGTGACCTGCGCCGCACCTGGACGGGGCGGCGTGGACCGATCTTGGCGCAGCCCGGCGCCAAGAACAAGGGGCCCCGCGGGGCCCCTGTCTGTTCGGTCGTTCAGTGCATCACGACCGGCTGCTGCCCCATGTTGGCGTAGCGCTCGATGAAGTCGTCGAGTTCATCCTCGGAGGGCTCGCCGTCGCCGATCAGGGCTTCGACGCCTTCCTGGAACTGCTGGGCCATGGCGCCCTCGATGAAGATCTCGCGGCGGGCGAACTTGTCGACGATCTCGAAGCCGCCGCGGCTCAGGCAGTGCGAGGCGTCCTCGGGGGCGCCCGCATCGACCGGCACTTCGAACTGGACCACGATGTAGCTGGGGGAGTTGTAAAGCATGTGCATGTGAAAACTCCTTTGGGCCGGTAGCTGGATCCAGACTAAGCGCATTCAAGGGGCGCCTGGGGCAAATACTCCTATAAAGTCCCGCATTTCGGGGGAATCCCTGTGACCGGCCTGTGGCAGATGCGGCACAAGTTCACGACTGGCCGGGCGGGCTTCATTCGATTGCATGAAGCGGCTGGGACAGCAGCAGCTCCCAGCGCACCACCTCGCCAACGCTGTGGCGGACCCGCACCGGCAGGTGGTGACGGGCCGGGTCCAGCCAGACCTCGATACGGCCGTCCCAGCTGCCGAGCGGGTCGCGCTCCAGGTGCAGCGCGCCCTCGACCACGCCGGCCGGCAGCTCCAGCCGCTCGGCGCCGCGCACCACGAAGCGCCAGTTCGGCAGCTCGCCGCGCAGGCCGGCCACCGGCATCAGCAGCTCGGTGCCGGCGGCGTAGCGGCGCGGTTCGGCATCGACCAGGGCGGCCAGCTGCAACCACCAGCTGATGCGGTCCTGGCTGCCGGGCAGCAGCGGCCGCAGCGCCGGACTGGCCGAGAAGCTGACCAGGCCCTCGTCACGGCGGAAGTTGGTGGCCTGGCGGTCGCGCTCCCTCAGCCGCTGGGCGAAGCGCCGCGGCGCCAGGCCGCCCGAGGCATCCAGCTCGCCGAGACTGCGCCAGGCCGGCAAGGCCCGGCCCTCCAGTTCGCGCTCCAGCACCAGCTCGTAGCCGGCCTCCAGCGGCTGCCAGCTGAGCCGGGCCGAGCCCTGCTTGCCGCCCTGCAGCAGCTGGTACCGCCAGCTGAAGCCCTCGGCCGGGCGTGGGGTGGGTGCGGCCAGCACCGGCTCGGCGGCTGGAGGGGCGTTCGGGCGGGTGATCGGACCGGGCGCCGGAGCCGGCTTGTCCTCGCTCTGCACGGCCGGAGGCGCGGCCAGGCGCACGCTGGCGACCTGGAGGCGCCCCGGCTCGGCGACGCTCAGCGGCAGGGGCCGCGTCCGCAGCAGGCTCCAACCCAGCAGCCCATGCAAGGCCAGGGCGGCCGCCAGCGCCATCAGCCAGCGGCGGGGCGGCGTGGGAGCGAGGGTCAACGAAAGCACGCGCGGCATGTGGACAATGGTAGACATCGCGCCCAGGACGCCTCCAACCCACCCATGAAACTTGCTACCTACAACGACGGATCGCGGGACGGCCAGCTGGTCGTCGTCTCGCGCGACCTCAGCCAGGCCCATTACGCCAGCGGCGTGGCCACGCGGATGCAGCAGCTGCTGGACGACTGGAACTTCGTCGCGCCACAGCTGGAGGACCTGAGCCAGACCCTGAACCACGGCAAGGCCCGCCACGCCTTCCCATTCGAGCCGCAGCGTTGCATGGCGCCGCTGCCCCGGGCCTATCAGTGGGCCGATGGCTCGGCCTACATCAACCATGTGGAACTGGTGCGCAAGGCCCGCGGCGCCGAGGTGCCGGAGAGCTTCTACACCGACCCCTTGATGTACCAGGGCGGCAGCGACGACTTCCTCGGCCCCTGCCAGGGCGCCCGTTTCGTCTCAGAGGCCATGGGCATCGACTTCGAGGCCGAGATCGCCGTCATCACCGGCGACCTGCCCATGGGCACCGGCGCGGACGAGGCGCTGGAAGGCATACGCCTCGTGATGCTGGCCAATGACTGGAGCCTGCGCAACCTCATTCCCAATGAGCTGGCCAAGGGCTTCGGCTTCTTCCAGAGCAAGCCGGCCACAGCGTTCAGCCCGGTGGCCGTGACGCCCGACGAGCTGGGCGACGCCTGGAAGAAGGGCCGCCTCCATCTGACACTCCAGACCATGTGGAACGGTCGCAAGGTCGGCCAATGCGAAGCCGGGCCGGAGATGACGTTCCATTTCGGCCAGCTGATCGCCCACATCGCCAAGACGCGCAATGTGCGGGCCGGCTCCATCGTCGGTTCGGGCACGGTCTCCAACAAGGACTGGGCCAAGGGCTACAGCTGCATCGCCGAGAAGCGCGCCATCGAGATGATCGAGAACAACGGCGAAGCCAAGACCGAGTTCATGAAGTTCGGCGACACGGTGCGCATAGAGATGAAGGGCAAGGACGGGCAGAGCCTGTTCGGGGCGATCGAGCAGGATGTTCTTCCGCTGCACGATGAAGTTGCGAAATGAAGCCAAGGCCGATATTGATCGACACCGACCCCGGCCAGGATGACGCCATCGCCATCCTGCTGGCCCTGGCCAGCCCGGAGCTGGAGTTGCTGGGCCTGACCTGCGTGGCCGGCAACGTGCCGCTGGCGCTGACCAGCCGGAACGCCCGCATCATTTGCGAGCTGGCGAATCGCAGCGACATCCCGGTCTATGCCGGCGCAGCCAAGCCCTTGCAGCGCGAGCTGGTGACGGCCGAGTTCGTCCACGGCAAGAGCGGCCTCGACGGCATCGAATTGCCTGAGCCGACCATGCCGCTGCGCGAGGGCCATGCGGTCGACTTCATCGTCGAGACGCTGATGCAGCGCGAGGGCGTCACCGCCTGCGCCCTGGGGCCGCTGACCAATATCGCGCTGGCGCTGGAACGCGAGCCGCGCATCGCCAAGCGCATCGAGCAGATCGTGCTGATGGGCGGTGGCTACTTCGAGGGCGGCAACATCACGCCGGCCGCCGAATTCAACTTCTATGTGGACCCGCAGGCCGCGGCCGCCGTGTTCGCCTCGGGCATCCCTATCACCATGGCGCCGCTGGACGTAACCCACCAGGCCCTGACCACCCGGCCGCGCATCGCCGCCCTGCGCGGTCTGGGCAACCGGGTCGGCGAGGTGGCCGCCCGCTGGATGGAGTTCTTCGAGCGCTTCGACGAACAGAAGTACGGCCAGGAAGGCGGCCCGCTGCACGACCCCTGCGTGATCGCCTGGCTGCTGAAGCCCGAGCTGTTCACGGGCCGCTCCTGCAATGTCGAGATCGAGACCCACAGCGAGCTGACCCTGGGCATGAGTGTGGTCGACTGGTGGGGCGTCACGCCGCGGCCGCAGAATGCGTGGGTGCTGGGCGGCGTCGATGCCGACGGCTACTTCAAGCTGATCACCGAGAGACTGGGGAGATTGCCATGAAGCGTAGACACCTGATCCTGGCGGCCGGTCCGGCCCTGTGGCTGCCCACCGCCCATGCCCAGCTGAGCGAGACCGATGCCGCCAGCGGCATTCGCGCGGCGCTGGAGCGCGGCGCCTCGTCGGCCGTTTCGCTGCTGGGCAAGAATGACGGCTTCTTCGCCAACCCGCTGGTGCGCATCGAGCTGCCCGACAAGCTCAAGAGCGCGGTCAAGCTGCTCAAGGCCACGGGCCAGGGCCAGAAGGTCGAGGACCTGCTGCTGGCCATGAACCGCGCCGCCGAGGCGGCCGTGCCGGCGGCCAAGCCGCTGCTGGTCAAGGCGGTCAAGGACATCAGCGTCGAGGACGCGCTCAAGCTGGTCCGCGGCGGCAACGACAAGGCGGTCACCGAGTTCTTCGCCGGCAAGACCCGGGCGCCGCTGCACGATCAGTTCCTGCCCATCGTCACGCGCGCCACCGAGAAGGTGGCCCTGGCCGACAAGTACAACGCCGTGGCCGGCAAGGCCGCGGGCCTGGGCCTGCTCAAGGGCGACGATGCCAATATCCAACAGTACGTCACCGGCAGGGCCCTGGACGGCCTGTTCCTGATGATCGGCGAGGAAGAAAAGAAGATCCGCCAGGACCCGATAGGCACGGGCAGCGCCCTCTTGAAGAAGGTGTTCGGGGGCAAGCCTTGAGCGAAGCCCTGGCCTGGACCAACCGTGAGCACGACCTGGACAGCGTGTCGGCGCTGCGCCGCACCTACCCGGCACCGGACGCTCCGGCCACGCTGGACAAGGAATGCGACCACGTCCATCCGCTGTACCGACCCTTCATCGACGCCGCCACTTTCTGCGTGCTGGCCACGCAGGCGGCCGACGGCCGGCTGGACACATCGCCGCGCGGCGATGCCCGCGGCCAGCTGGTCGAGGTGGTCGATGAAGGCCGCACCCTGCTGATGCCGGACCGGCGCGGCAACAACCGCATTGACAGCCTGCGCAACATCGTCCACGAACCGCAGGTGGCCTTGCTGTTCCTGATCCCCGGCATAGGCGAGGCCATCCGCGTGATGGGCCGGGCCCGCATCAGCGCTGCGCCAGCCCTGCTGCAGCGCTTCGCCGTCGATGGCGACAAGCTGCCCCGCTCGGTGCTGGTGGTCGAGGTGGACAAGGTGTTCTTCCAATGCGCCCGCGCCGTCAAGCGCTCGGGCCTGTGGGACCCGGCGGCGCAGATCGAGCGCAGCAGCCTGCCCTCGACCGGCTCGGTGCTGGCCGGGCTCAGTGCCGGTTTCGACGGGGCCGCCTACGACGAGGCGCTGCCGGCCCGGCAGCAGGCCACGCTCTATTGAGCTGACTGCACGAAGCGGCGAATCGCCTCGACCATCTCGGCGTCCTGGCCGAAGAAGCCATGCGGCGAGCGGCCTTCGCAGGCATCGCCGCTGGCGCCAGGACCGCCGGTGATCCGCTGCGCCTGCTTGCGCTGGGCCCCCAGGCGGCGCAGCACCTCTTCCATCTGTCCCGGCGGCGAGCGCAGGCAGGCATCGTCGGCATGGCCCAGCAGCAGCACCGGCTGACGGATGGTGGACAGGTCCAGGTCAAAGACCGATTGCGAGGTCCAGCCCTTGCGGCCCAGGGCCGTGCCGACGCTGACGATGGAACTCAGCACCAGACCGTCCGGCGCGGCCGGCCCCTGCAGGCGCGACGCCGCATTGGCGGCCGAGATCGTGCCGCGGCTGGTGCCCAGCAGCCAGACGGCGCCTCCATGGGCCTGGCGCAGGCTGGCTATCAGCTGGCCCAGGTCGGCCGCGTGGCGCGGATCGGTGCGAAAGCCGGCGAGACCGTCCTCGCCCGACTGCTGGTCTGAAGGCGCATCGACCAGCACGGTGCCGAAGCCCAGCTCGCGCAGGAGAGGCTGGGCCCGGACCAGGGAGTTGCCCTTCAGCGCCGTGGCGCAGCCCTGGCCATCCAGCTTCAGATGCCCGCTGCCACCGGCCAGCAGGACCAGGGTGACGGCCGGCTCGCGGCTGGGCGCCGCGACCGAGTACGCAAGGCTGGCGCCACGGACCGGCAGGCTGCGCGGCTCGCCGCAGCCCGCGGCCTGCGCTGCCGGCAAGGCCGCCAGCCAGAGGATCGCCGCCAGCCGCCAGCCCAACATCACTGCTTGCCCGCGCCACTGTTCATCTGGATGAAGGGCGTGCCGGCGCCGGTGTACTGCGGCAGGCGGCCATCCCATTTCTTGATCGCATCGGCCTCGTTCTCCAGCTGCTTCAGGCGCAAGAGCTCCGGCGTGATCTCAAGGCGCTTGGCCTTCAGCGACTCGGCCTCGCCGCGCGCCTTGGCCAGGGCCTGCTCGGCCTCGACCTTGATGCGCTCCAGGTCGCGCTCGGCCGTGAGCTTCTTCTGCTCGGCCTCGACCTTGGCCTCGATGGCCTTGTCGAACACGGCCGAGAAGTCGTAGTTGACCGCGGCCAGCGAATCGACGATCACGCCATGGCGCTTGAGCCGCTGCTCCAGCGCATCGCGGATCTTGGTGCTGACCTCGGTGCGCTTGGTCACCAGCTCCTCGGCCGTGTACTGGGCGGCGATGGCCTTGGTCGATTCCTGGGCGGCGGGCTCGATGACCCGCACCGCCACCGCATGCTCGTTGCCTATGCTCTGGTAGGTCTGGGCTACCAGGGCCGGGTCGAGGCGCCAGTTCAATGCCGCCGAGACGCTGACCTGCTGCAGGTCGCGCGAGGCGGCCACGCCCTTGCCCTCGTTCTTCTGCAGGCGCACGTCGATCATGTGGACCCGGTTGACCATGGGGATCACGAAGTGCAGGCCCTCGCCCAGCGGCTCCGGATCGACCTTGCCGAAGGTGGTGATCACCCCCCGGGTGCCCGACTGCACCACCCGCACCGGATTGATCAGGCTGATCAGCACGATCACCGCGACGGTGCCGAGCGCGAATTTGGGCAGGGCGCCCAGGCGTGACGACGACGAAGAAGCACTGTTGAACATGATGTCCTCATTCCCTTTCTTGTCTGGAGGAGCCGGCAGCGTAGCGATGCCATCGGGGCGAATCCGGGTCGCCGCGATGAACGCACGCTGGAACGACATGAATAGAGTGCACGACAATACGCCCCTTTCCCGATCCGCCAGGCGCTGAGCGCCGCTTGCATCCATGACCGAGACCACCCCCACGCCCGCGGCCCCCGAGAACGAGGAGGCTCAGCCGAAGCAAGGCGCCAGCGCCGAAGCCTCGCTGAGCCCGACCGAGGTGGCCGCCCAGCTCAAGGCCCTGTTCCCGGCCCTGTTCACCGGCATGCAGAAGCCGCTGAAGCTGCGCATCCAGGCCGACATCCAGGAGCGGGCGCCGGGCAAGTTCACGAAGGCCCAGCTGTCGGCCTTCCTGCGCCGCCATACCGGCAGCACCGGCTACCTGATCGGCCTGTCCAAGGCCACGCACCGCCATGACCTGGACGGCAATCCGGTCGAGGAGCTGTCGGACGAGCACCGCCAGGCCGCCAAGGCCGAGGTCAAGCGCCGCCGCGAAATGCAGAACGAGCGCGAAGCCCTGGCCGAACAGCAGCGCTTCAACCGCGCCCAGCTGCTGCGCGACTACCAGCGCAACAAGCTGTCCGAAGCCAATTTCTGCACCCTCAAGGGCATAGACCCGGCCGAGCTGCCCGGCCTGCTGGAACTGGCCAAAAAGGAAGCCGCCGAGCGGCCGGCCCAGCCCGAGCAGCGCAGCGACGCACCGCGCCGCGATGCGCGTCCGCCGCGCCGCGACGGTGATCGCAAGCCCGGTGGAGCGCCTACATCTGCTCCCAAGGCAGGCCGTCGAAACGCCAGCCGTTGAGGCGACCGCGCTGGAAGTTGGCATCGAGGTCGCCCTCGAAGCCGTGCAGCACATTGACCACCTCGGTGAAGCCGGCGGCCTCCAGGGCCTCGCCGGCCTTGACCGTGCGCTGGCCTGAGCGGCAGATCAGCACCACCGGCCGGTTCAGCTGATCCTCGGCCTCGCGCCGCACCTGGGCCACGAAGCCCGCCTCGTCGGCCTGCATCTCGGGGTATTCGTACCAGGCCACGTGAACGACCCCGGGCGGATGGCCCACATAGAGGTATTCCAGCTCCATGCGGATGTCCAGGAACAGGGCCTCGGGCCGCTGCTGCAGATAGGCCTGGGTCTCCTTGGGGCTGAGGTGCTTCATAGCGACTGCTTCATGGGGAATTGGCGGCCTTCCTACAATGCGGCCATGAACATCGACGCCTCCACCCGCTACACGCGCGGCGCCCAGCTGCCGGACATTCTGCAACATCGGATCGCCATCCTCGACGGCGCCATGGGCACGATGATCCAGCGCTACAAGCTGCAGGAGGCCGATTACCGCGGCGCGCGCTTCGCCGAGCATGGCAAGGATCTCAAGGGCAACAACGACCTGCTGGTGCTGACCAAGCCCGAGGTGATCACCGAGATCCACGAGCAATACCTGGCAGCCGGCGCCGACATCATCGAGACCAACACCTTCGGCACCACCTCGGTCGCCCAGGAAGACTATGCGCTGGGCGAGCATGCCTACGAGATGAACGTGGCCGCCGCCAGGCTGGCCCGCGCGGCCTGCGACAAGTACTCGACGCCGGACAAGCCCCGCTTCGCCGCCGGCGCCCTGGGCCCGACGCCGCGCACCGCCTCGATCAGCCCCGACGTCAACGACCCCGGCGCCCGCAACATCGACTTCGAGACGCTGCGCGCGGCCTACTACGAGCAGGCCAAGGGCCTGCTGGAGGGCGGGGTCGACCTGTTCCTGGTCGAGACCATCTTCGACACGCTGAACGCCAAGGCGGCGATCTTCGCGCTGGACGAGCTGATGGACGACACCGGCGAGCGCCTGCCGGTGATCATCTCGGGCACGGTGACCGATGCCTCGGGCCGCATCCTCTCGGGCCAGACCGTGACCGCCTTCTGGCATTCGGTGCGCCATGCCAAGCCGCTGGCCATAGGCCTGAACTGCGCACTGGGTGCCACGCTGATGCGTCCCTACATCGAGGAGCTGGCCAAGGTGGCCGGCGCCACGGCGGTCAGCTGCTATCCGAACGCCGGCCTGCCCAACCCGATGAGCGACACCGGCTTCGACGAGACGCCCGACGTCACCGGCCGCCTGATGGAGGAGTTCGCGCGCAGCGGCTTCCTCAACATCGCCGGCGGCTGCTGCGGCACGACGCCGGCCCATATCGCGGCCATCGCCGGTCAGGTCTCGAAGTACCAGCCGCGGCTCAGCGGCCAGAAGTTCTTCAGCCAGCTCGTCGAAGCCGCCTAATAAAGGCGGAGCACCTTCTCCATATTGACCAGCACCCGCAGCTCATGCGGGGCCAGGCTGGCGGCCACGGCCTGGGCGGCCAAGCGGGTGTCGCGCGGCACGGGCTCGGACAGCGGATTGCCGCTCTTGCCTATCAAGGCCGCCACCAATGGTTCGTTCGCGCTGTGGCCTCGCTTGAGCACCACGCAATGCTCGCTGTTGGCCAGGCGCACCAGGCTGCCCGGCGGATACAGGCCCACGGCCTTGATCAGGGCGGCCCCGGCCTCGTCGGGCTGGCCCAGTTCGTCCAGGTAGGCGGCCCGCGCGGCGGCCGTGGCCGACATGGCCTTGCGCGAGCGCCGTGGCGACAGCCGGGCCGCGAAGATGTTGACCCGCCGCAGCAGGCGCGCCATCTGCTCGGCCGGACCGCGGCCGGCCATCGGGCCTGGTCCGGCTTCCTGTCGCAGCATCAGGATCTGCAGCCACAACTCGTCCTTCACGCCCAGCTCGCGCAGCAGCTGCGGCGCGTGGTCGATGCGCTGGCGGATCTCGGCGCGCTGGCTGTCACTGAGCTCCTCGTCGCGGGCGCAGAGCCGGTCCTGCAGCTCGCTGATCGCGATGTTCATGCTGAGGGCCGCGCGTATCAGCGAGACCCGCCACTCCTCGCTCCAGCCCAGCTGGCGGGCGCAGAGTTCGGCCACCAGCAGGCACAGCAGGCCATGCTTGGCGCTGTACTGCTGGTAGTCGTGGCTGGCGTCGTAGACCAGCATCATCAGCATCGCGTCGGCGTTCTGCTGGACCCGGGTCATCACCTCCTGCAGGTATTGCTCGAAGCGCGGCAGGAAGTCCTCGGCCCTGGGCTCGCGCAGCAGGGTGTGCACATGCAGCAGCAGGTCGGTCCAGGCCGCCTGGTCGGCGAAGCGGATGCTGTGCTTCTTGAGCAGCGACTCCGGCCGGTAGTCGGCCTTGGCGTCGGCGATGGAGCCCAGGGTGGCACCCTGGTGCATCATGGTGTCGACCTTGTGGGCCAGGGCCTTCTGGTATTCCTTGGTCTCGTGGGCCAGCACGAAGGCGCCGCGCTGGATCAGCGCATGGACCTGCGGCGTGTTGGGCAGCACCTGGCCGGAGGCGAACAGCAGCTTGCCGCGGGCATCCCGGATCGAGAAGCCCAGCACCTGTCCGATATGCAGCGAATGAGGGGGCAGCGGAATCAGGTCCACGGTGGGGTTAGAAGCTCTGCTGCCCGGATTGTCGGCCGAGCCGGCCGCCGGCTGAAGCCCTCAGCGTAAAATCCCGCACGGTCCGAGGAGCGTTGCGACGAGGGGCTTCCCTAGGGAGGCAGCTCGCCAGGCTTGGACAAGTTCCCACAACGACGCTCACCGACCCCTGATCCCAGGGCCGCGGTGAGTGCGCGGCCCGCCCTGACGTCGAGGCCGCCATGAGTTCCATCCCCGCCCATCCTCCCGCCATGAAGCTGTCCGGCCTGGAGCCGGTCTCCATCGGCGAGGGCAGCCTGTTCGTCAACATCGGCGAGCGCACCAACGTCACCGGCTCCAAGGCCTTCGCCCGCATGATCCTGGCCGGCCAGTTCGAGCAGGCCCTGGCCGTCGCCCGCCAGCAGGTCGAGAACGGCGCCCAGGTGATCGACATCAACATGGACGAGGCCATGCTGGACAGCAAGGCGGCCATGGTGCGCTTCCTGAACCTGATCGCCTCCGAGCCGGAGATCGCCCGCGTGCCCATCATGATCGACTCCTCCAAGTGGGAGGTGATCGAGGCCGGGCTCCGCTGCATCCAGGGCAAGGGCATCGTCAACTCGATCTCGCTGAAGGAAGGCGCGGACGAGTTCAAGCGCCAGGCCAAGCTGGTGCGCCGCTACGGCGCCGCTGCCGTGGTGATGGCCTTCGACGAAGTGGGCCAGGCCGACACCTTCCAGCGCAAGATCGAGATCTGCCAGCGGGCCTACCACGTGCTGGTGGACGAGGTCGGCTTCGACCCCGAAGACATCATCTTCGACCCCAACATCTTCGCCATCGCCACCGGCATCGAGGAGCACGACAACTACGCGGTCGACTTCATCGAGGCCACGCGCTGGATCAAGCAGAACCTGCCCGGCGCCAAGGTCTCGGGCGGCGTCTCCAACGTCTCTTTCAGCTTCCGCGGCAACGACCCGGTGCGCGAGGCCATCCACACGGTCTTCCTGTACCACGCGATCCAGGCCGGCATGGACATGGGCATCGTCAACGCCGGCATGGTGGGCGTCTACGACGACCTGGAGCCCGAGCTGCGCGAGCGGGTGGAGGACGTGGTGCTGAACCGCCGCAAGGATGCCGGCGAGCGCCTGATCGAGGTGGCGGCAGCGGCCCAAGGGCGCGCCAAGGACGACTCGGCGCGGCTGGCCTGGCGCGCCGGCAACGTCAACGAGCGGCTCTCGCATGCGCTGGTGCACGGCATCACGGACTTCATCGTGGAAGACACCGAGGAATGCTGGCAGGCCATCTCGGCCAGCGGTGGCCGGCCGCTGCACGTGATCGAAGGCCCGCTGATGGCCGGCATGAACATCGTGGGCGACCTGTTCGGCCAGGGCAAGATGTTCCTGCCCCAGGTGGTCAAGAGCGCCCGCGTGATGAAGGCCGCCGTGGCCCACCTGGTGCCCTACATCGAGGAAGAGAAGCGCCAGCTGGCCGCAGCCGGTGGCGACGTCAAGCCCAAGGGCAAGATCGTCATCGCCACCGTCAAGGGCGACGTGCACGACATAGGCAAGAACATCGTCACCGTGGTCCTGCAGTGCAACAACTACGAGGTGGTCAACATGGGGGTGATGGTCCCCTGCCAGGACATCCTGGCCAAGGCCAAGGTCGAGGGCGCCGACATCATCGGCCTGTCGGGCCTGATCACGCCCAGCCTCGAGGAGATGCAGCATGTGGCGGCCGAGATGCAGCGCGACGACTACTTCCGCGTGAAGAAGATTCCGCTGCTGATTGGCGGCGCCACCACCAGCCGCGTGCACACGGCGGTCAAGATCTCGCCGCACTACGAAGGCCCGGTGGTCTACGTGCCGGATGCCTCGCGCTCGGTGGGCGTCTGCTCGGACCTGCTGTCCGACGAGCGCGCCACG
This sequence comes from Pelomonas sp. SE-A7, assembly GCF_030345705.1. Lineage (NCBI taxonomy): Bacteria > Pseudomonadati > Pseudomonadota > Betaproteobacteria > Burkholderiales > Sphaerotilaceae > Roseateles > Pelomonas sp. SE-A7. The sequence goes on from NZ_JAUASW010000003.1 coordinate 318,445, forward strand.
CGCTTCATCGACGAGCTCAAGGCCGACTACGACAAGGTCCGCGAGCTGCATGCCAACAAGAAGCAGACGCCGCTGGTGACCCTGGCCCAGGCCCGCGCCAACAAGCAGGCGCTGGACTGGGCCGCCTACGCGCCGCCGGCGCCCCAATTCACGGGCCGCCGCATCTTCCGCAACTACGACCTGGCCGAGCTGGCCGACTGCATTGACTGGGGTCCGTTCTTCCAGACTTGGGACCTGGCCGGTCCCTTCCCCGCCATCCTCAAGGACGAGGTCGTGGGCCACGAGGCCCAGCGCGTGTTCAGCGACGGCAAGCGCATGCTGCAGCGCCTGATCGAAGGCCGCTGGCTGACCGCCAATGCAGTGTTCGGCCTCTACCCGGCGGCCCAGGTCAACGACGACGACATCGAAATCTACAGCGACGAGTCGCGCAGCCAGGTCTTGATGACCTGGCGCGGCCTGCGCATGCAGTCGGAGCGCCCGATCGTCGATGGCGAGCAGAGGCCCAACCGCTGCCTCGCGGACTACATCGCGCCCAAGGGATCGGTGCCGGACTACATCGGCCTGTTCGCGGTCACCGCCGGCATCGGCTGCGACAAGAAGGAAGCCCAGTTCCTGGCCGACCACGACGATTACTCGGCCATCATGCTCAAGGCCCTGGCCGACCGCCTGGCCGAGGCCCTGGCCGAGCGCTTGCACCAGCGGGTGCGCACCGAGTTCTGGGCCTATGCGGCCGACGAGTCGCTGTCCAACGAAGAACTGATCGCCGAAAGCTACCGCGGCATCCGCCCGGCGCCGGGCTACCCGGCCTGCCCCGACCACCTGGTCAAGCGCGAGCTGTTCCGCGTGCTGGCGCCGGAAGACATCGGCATGGGCCTGACCGATGCCATGGCGATGACGCCGGCCGCCAGCGTCTCGGGCTTCTATCTTTCCCATCCCGAGGCCCGCTATTTCAACGTGGGCAGGATTGGCGAGGACCAGTTGCATGACTGGGCGGCCCGCATGGCGCTGGACGAAAGAGCCGCCCAACGGGCGCTCGCTCCCTTGCTGGGCTGATTGCGGCCCCGACATTCACATCCGCTTGCATTTCAACAAGGCGATATCTGGAATCGTCGGCTTGGCGATGCCAAGCTTTCGCATGTCGATTGCTTTCCTTGAATGCCCATGAAGTTCCCGCTCAACGCCAGCCAGACCATCGCCGCCACCGCCATCGCCGCCTGCCTTCTGGGAGGCGCCTTTGCGCTCGGCAAGATGAACAACGGCAAGGACGGTGCCGAGGCCGGCCGTGAGGCCGTCGAGGCCACGACACCCAAGTCGGGCCAGACCCTGGCCAAGGCCGACAGCAAGCCCATCCTGTGCAAGGGCTGCTGGCAGGTGGCCTCGGTCCACACCGAGGAGCGCGCCGGCAAGGGCAGCGGCGTGGGTGCCGTGGGCGGCGCGGTCGTCGGCGCCCTGATAGGCAACCAGATCGGCGGCGGCAACGGCAAGAAGATCGCCACCGTCGGTGGTGCCATGGCCGGCGGCTATGCCGGCAACGAGATCGAGAAGGACCGCAACGCCCGCAAGGTCTGGATCGTCAAGCTGGACGACGGCCAGGGCCACCTGCGCAACCACGAGCAGGCCAGCAATCCCAACCTGCAGGTCGGCGACAGCGTGGAGCTGCGCGATGGCCTGCTGGTGCGCCGCTAAGGCTCATCAGGCGCGGCTGCTCAGGCTGTGCGAGTAGCGACCATCGCTACCAGATTCTGGGGACGCCTCCTCGACTGAATGGGGGGGCGTGCTGACGCGCCCATGGGAACATCGCCGGTCCAGAACCCGACTAGGCTCTGCCCATGACCGATCGCGCCCGCCGTCGCAGCCCGTGCTCTTTTCGTCTCGGCCCCCTGGTGGGTGCAGTCGTTTCACTGCTGGCAGCGGCCAGCGTCCAGGCCGCGGACCGCTGGCTGTCCGTAGACAAGGCGGCCGGCACCGGCGTCTATGTCTGGGACTCCGGCATGCGCTACGAAGGCGGCCATCTGCAGGGCAAGCGCAACGGCCGCGGCGTGCTGACCTGGCCCGACGGCAAGCGCTTCGAGGGCGTGTTCCTGAACAACGAGATCAGCATGGGGCGCATGAGCTACCCCGGCGGCGTGGTCTATGACGGCGACTTCAAGGATGGCAGGCGCCATGGCCGCGGCGTGCAGACCGAGGCCGACGGCTCGCGCTTCGAAGGCCAGTTCGTCAGCGATGTACCCGAGAAAGGCCAGCGCAGCCTGGCCAACGGCAAGCGTTTCGAGGTCGACATCAGCATGCTCAGCGGGCGCCGCAGCGGGCCCGGCGTGCTGATCAGCTTTGGCGGTGACCGCTTTGAGGGCGAGTTCGTGAACGGTCAGCTCCATGGCCAGGGCAGCACCACCACGGCGGACGGCTATCGCTATGTCGGCGGGTTCCAGAATGGCCGGTCCAGCGGCAAGGGCGTCTACACCTGGCCCAGCGGCCAGCGCTACGAAGGCGACTGGGAAGCCGGCCGCCAACACGGCACCGGCACCTTGGTCACGGCCGACGGCAGACGCTTCGAAGGTCAGTTCTTCGAAGGCCAGCCTAGCAAGGGTGTCATGCACAGGGCCAACGGCAAGCGCATCGAGGTCGACCATCTGATGGTCGTGACCAAGGCCACCGGCAAGGGAATCACGGTGGACAACAACGGTCTTCGCTACGAGGGCGACTTCGTGGCCGGCCAACGCGAAGGCCAGGGGACGCTGGCCTGGCCCGACGGCGACCGCTTCGAAGGCCTGTTCGCTCAGGACAAGCCGGTGCAGGGACGCATGCAGTACGCGGGCGGCCAATCCTATGAAGGCAGCATCAGCAGCAACTTCCAGCAGGAAGGCCGTGGCGTCTACCGTACGCCCGCCGGCCTGGTCTACGAGGGCGAGTTCTCGGCAGGAAAGTACAACGGCCAGGGCCGGCTGAAGTCGCCGGACGGCAGCCTGTTCGAGGGACGCTACCTCAACAATGTGGCGGTCAAGGGCGTGCGAACCTTGGCCGATGGCAAGCGTATCGAGGTCGATACCGAATTCGCCGCCGACAAGAGAACCGGGCGCGGCGCGACCGTTGCCATGAGCGGCGAACGCTACGAAGGCGAATTCGTCAACGGCAAGCGCCATGGCAAGGGCTTGCTGGTCATGGCCGATGGCGATGTCTTCGAGGGCGAGTTCGTCGACGATCTGCGGCTGCGCGGTCTGGTGAAGTTTGGCAATGGCCATACCTACAACGGCGGCTTCGACGCCAAGGGCCTGCGCTCGGGTACGGGCACCTACACCTGGCCTACAGGTGAGCGCTACGACGGTGAATGGCTTGCCAATCGGTACGGCGGACGCGGCAAGCTGGTCCTGGCGAACGGCAGCCAGTACGAAGGCGAATTCCTGAATGACAAATACAACGGCAAGGGTGCGTACATCTTTGCCGATGGTGGTCGTTACGAGGGCGAATTCCTGGACGGCAAATTCAATGGCCGAGGCGTGTTCGCCTACGCCAGCGGGGCTCGCTACGAAGGTGAGTTTGCCGATGATTCACGCAATGGCCAGGGGGTGATGGTCGAGGCCGATGGCAGGCGCTACGAAGGCGGCTTCCTGGATGGCAAGCGCTCGGGCCTGGGGCGGGAGCGATATTCAACCGGGCAGACCTACGAAGGCGGCTATTTGGAGGGCCTGCGCTCGGGCCAGGGTGTCTTCACCTGGCCCAGTGGCCAGCGCTATGACGGCACCTGGCTCAAGGGCGAGCAGGAAGGCTATGGCGTGATGGTCTACGCCAACGGCGACCGCTATGCCGGCAAATGGGTGAATGGTCAGGCCCAGGGGCAGACCGAGCGGGCGCAACAGGCCGCCCAGAACACCTCATCGGACAACGGCAAGTGGGTCGTGGGCCTGCTCGGCGCCGCCCTGATCGGCAAGGCGCCGGGCCTGAGCTCCGTCGAGAAGGCACGCATGGCCACCGGCTTCATCCAGGACGTGGCCGGCGACGGCCAGGGCCGGGGCCTCCAGGCCGCCGGCGCCGACATCCAGGCCGCCCGCAACCAGAGCGCCCAGGTCCAGCAGGCGATCCAGGAACAGCAGCGCCGGGCCGCGGAGCAGCAGCAGGCCAGGGCCCGTGCAGAAGCCGAGCGCCGTGAAGCTCAGGATGCCCAGCGGCGCATCGCCGCCGCAGGCGCCGCCAATGCCGGTGCCACCCAGACGTCGGCTACACCCACGGCTGGCGGCAGTCAGTCCGCACAGGCCCAACAACAGCTGGCACTTGCCGCCCAGCAGCAGCGCGAGCAAGAAGCGCTACGCCAGAAGCTGGCTCAGGACAGGCTGGCTGTCGAGCGCGCCGCACAGGACAAGCTGGCCGCCGACAAGGCCGCCCAAGACAGGGCTGCGCGCGAAGCCGCCCGCAAGGCCGAGCAGGAAGCGGCGCGCCTGGCCAAGGAAAAGGCCGAGGCCGACGAAGTCCAGGCCCGCGGCGAGTACCTGCTGCAGCTGGGCCGTGGGGCCAAGCTGCTGGCGCGCCATTGCCCGGACGGCAAGGGCAAGTATTTCGTGGTCGGCAAGTTCCCGGACATCAAACCCAAGAAGGCCGCCTGCGTCGACCTGCACTACGAGGCCCTGTGCCCCGGCTCGGTCGTCGGCAGCCGCGGCGTGGGCAAGAACTTCGTCGGCTTCGCGACCGACTGCTATTTCGGCGACGCAGTCGAAATCTCGCCGACCCCGGCCTGCAAGGCCGAGGAGGTCAGGGTCGAGGTCCGGGAGATACGCGTCTGCGAATGACCCGCCGGGCTTCGGTTCGACGGCGGGAACAAAGGGGCCGAACTCGTTCATGCCGGCACTGTACTCAGACCGCCGTAGGAAAGCCGCGACGCAGCTGCACGGCCTCGGCGACATGGCTGGTTGTGATTGCCTCGCTGCCAGCCAGGTCGGCAATCGTGCGGGCCACGCGCAGCACCCGGTGGTAGCTGCGCGCCGACCAGCCCAGGCTGGCCGCAGCCTTGGTGAGGAAGCGCGCCTCGCTGGCGCCCAGCCCGGCGTGACGGTCCAGCAGCTTGGCTTCCAACCTGGCATTGCTGCATCCCTGCCTTGCTAGGGCGAGCTGGCGAGCTTGAGCGACCCGAGCCGCGACCACGGCGCTGCCCTCGCCATCGCCCGGATACGCCAGCTCGGCCGGCGGCACTGCCGGCACTTCGACGCGCAGGTCGATGCGATCCAGCAGCGGGCCGCTGAGCCGGTTCTGATAACGCATCACCTGCTCGGGGCTGCAGCGGCAGGCTTGCACCAGGCTGCCGTGATGGCCGCAGGGACAGGGGTTCATCGCCGCCACCAGTTGGAAGCGCGCCGGGAATTCGGCCTGTCGCGCCGCCCGGGAGATCAGGATGCGCCCGCTCTCCAGCGGCTCGCGCAAGGCCTCAAGGGCGGGGCGCTGGAACTCGGGCAGCTCGTCGACGAACAGGACGCCATGCTGGGCCAGCGAGATCTCGCCCGGCCGCGGTGGCGAACCGCCGCCGACCAGGGCCACGCCCGAGCAGCTGTGATGAGGCGATCGAAAGGGTCGCTGTCCCCAGCGCCCGCTGTCGAAGGAGCCAGCCAGGCTCAGCACGGCCGCGGACTCCAGCGCCTCCTCGTCGTCCAGTGGCGGCAACAGGCCTGGCAGTCGCTGGGCCAGCATGGACTTGCCACTGCCGGGCGGGCCTATCAGCAGCAGGCTCAACTCGCCCGCCGCGGCGATCTCGAGCGCCCGCTTGGGGCCGGCCTGGCCGCGGATGTCGAGCAGGTCCGGCAGCTGCGGCGGCGCCGCACGAGCAGCGGCCCGTGCTCGCTCCAGGCCTTGCTCGGACTGCGGCAGCAGGCTGGCCACCAGGTCCAGCAAGTGGCCGGCCTGGCGCACGTCCACGCCCTCCACCAGGGTGGCCTCGGCCGCACTGTCCTCGGGCAGCAGGAGCTGGCGCGACGAAGCCTCGCGGCGCAGCGCCAGGGCCATGGCCAGCGCCCCACGCACCGGTCTCAGCTGGCCGGCCAATGAAAGCTCGCCGGCACATTCGAAGCCATCGAGCCGCGCCGGGTCGATCTGCTCGCTGGCCGCCAGGATGCCGAGGGCGATGGGCAGGTCGAAGCGGGCGCCCTCCTTGGGCAGGTCGGCTGGCGCCAGGTTGACAGTACTGGTCGAAGTACTATGAATTTGTGAGAAGAGTACAAGATACCTAGACAAAGCAGAACTCACTCTACCTTGCTCAAGCAGAGTAATCATGAGTACACCTGTAAGCATCTCGGCGGTCTTCAAGCTCCATCAGCGGGCCTACGAAAGAGAACACCCCCTTGTACAAGGCGCCTTCGGGTTAATCGAAGGGTCTTGGATATGGGAAGCGCTGCTTCATGCATCAAGGACATCAAAGCTGAAGGCAAAGTCGAGCAGCGACATCCGGCAGCTGCTAGCGCTACTCGAATGCCTAGCTGAAGACCAAGCTTGGTTGGACCTCGCCAATCTTGAAACCGGCAAGTTGACGCTTGAGGACATCGTTGCAGCATTTGGCGCTTTGGAGGTCGAGATTCAGCGCCAGAAATCTTGGGGAGCGTCTACCCGACACCGCTCGTCTCTCATCGCTCGCAATGTCCTAACGCAGTCGCTCATTTCTGTAGGGTTCCCAAAGGCAGAGGGGCTCCACAACTTCTTTCGCACCCAGTTGCCGCAAGCCCGTTTCAATCGGAGGCAACTTATCAGCGACCAACCTGTCCACATCGAAGGCAAGCCTCAATGGCCCGTAGGCGCGATTCCGCACGAGACGGTTGAGCAACTTCAGCGGGAGACTGCTCTCGCACTTGCAAGCGTAATAGACAAGATAGGTGGTGTCTGCACCCGCATCTTGGATCAGATTGACCTTGCGACGGTCAGATTGCGTGAGCTTTCCAGCCTGGATATCTCTCAGAGCTACATCCACGACATCCTTGTGCATCAACGACGAGATCACGCGCCGCCTTGGATCGAGCATGTGCCAATCAGAGTGCTTGCAGCGGTTTATGTGCAAGTCGTACATGAACATCTCGATGAGGTCGCAGGGCGCAAACCAAAGGAGTTCAACCATTTCGCCCTACAGAGCTATCTCAGCGAGCTCTACGGGCTGCCGAAATCCACACTAGGCCTGACTTTCTTCCCGCTTGGCGTCGGGATGGAGGTCATGGTGGCTTGTTTGCTGGTACTTCAGATTCACACAGCATGGAATGTCAACACCGTACTTGAACTGACCACCGACGGGATCTCTGGGCGCCAAGCACCGTTCCAGATTCAAGGCTTCAAGACTCGCGTGGGCAAATCTTCACCCATCGTCGCAGTCGAACGGAGCGACATAGACGTCATTCGTGCCATCGACTTCCTGATGTGGCGACTGGCCGTGCTGAAGCACCTAGGGTGGGTGAGCCCTGACGAAACTCGCCTTTGGATCTCCGACTCGGTCAAAGACCACCGCCCATTCGTAGGTTGGACGCCTGCACTTTCGGTCTTCCAGAAGAAGCATGGTCTCCCGCACTTCAGTTGGGAACAAGTTCGAATCCAGGTGCTCTGTCTTAGGGGACAGACCGGCGGATTGGAAGCAATGCGGCAGATGGCCCACCACAAGAGCATTCGCACGACAGGTGGATATGCATTTCAATTGATGCTTTACCGCAAGAACGAAGCAATCAACCTAGAGTTTCAGCGGCGACTTGAACGCGAAGTCATCTTCACATTTGAAGGTGGCAAAGATCCAAGAACCGCACTCTTGTGGCCCATTGGCGATGGCACTTCTTGTACTGACCCCACAGCTCCACCTTTCGATGACTACATCGAGGCTGGTGCGTGCTCCGCGAGACAGTGCCACAAAGGAGATGGGTGCATCAACAGACGAGTTGTCATCGATCGAGACCGACTTGAAGAGGCACTTCGCGTCGAGCAGTACTACGAATCAAATTGGGCTCGACTTCTTGGCCAAAACAGGGACGCTTTCGAGGCGTATCACCTGCCCTCAATGATCTTCAATCGCGCCCTGATTCGATTTGTTGAGTCAGGTCGATACGCACACATCGTCCGCGAAGTACGTGGAGCGATCGAGTTGGAGGCAACTCAATGACAAGGCCATTGGAAGCAATAGAGAGCCCCCTTGACGGAACGCGTCCCCCGGCAATCTCGACACGCTCCGATCCCCATCATTCAATCCAAATTGTGGGTGACCAGATCCTGTTGGCGAACCATGCAGCACGTGAAGATGAAGCAGCCAAGTTTGTCCGCTACAAGCTCTCTCACATGATGCTGCCCCCCGTGCCAACGACAGGCGCGCCGGTATCCATTTTGCACAGACCTGATCTGCTTCACGCGCTAGTGGCGTCCTTGCGGGCGTGCGCACAGCGTTCGACACCTGGCAAGTCGACACATCTGCGGCTCACGGCAACTCTTCGCACGCTGATGAAGGTATTTGAGTTCGGATGGCTGCGCGGTCTGTACGCGCTTGGAGACTGGAGCCAAGCAGACTTCGATGAGTTGGCAAGCGAACTCAGCAAAGGAGGATGGACCCGCGCGTTGAACATCGAGGACCGCGCAATCGAGTACTGCAATCGTCACCCACGGGCGGAGGTCGAGGCTCAGATCAGACCCTCACATGCGAGCTCTGGCGGCTACTCCATTAGAGATTCGTTCGCCATTGCAATAGGTACGAACTGTGCTCATCAAGAGCTCGCCGTCGCGAAGGAGATCTTGGTCAAACACTTGGGCCTCCCCCCAAGGTCCAGACAGACTAACAACGTCAAACGGGCAAAGCAGCGCAGCGACATAGCAGGAATTTCGCAGACACACATTCGGCAGGAGATGTCCGCAATGAACTTGCTTGGAGAGTGTCTGGGGAGGTCAGAGGGCCTGTCGTTCATCCCTTTTCCAAACACTGTTCAAGCTTCCAAATTCTACGGTCGAGCAGGCAATCGAACAGGGAATCTTGAACCTCAAATCGTAGCGTCGCTGCTCAGGGAGTCGTTCTGGTGGATTGGTGAAATCTCTGGACTTGTCATCGACCTTTTCAAGGAGCTAATAGGCGAGCTTGAGGCTGCACGCAAATCAGGGACCGACCTCACGACACAACGGATATCCCAGATCATCCAGCACTCTTCATTTACAAGAGCCATTGAAGCGCTCCTTGGTGTTCCCATTGAAACCGTTGGGCTGCGTCATCGCAAAGAGTCTTGGTCGCTATCCAGGGTTCTCTACACGTTGTACTCAGCCTGCTTTGTTGTGATTGCATTCCTCAATGCACGACGTAAAGACGAAATCGAACATCGGAAGATTGGCTTGCACCGACACGCGTTGAAATTGGTGGACAAGAATCTCCGACTGTACGAATGTGAGTTCTACATCGAGAAGACCTACAAGAGCTACACCACCTTCTACGTCGGCAATGCCACACGCGCCGCGATTGAGGTTCTGGAAGTGATGAGCGACCTCGCAAGGGCAATTGATGGTGTGCGGGCTAAGGACCGCACCGTCGTTTCCGATCCTCGCGAGGACAAGCTTTTCCAGCTACCGCGCCCGCTTGTTGGAAATGTCAACGGGGCTCAATGGTTCTCGTTCAATGCAAGTTCGAATGGCTTCGCCAGAGATCTGATCGAGCGAGCGCTTGGGGGTGATTCTGAGCTGCCTGTCCATCCTCACATGTTTCGCAGGGCATATGCATTGATTTACCACTTTCGATTCGAGCTCGGTGACCTGCTCGGCCTAGGACAGCAACTTGGTCACGACGATCTTGAGACAACGCTTGGATATGTGACTGATACGCCTGGCGGCCCACTGACGGAAGCCACAGCCGCTAGCTATGCCCGGAAGCCTCTGCCGCCTTCAGAGATAAGGAAGCAGGAGATTGGCGAAATTGAAGCAGAGATTCAGAGCGTTGGGATCGACCGGGTACGGATCCTCGCCAAAGAAGTGGTTGACGGCACCTTCACAGGCTTCGGGGGATTCGCACGCGTCGTAAGGCGCTTTCACCAAGTCATGAGTCGCAGGATTGACTACGCCGGCCTGGATCGCGAGCGTCAGGCCCAAGTGCTCAGCGAACCGTTTGTCAATCAAGGTCACCTCTTCCGACCAATGAAACATGCGAACTGCGTCGCGTCAGCGATCCGCAAGAGCCGTAGCGCCAATTGCTACAACGTTCGCCTTGAACGCAACGCTCCAGAAAGCGCAAGCGCTACGACATGTGCCGGTTGCGCATTCAGCCACTTCACCAGCGCACACATGAAACTTTGGGAAGATGACGCCAGAGAGTTGGAGGCCGATGCCGCTCGTCTCGGCGAGCACAGCGTGGTCGGCCAGTACTCAAGAAAGCAGTCGACGAACATTCGGCGCGTTCTTGAACTTGCGACAGCTCGTACTGGTGTCTCGGTTGGGCCAGCAAATGCCAAGTAAATCCAGTCGGACACGGTCTGTAGGCTTCAAGCCGGTTGTCGCATTTGCCAACGAGCTTGCTGCGTCCGCCAACATTGAAACCAAGCTTGACACGCTGGAGCAGCTCATTCTTTTGGCCGCGGGATCAGGGGGCCTGAACGCGATTGGCGCGGCGCCGGGAAGCTCTGTACTCAAACTTCTACCTAGATCACTGCGGCAGTTCAATTTGTGGGAA